>DFBN01000044.1 GCA_002366635.1 Caldifarciminota bacterium UBA3079 | reverse complement strand
TTGACCACTCAGTTGTCAAATGCCAGGATTCGACCCCGAGTCCGACCTCGCCGCCATGAAGATTGACAAGCAACCCGACCGGACGAAGTTGGACGGGTAGGAGTTACGCAATGTGTCGCCGAGACCGCGAAACCGAGTGCATCCCCTCAACCAATGGAGGTATTGAGTGTCCAGTCGCTTGAAAGAAGTATTCGAAGACGCAGCCCTGGTAGAAAGAATCAAATCTCGTCTGCCATACATGTTTCAGTTGGCCGAACTGGAAAGCTCAAGAGCGGGGAGAATCGGAAGGTAAAAGAATCTCAAATGTTAGGAACAAAGTATGGCTTATAAAAAACTAAGTAAGGAAATTCGCTGCTGGAATTGCAAAAGGATACTGGATAGAATTTGGTTCACAGCTCTAATGACTGAGGAATGGTCCTGGAATGGTGAAGGCTACAACGAGTGCACTGCACGGCATAGCCTTGTTACTGATCCAGATTCAGATGTAGTGTGTCCATACTGTGATGCAGTCGTCGGTACGGGCCGCGATTTCGGATTTGGGGAACATGAAAAGAAAGGAAAGAAATAAGTAATTCTTTAAGAAGAATTCCCTGGAGAAAGAACGAAAACGCAGTCGAAATAGGATTTGAATATTACCTCGCTCTCCTTGGGAAAAGAGTAAAAGGCGAAAAGGTTTCCCTTGTTCAAGAGTTAAGGAAAACATTCGCTCGAAGACTAGGAATTCAACTCCGTGAAACACAGGCCCGTGGCTTAATGCATAAGAACTCATCTGTATTTGTAGAATACGTTAAAGGCGTGACTGGGTATGATTTCAACCCTGCGAGCGAGTTCTGGAAAGCGCAAGGAATTGAGAAATTTACAGAATGGAAAAAGGAATGGGAACAAGCAAGAAAACAGCAAGCAGTGGACTTAAACGACGAACCAACACCAACACCTCGAGTGCCCGATAAAACAAGAGTCTTGATGAAAAAGACAGTCACTGTCAACAGGGTCATTCGCGACAACGCATTGAGCCGTTTCTTAAAGACCGTATACAACTCGCACTGCCAAGTGTGCAATCGTACCTTCATGGTCCCTGGCGGAAGAAATTATGCCGAAACCCACCATATTCGCCCACTTGGCGGTCCGCATAATGGAATGGACATTGAAACCAATATGCTCGTATTGTGCCCACTCCACCATGCAATGTTCGACTATGGCGTTGTTGCACTGCATCCCGAAAAACTAACCCTCCTGAGCATTGATAACAATATAGACAGAATAGGTAAGCCATTGGCTTTGAAAAGGCATCCCATACTCAGGGAATCCCTGGAATACCATCTCGAAAATATCTATGGAAAGGTAAGACATTAGGGAAAAACCGCCGGGATTTCCCGAACTAACTCAAGCTGTTTTACTCGGCCGGTACCTGATACCGCACAAGCACTGCACTGCGGACCAGTTCGTGCCGAACCCCGTCTTTGAACCAGACTGCCCGGCTCTTCCATTTTACCGGCCCTACATCCGGAGCAAACCACTCAAGCGTCGCCTGGTTTGATGTCGTGCTGACGACCGAAATCTTGTAGCAATCCGGAAATGTTCCTGCCCTGAGCTTCACCGTTTCTTTGGCAACAACCTCAAAAAGCTCACGCTCGGATTCGGTATCGTACCAATGGTCACCTTGAGAAAGCGGCAAAGAAAGATAATGAAGCTTGACCGGCTTTCTGCCTTTTGAGAACACAATCTGTACAATCTCATCCTTTTTCTTGCGGAAATAGACATGGGATGGCCGACCGCTGTCCCGTGGCACTTCAATAACCCATACCAAGCCGATTCCGGGCAATTGCTTCTTACCCTGGACAACCGAAACCAGCCTGACCCGTGTAGTTTCGCTGGTATCAGAACCGACAATCCTGCGTGAATAAATCCTCATCGACCTTCGGGCTCCGTTCGTGAGCGGAAAATAGTCCGGCTTTTTCTTAACGCACCCGGGCAAAAGAAACAAAACGAGCACCAGAACCAGCCGGTTCATGTAAAAGCGTAAGTCTACCATCTCTTCGGTCAAGCCGAACTGACGACCAGACTAATCCAGGTTGCGGCGCAAAAAAGTCGGGATTTCGAGGTCGTTCCGGTCAACGGTTATCTCGCCGGACTTACTTACAAATCTGCGCCGTGCCGGGAACAACTCCGCATCGTTCAAGAGTTCGGCTACATCCTCTACATTTGGTAAAGGTTCATTGAGACCGGTGGCGATAAGCGTAACCTTCATGCCGTCTTTCAAACCCCTTGGCCGGGCCGCACCCATTCTGATATCGGCCTGACCATTGGTAGAGTGGAAGATAATCGAAGCGGCCTCATCTACCTCCTTCAATGTCATCTTTGAATCACCCGAAATATTCAGAAGCACCTTGCGTGCAGTCTCAATTGACACATTCTCTATCAAAGGGGAATTCAATGCTTGGTGAGCCGCTTCTGTTGCCCGGCCTTCACCTCTTGCAAAACCTGCGGCCATCACTGCGCCGCCCCGTTCCGCCATTACCGACCTGACATCAGCGAAATCGATATTTATAAGCTGACGGCATGTAACGATCTCAGAAATCCCCCGCACTGCATTCAAGAGCACTTCATCTGCCATCCTGAACGCCTCAAAACAAGGTTCCTTTCCATGAACCTCAAGTATCCGCTGGTTCGGCAGCACAATCAGCGTATCCACGCGCGAACGCAGTTCTCTGATACCATCGGCCGCTTTGCGTGCCCTGGATTTGCCTTCAAAATCAAAAGGACGGGTAACTACCGCCACAACCAGTGCACCTTGCTGTTTTCCGGTTTCGGCGATAAGCGGAGCAGCACCGGTCCCGGTTCCACCACCTTCGCCCGCCTCAATGAACAACATATCGAATCCTGTCACATTCTCCCGGATTATCTCTATCGACTCTTCTACGGCTTTCTGTCCGATATTCGGGTCTCCGCCTGAGCCCAGACCTCCTGTAAGCTGGGCACCAATCTGCACCTTATTTGCCGCTTGTGACATTGAAAGTGCCTGCAGGTCGGTATTGACCGCATAGAATTCAACATTGGCAAGCCCGGTGTCAATCATATGATTGACCGCATTGCAACCGGCTCCGCCAATACCGAATACACCGATACGAATAAGTTTTCTGTCTTCCACCGGTTCAATCATCTGCTTCCTCCTTAATCATGAAAACCAACCTTTTACTTCTTCACAGAACCTTTCCCATGCCCCGGCCGGCGGCATCTCATAAAAGTACCTCCCTTCAATTCCGTAATGGATAAGGCCTACTGCAGTTGCAAATGCCGGATTGTTTATTACCTCTTTGGGCCCGGCCAAACGGTCCGGCCGACCGATTTTCACGGGCATCCCCAGCACCTGTTCGGCCAGGACATCCACCCCTTCAAGCATCGAACCGCCGCCCGTCAGAATAACGCCTGCCGAAAGGCCTTCCGCCATTCCGCTATTGTGTATCTCAGAATTCACCAGATTGAGAATCTCCTCCATCCTGGGCTCAATCACTGAAGCCAGGAGCCGACGCGAAACTTGCTTGGTGCCACGGCCTGAAGCATCATCTATCTTAACCGCCTCGTCCTTTTTCACCATGCTGGCCATCGCAACACCATGTTCCCGCTTTACCTTTTCTGCCTGCGAAAAAGTGGTGCGCAGGCCTATGGCTACATCCTTGGTGATATTATTAGCACCCACACCCAGCACCTTTGTGAACCTTATTTCTCCTTCACGGCATATGCAAAAGTCGGTTACCCCGCCCAAATCCACGAGTGCACATCCCATTTCTTTATCGTCCTCACTGCACACCGCAAAGGAACAGGCCAGGGATTGAAGCACCAGAAAGCGATTTTTGATGTCAAGTCGCTCAAGAACCCGGTGAATATTCTCAATCGCAGTCACTGCGCCGATAATCAAAAGTGCCTCAACCTCGAGTCTTACCCCGAACAATTCCAAGGGTTTGCGCACCCCTTTCTGGCCATCAACGATGAACTGGGTGGGAATCACATGGAGAATCTGCTCGTCATTGGGCAAACGGATGGTCTGGGCCTGCTTGATAACATCCTCCAGGTCCCGTGTTCCGATGCCCTTTGCCGGCTTGCGCACCGGCACTGCACCTATGCCGGACAGATGTTTGATATGGTCGCCGTTTATGCCGACAAAAGTGCGATAAGTCTTTACTTTACCGCCGGCCATCTCCTCGGCCAAAGAAACAGCCGAACCCATGGATTCTGTCGCCTTGTCCAAATCCACAACCACGCCCTGCTTGAAACCTGCGGGTGGGGCAGTGCCGTATCCGACAATCGTCGTTTTCTTTGCGCTATCGGTTTCTGCCACGACACAAGCTACTTTAGTAGTTCCTATATCAATGGCTGCGGTTCGCCTGGACTTTCCCATAAACTCACCTCCTTTTTCCGTTCTCCCAGCGGGGTAACACCTGCACCTCTTCGCCAAGCTCAATCCCGGTCTTCTCTTCTACACAGGCCTTGATTATCTGGACCAGCTCATAAACATCAGCGAAGCTGGCGCCACCGCTGTTAACAATAAAGTTGGCGTGCTTTTCTGAAACACGAGCGCCACCAATCCTTTCCCCTTTGAGGCCGCACTGCTCGATGATGCGGCCAGCAGCGATATTCTCAGGATTTCTGAAAAACGAACCGGCCGAAGGTTCGGAAGGTTGCTTTGTGCAACGCTTTCCCCTTATGTTCTGGTTTTCAGCTATCAACTGCCGGCTGCCAGACTTCCCAAGCCGCAATACCACTTCGGTAACCACCATTCCTGCCGGGGTCACAGCTTTCCGATAGCCCTTCTTGAGCTCTTTGCGGCCGAGCTCCTGCACCTTTCCCCAATCCATTACCGTAACCCTCTCCAGTATATCTGCTAATGACCGGCCGAATGCACCCGCATTTGTTTGCAAGCCGCCGCCGACCGTTCCCGGAATCCCGGCCAGAAACTCAGCACCGCACAACCCGGCCCGGGCTGCGGTTTCGGCAATATCATCGAGCATCGCTGCGGCACCGGCACGAACCGTTTCACCTTGCACTCCGATCGTGCTGAACCCGGCACCAAGTTTTATAACCATGCCTCGCAGCCCCTGGTCTGAAACCAGAACATTAGAACCCCGGCCCAGCAGCCACCATTCAACCCCGGATATCTGACAGAAACGAAGAACCTTTCTCAATGCATCAATATCGTTCACCTCGACCCACAAATCAACCGGCCCGCCAATCCCGAATGTCGTGTGCTCGGCCAGCATCTCATCGGCCTTCACGCAAACTGCCGCGCCGGCTAAAGCTGTGCCAAAATCTCGTCGCCAGTCCGCCATATATCTCCCGCTCCCAGTGTTAAGACAACATCGCCAGGCCTCACCCTTTCCTTAAGGAACTCGGGCACAAAAGAAAGCTCTGGCACATGATGGATAATAAGACCACTTCTTCCTTGTGATTTCACCGCATCCACTATCAGCTTCTCGTTCACGCCCGGAATCGGCGGCTCGGATGCGGCATAAATCCTGGTAATCAAAACCGCATCCGACGAATCAAACGCCTTGCCGAACTCCTTTGCCAGGAATTTTGTCCTTGTGTAACGGTGCGGCTGAAACACTACCCAAATCCTCTTCTCCCTGAATGCGTTGCGTAATGTAGCTATCGTTACCCGCACTTCGGTCGGATGGTGACCGTAATCATCATAAACCAGTACCCCTTTCTTTTCACCCTTCCGCTCCAGTCTGCGGTGCACACCACTGAAAGTGGCAAGGGCCTGCTCAATGGTCTTGAAATCAACTCCGAGCTCAGCACCGACCGCAATCGCTGCCAGGCTGTTCTCGACATTATGCTTCCCCGGCATACCAATGCTGAATCTTCCTGCTTCCTTGCCTTGATAAAAAAGGGTGAATCCCGAAGAAAACGAATAAAGCTGCACATCCCGGGCCTGGAAGTCCGCCTTTGCGTCAACCCCGTAAGTAATCACCCGACGCTTCACCCTTGCCCTTATGGAACGAACCGCGGGTGAATCAAGACCGAGAACAACCCTGCCGTAAAACGGTACCCGGTTGACAAAACGGACAAATGTCCTCTTGATATCCGCAAGGTTCTTGTAAAAGTCAAGATGCTCTGCTTCGATATTGGTCACGACCGCTATCGCTGGATAAAGCACAAGAAACGAACGGTCACTCTCATCCGCCTCAGCGACCAAATATTCGGACCGGCCGAGCTTGGCACCTGCAGTTGCACCCAGCACCCTTCCGCCGATTACGACAGTCGGGTCCAGTCCGGCCCGCTCCAGAATATGTCCTGTAATCGATGTGACCGTAGTCTTACCGTGACTGCCTGAAATCGCAATCGCAAACTTCATCCTCATCAGCTCGGCCAGCATCTCGGCCCGTCGGATAACAGGAATCCCTCTCCTGCGTGCAGATTCCAGCTCTGGATTCTCTGATGGGACTGCGGTCGAATATACCACTACTTCAGCATCACCGCAGTTTTCTGCCGCATGGCCGATAGCCACCCTGATACCGTTTTCAGCCAACCTCTTTGTCGTATCGCTCTCTTGCAAATCCGAGCCGGAAACATCAAAACCCATATTCTTCAGCACGAGCGCAATCCCGCTCATCCCGACCCCGCCGATTCCGACGAAATGAATCCGTTTCAGCCTGCCAAACATCCAGCAATCCTTTCGGCGATTACCTGCGCAGCATCAGGACTGGCCGCTCTGTAAGCCGCTTCGGACATTTCTCTGCGCCGGGCATCGTCCGTCATCAGGCTGCACACCAGAGAAGTAAGCCCGGGCAGGCGGTTCTGGTCCAGAACGATGGCTGCACCGACAGATGCCAGATACTCTGCATTGGCATCCTGGTGTTTATCAGTGGCATATGGAAAGGGCACTAGGATGGTGGGAACGCCAAAGGTAACAAGTTCTGACAGGACCATACCGCCTGCACGGGAAATGGCAATAGTGGCTTGTGTGTAAAACTCTTCAGGCCGGTCAGTAAAATCAACCAACTCACAATTCCCGGACCTGATGCGGGATTTCACCAAATTGTAGTCACGCCTGCCGGTAATGATAATAAATCTGAAATTGGTGAGTGCGGCAGCAAGATCGATTGCGGCCAAATTCAATGCCCTTGCACCTTGACTGCCGCCCAGCACAAGAACAGTCCGACCGTCATCGTGCCTGTGGCCGGCCGTAATCTCTTTCCGCAACGGATTCCCGGTCACTATACAGTTATCCCCGGTTCCCATAACCGGAGGAAATGCGAAAAAACATCCCCTGGCCCGCCATGCAAAAAGTTTCGTAACCCGGCCTGGAATCCGGTTCTGCTCAAGCAGAAAAAACGCCTTGCCGGAAAACTCGGCGCAGAGCAACGGTGCGGCACTTACGTAACCACCCGCGGCAATAACCGCATCCGGGTCAAGCCCACGCACCAGGCTGCAGGAACGAATGAACGCCCGCAGAAAAGCCCATAACCACCGCGCCTTCCCCAAAATCCCGAGGCCTGAAAAACCTGCGGCCGGTACCGGCTCGAATCGGAATCCGCGCTTCAGTGCCAACTCACTCTCCAGGCCTTGCGGCCTTCCGACCCAGACGATTTCTGCCCCGCGCTTAATAAGCTCATCTGCCAGCGCGAGTGCGGGAAATATATGGCCGCCGGTACCGCCCGCGACCATTACGATTCTCATCCGGCCTCCTGTTGAACGTCGATATCTTCAAAATAACTCCAGCAGCAAAAAGATTGGTAACCAAAGCCGAACCGCCATATGAAACAAATGGCAATGGCTGACCAGTGGTCGGCAAAAGCCCGAGGGCAACGCCGATATGAACAAACGCATACATGAATATCGTAATGACAATCCCCGATGTCAGATACTGACCGAAATAGGTATTTACCTTCCGGCCAATCTGCATACCCCTTACTAAGAAAACCCCATAAAGCAGGAAAATGGCCAGGCTTCCGGCAAAGCCGAACTCCTCACCGATGGCAGCAATAGCAAAATCAGTGTGCAACTTGGGCAGGAAATAGAACTTCTGCTTACCCTCACCCAGCCCCTTGCCGAATGGGCCTCCTGAACCGATGCTAATTAAAGACTGCTTCTGGTGATAGCATTTGCCTTGAGAAAAATCATGCCAACGCTTATTCGCATACGGCACGAATTGCACCAATAGAACCAGCCCGATCATTGCAACAATACCAATCGGCACAAGATACCTGAATTTCACCCCGACAATAAAAAACAGAAATAAGGAAGAAACCGCCATGATTGCGGTAGTGCCTATCGCCGGTTGGGCCCCGGTGAGAAACAGAAACATTAACACGACCGCTCCGGGCTTTATTACCGAATTCCTGAAATTCCACTCTTTATCCAGCCTTCCCTTGAGTTCAGCAAAATATGCTGCCAGCCACATCGGCAGCACGAATTTGGCAATCTCAGCCGGCTGAAGAAAACCGACCCAGCGCCTTGCATCACCGACCGCCCGGCCCCAGACAACTGTAAGAATCAGCAATAACAATACCAGACCCACCAGACTCCTACCCAGCCAGCCTGCAAGTGCTGGATAACGCAGTTTCATGCCCACAAACAGTGCCAGAAGACCGACACCGGCCCGGATGAATTGCCATTTGAGATAGTTGATACCAAGATGATATGTAGCCGCATAAACAACAATCAGCCCAATCATTGCCAAGGTTACGACAACAAACAGTAACCACGCGTCAACCGGATGGTTAGGACGCATTCTGAATGTGTTACTGCTGGAAACACGGTATTCGCTTGCTTTACCCTTGCGCCGGCAAAAAAGCGCCAGCCTCTTCGGCTGCCTTCTTCCAGCCCGAAGACTAACCAAGTCTGCCAACCTCTTTCCTGAAAGCCCTGCCCCGTTCCTGGAAATTCGCAAACAGGTCAAAGCTGGCAAAACCGGGCGAAAACAAAACTACATCACCGGGCTTTGCCATCTTTTTGGCCACTGCCACTGCCTGCCGCATATCTTCACAAATCTGAAACCGGTAGAAACCAGCCCCGGACAAAAGCCGTGCCATCTTCTCGCTGTTCTCACCCAGAAGCACTACCCATTTTGCTTTTCTTGCAATCGCATGCACATAATCGTTTACTGGTAAATCCTTTTCCCTGCCGCCAGTAATCAACACTACCTTACGATGGAACGCCTGGAGCGACTTCACTCCCGCGGTCGGATTTGTGCACATACTGTTGTTGAAATATTCCACCCGGTTCAACTTGGCGACCAGCTCAAGCCGGTGTGCAAGCCCGTTAAAACCTGCAAGCGCCTGTCGCACCGGTTGCAAAGGAATCGCCAACAGCTTTACCACACACACAGCACCAAGCGCATTCTGCAGATTATGCTTACCCCGAAGCCTGATGCCTTTGATTCTGGCAACCCTCGTTCCTTGAGAAAAAAGCCATCCCTGTCTCTGATACGCTCCGTCCACTTTATACCGCAGGGAAAAGAACTGTTTCTTTGCCTTACCCCGGTTTCTTGCCGGCATCACAACCTTGTCATCATAATTCAAGACCGCATAATCTTCAGGGCCTTGACGGTCCAGTATCCTGAATTTACACTCGGCATATTCTTTCATGGTCTGGTGCCGATTCAGATGGTCAGGCACAATATTCAATATGACCGCAACCTTTGGCTTAAACCATTGCGCCCTTTCCAATTGGAAGCTTGAAACCTCAACAACATAAAAATCCTGCTTCGGGATATTGAGTGCGGCGGACAAGGGTTTACCCGGAGTAATGTTACCGCCGATAAATACACGCTTGCCCGCTCGTTTGAGTATATCGGCAATCAACGCAGTAGTAGTAGACTTACCGTTGGTTCCGGTAATTGCAATCAAAGGCCCTCGCACAAACTGACTTGCCAAATCGAGTTCGTCTACAATGGGAATTCCCCGGACCCGCAGGCCTCTTACAACTTCGTTTTCCTCGCTGATACCAGGACTAACAATTGCCAAATCTATCTTTGCAGACCCGGGTCTTTGCACTACCTTCATGCCTGTTTTTGCAAGCCTTTTTACCATGGGTCTGCTGAAAATCGCAGGGTTATCATCATATCCGCTCACCCTAGTGCCGAGCCTGAGCAGAAAACGACCCACCGCAATGCCGGCCCGACCAAGACCGAATATAAACACCTTACAATTTTTCAGTTCCTCAACTGTCAAAGGCTTCTCCATTATCGAATCTTCAAACTGCCCAAGGCAAGCATGCCGAAGAGAACCGCAAGAATCATGAATCTTGTCACTACCTGTGATTCTGCCCAGCCCTTGAGCTCAAAATGGTGGTGGAGCGGCGCCATACGAAACAACCGTTTGCCACCTGTGGTCCTGAAGTAAATCACCTGTAGCAAAACCGAAACCGCCTCCAGGACAAAAACCCCGCCTATCAGCAGCAGCAGTATCTCCTGTTTGGAAACGATTGCGGCCAGGGCCAGGGCCCCGCCCAGAGGCAGAGACCCGGTATCACCCATGAAAACCTGGGCCGGAAGTGCATTGAACCATAAAAACCCAAGACAGGCCCCAACCAATGCCAGACAGTAAACTGTCATCTCGCCGCTTCCACTTACGAACATGACATTCAGGTATCCGGCAATATTCACATTGCCCGAAACATAACAAAGTATCGCATAACTGATCAAAGCCACTATCACCAGGCCGGCCGCCAGACCATCAAGCCCGTCTGCCAGATTGACCGCATTTGAGAAACCAACCAGCAGAAGCATCACAAAAGGGATATAAAACCAGCCAAACTCGACGGTAATGTTCTTGAACAGCAGAAAATTCGTCTGCGACCGGATTGCCGGTTCCAAAGGAAAGAAATAAAGCACCGCACCGACAATCAACGCCAGTGCGAATTGGGCAACGAGTTTTGTGGTCTTAGAAAGGCCCCGCGGCTTGCCAAGCCGCACTTTCACATAGTCATCCCAGAACCCAAGTCCGCCCAGCCATAAAAGCATCAGAATTCCAAGTTGAACCAGCCGGTTGGTCAAATCTCCGAAAAGCAGTATCCCTAGAAGGCTTGCAGCAAGGATAAGCACACCGCCCATCGTTGGTGTCCCCGCTTTCCTTTTATGACTCGCTGGAACTTCCTCCCGGATATTCTGGCCGAGTTGCAGCCGTCGCACAGAACGGATCAGCACCGGACCCAAGGCCAGAGTCAATACAATTCCCGTAACACCCGCAGCCGCAGCCCTGAAAGTAATATAGCGAAAGAGATTCAGAGGGCCGAACGCCTCGTGCAAAGGCCAGAGCAGATGGTACAGCATCAGCCCAACTCCTCTAAGATTTCCCGCACTGCTTTCCTGTCATCAAAAGGACAGCGCTCATTCCCAACTATCTGATACTCCTCGTGTCCCTTACCTGCAATAACCACTGTATCACCTTTTTGCGCCTCGTGCAGGGCCCGGCGGATTGCCTCTTTCCGGTCTGGTTCAACAAGAAATTTCCCGCTGCAATTCATGCCTTTGACTATCTGCCCGATTATCTCATCGGGCGGTTCGCTTCTTGGATTATCCGAAGTGACAATTGCTGTATTAGCCAGTTCTGCAACAACTCTACCCATCAAAGGCCGCTTGGAACGGTCCCTGTCTCCGCCGCACCCGAAAACAACAAGCAGACGACCTTTTGTGAATTCCCGGACTGTATCCAGCACTTTATGCAACGCATCCGGTGTATGGGCATAGTCCACAAATACCTGAAACCCGCGGCCGGAACGCATCAGCTCAAGCCGGCCCGGCACGCTCTCCAATGACTCGGCACCAGCCTTCATCGCTCCAACCGGCCACTTCAAGGCACAGCCGGCCCCGAATGCAGCCAGCAGATTCTGCAGGTTATATCTTCCTGTCAGATTCAACCGCACCGGCACAGTCTTGCCCTGACAACTGATTTCGGTCTCAAGTCCGTCAGGCTCAACACTTATAACCCGGCCCACTACATCAGGAATAGGTTCCAGGTCCGCCCTGGTTCCATATCTCAGAACCTGGGCCCTGGTCCTTTCAGGTATTTCCCGACCAACACTATCGTCCTGATTCACGACCGCAAAGCTTGCCGGCGAAAGCCCGGTGAAAAGCTTCAATTTGGCTTCCCGATATGCCCTGAGGGTCTTGTGAAAATCCAGATGGTCCTGGCTAAAATTCGTGAAAACCCCTACTTTGAAGTCAAGGTCGAAAACACGGTCAAGCTCCAGACCATGGGAAGAAACTTCTGTGATGCACAACCCCAGTTTATGCTCCACCATCCGACTAAGCATCTGGACAAGGTCAAGACTCTCGGGTGTAGTCTTGCCCGCCTTGGAACTCTCTGCCCCGTCCCAGTATTCCACTGTGCCGATAAACCCGGGTTCAATTCCCATCTTTTTCGCCATTGAACGCAACAGGTAGCCGGTTGTTGTTTTGCCATTGGTCCCGGTGATGCCAGCCAGAATAAGCTTGTGCGATGGGAAACCATAAAATCGGTTCGATACCTGGGCCAAAAACCGCCTGGGCGACTTGGTCAAAACAATGTTCACCCATCCCTTTCTTACTTTGTTCAAATCTGTCGTTACCACTGCCACCGCGCCACGGTTCACCGCGTCATCGATAAACTTGGCACCTGAAACACAGAAGCCGTCAACCGCTACAAACATATAACCGGATTTGACTCGTGCCGAATGGTAAGCAATCCCTTTTATTTCGACTGCCGAGTTGCCATGTATCGTGCAAGGAATTCCTTGAACCAGCTCTCCCAGTTTTTTCATCGCACTTCTTTACGGTCCATCGCAGCGATTTCCTGACCGACTCTGGAATCCACAAATTCCTTGTGACTGCGCATGTGCTCGAGCATCAGCAGTTGTTCACCTATTTTTCTGAAAACCGGGCAGGCACAACTGCTGGCAAACCGGATGGTCTTTGGTTCATCAATCATCACCGCGATTACATACCTCGGTTCTGCTCTCGGGAAAAATCCTGCAAACGACATCCAGGCACGGGTCCGTGAGTATTTTCCATCCGGCTCAATCTTCTGAGCGGTCCCGGTTTTGCCGCAAGCCTCAACCCCTGGAATCTGTGCCCTGAGTCCGGTCCCTTCAGTCACGACCTCCGCCAGAATCCGCTTCATTTGTGCAGCAGTCGATTCTTTAATCGCTCGCCTGAGCTCAATACGACTTGACTGGTAAATAATCCTGCCATTCGTTTCTACCGAACGGACAAAATATGGCTGGACATATACGCCATCGTTCGCAATGCACAGATACGCGGCCGCAAGTTGTAGCAAACTCACTGCTACTCCTTGGCCAAATGCGATATTTGCAAAGCGCAACGGGTTCAGCCTCGAAGGTTTATCAAGCATCCCTTTTACCTCACCCGGCAGACCAATGCCGACGCGGCTGCCAAAACCCATTCCCCGTGTGATAAGATAGAATCTCTCCGGGTCGACCTCAGAAGAGAGAAGCGCAACACCAGGGTTCGAAGACTGCACAATGAGTCCGTCAAAATCAAGGATTCCGTGCTCATGAACATCGTAAATCCTGTGTCCCATTATTTCGATATATCCTGAAGACACATCGTAAGTCTGACTGGTAAGCCGGGCTGCATTCGGGCTTTCAAGTGCTGCCGCGCAAATGGCTATCTTGAAAGAAGAACCGGGTTCAAACTGGTCACACACAGGCATACAGCGGTAAAGACTTGCGTCAAAGTTCTCGAATCGCGCCGGGTCATAAGTCGGATAATTCGCCAGGGCCAGTACACCTCCGGTTTTAACATCCAGCACAACTACTGACCCTTTTCGCGCCCTTGTTTCTGTGACTGTCCGGCTCAAAGTCCGAAAGCAAATGCCTTGTATATCAACATCCAGTGTCAAGTGTATATCCGTTCCAGGTACCGGCTCAAACCTTGGATAACTGGGATAAGGAAGCCTGTGTCCTGCCCCGTCCAACTGCATCAGGACCCAGCCCGACTGCCCCCGCAAAACAGAATCATACCACGCCTCGACGCCTGCCAATCCCCGGTTGTTCCCAACAAAACCAACTACATTGGCACAAGTCGCACCATATGGATACAATCTCCGGCTTTCACTTTCGACCGCGGTGCAATCGCCGAACCGGCACTTCACTATCCGCTGCCAAAGAGAACCGGCATGAATCGGGTCGATATGTTGCCTGAAACAAAACATATGGTCATGACGGTCAAGTTCGTCACGCACTTCCTGCTTTGTGCCTAAACCGGCTCCTGCCAGGATAGCAGCAAGCGAATCCTTGGCCCTGACCTTCCGAGGCCAGGCATAAACCAGGCTGTAAGACTGATTGACAGTCAAAGCCCGACCCTGATAATCAAAAACCCGACCGCGCTCCGGGCTCAACCGCAACGAATCAGTATGCTGCTTTTGTGCCAAGGTCTCATAATGCTTCCAGCGAAACAACTGCACATAACCCATCCGGGCCAGCAAAAGACCCCAAACTGAGAGAAGAACCACGAGCACAAACTTATTCCGGCTCTCATCAGGGCTCAACGGGTTCCCCCGTTATTCAACGGGGACCAATTCTCATGAGCCAGTAACATCGGTAGACTGTCCTGTTCAAAATGAGCAATTCGAGCCGCCCTTGTTTTAGGTGAAAATCCCGACTTGGTATCTGCCTTCCAGAACGAATACAACCTGGTAAAATCAGCAAGTGTATCCACATCTGACTGAATTTTATACAGCTCTTCGGTCATGAACCGGTGCGTTGTTTCCAACCTTGAAACCCTCTTTGTAAGTCTCAAGCTCCGGTTGTGCATATAAAGATACCCGAGCGCAACCGCACACAGAAATACAACAATCCCAATCCTCAGAAAAAACTTCATGACAGTACCTCCCCGGCCCTGAGCCTGGCAGAACGAGCCTGGGGGTTTCTCTCGACTTCTTCCAAACTCGGACACACCGGCTTGGGCGTCAGAATCCTCACCCTTCCTTGCTTCTTTGCATCACGCAGAGCAACCTTTGCCAGCCGGTCCTCCAGCGAATGATAAGAAATAACCACAAGTCTTCCTTCTGGAACAAGCAAACCCAGGGCCGCATCCAACCCGGCCCGCACATTTTCGAGCTCGTGGTTCGTCACAATCCGTAATGCCTGAAAAACCCGGGCGAGTGTTTTTCTGGCCCGGCGGGCCGGAACACACCGCCGCACCAAATCAACCAGGTCCTTGGTCGTCTCAACCTGACCTCGGTGCTCGTATATGCGCCGGGCTATCCTGCCGGCAAAAGGCTCCTGACCGAAATCCTTCAGCCATTTCTTTATACTCTTGGCAGAAGCCCGGCGCAGCAATACGAGCGCAGGAGGCTGAGATGCAGTCTGGTCAAATCTCATATCAATCGGGCCTTCTCGGTCATAAGCAAAACCACGACACGAACTCCTGAGCTGATGCAAAGAAACACCCAGGTCCATCAACACGCCTGTAACCGGTGAAAAGCCAAACTTTCTGACAATAGAAACCATATCAATATAATTCGCCTGAACGAGCACCACATTATTCTGTTTATCCAGTCGCCTGCGGGCCGAGGCTATCGCCTCTGGGTCAACATCTATCCCTAGAAGTCGACCTCTGCCCAGAATCTTAAGTATTGCCCTGGCATGCCCACCACCACCGACGCAGGCGTCAATAACAGTCCCGGTGCCGGGCTGCAGATACTCCAGTACTTCATCGGTCAGGACCGGACGGTGAAACACCTCTACCGGTTGGTTCATCATTTTCTGGTATCAATCCCCAACCATGCCGCTCAAGTTCGGCAAGGTCGGCATCGTGGTTTTCCCTGGCTTCCTTGATAAAAGCATCATACCGGCCCGGTTCCCAGATTTCGAAATACTTACCCGCGCCCGCCAGCACGACCTCGGTTTTTATCCCTGCCTCTTCCAGCATGCGTTTGGGAATCAGAATCCGGCCCTGACTGTCCAAACCCACTTCAGTAGCGCCCGCAAGACAATAGCGCCGTAATCTTAGAGCGCGGGATTGGTATCTCGGCAATTTTCGCAGGGTGCGGTCCCAGAATTCACGCCAATCGGACAGGGGGTGGACTTCGATAGTTCTGTCGCGACCTTTCTGCAGGACAAACATCCCCTCGGATGCAGGAGGAAGTTTCTTCCTGTACGAATTTGGAACCGCTACCCTGCTTTTGTTATCAATAGAATGCCTATATTCTCCAAGAAAGATATTATTTACCACTTTTCACCACTTTTCTGCATAGACTTAACTGTATTCCCCACCTAGTTTTTGTCAAGGAAAAATTTAACCTACCTCGATATTTTTCGCCAACAAAAGCCCAAAAATGGTAACTCCAAAAATTTCAGTGGGTTAATTGAATCCAGAACCCGGTCATATCGGTATAAGCTATCCGAGACTATTTCTAGATGAGGCCGTGTCAAATGTTGTGGAAATTGGTTTGGGCGATGTCATACTTCTCTCTCCGCTTCCTTAGCCCTTTATGCCGTTCCGATACTTCGCACCGCTAATCACTTCCGCCACCAGCTCCGGTGCTTCCAATCGGTGCCGCCGCTGCCGCATTGGTCTGCGCATAGTAAATCCGGTCCAGGTCCTGCTTGACCTGCTTCTGCCGCCGCTTCGGCAGCTTATCCAGGACATTACGTTTCTTGTGCATCCAGTCCCGCTGGCAGAGCGCATCCGGTAGAACTTCCAGTAGACTCTTGCCGGTGCGCTGATACCGCCCCACAAGACCCGATTGGAATTGCTCGGCATTATCTCTCACCCGCGGTATATGTACCTGCACCTGGCCGCACCAGAGTCAGTTTCCTCGGCTTGCTGTTGCTGTTTGCCATATTCTTTCATGGCGGTGTCAACTCCTTTAATAACCATAAGGATAGGCACCGCTTTCCCTTTTTCCACAACTTTTGATAGTATCTCCATCGCCCCATTTTACCTCTGGTTCTGGGGTCAAAAACCAAACCAGCATCGGATATGGTGTCTGGGATTGTTACAGGAATGGATGCTGGAATAAAATCTGGAAAGGGTTCTGGAATGGATTCAGGAATACAATCCGGGTCAGTTGCGCCTTTACATCCAGCAATTGAACCAGGAGCGATTTCTGGAGGCATCTCTTGATGAAAGTCTCCGAGCATTCCGGGATTAGTATTCCAGAGCGATTCTCGATAGAAATCCAGAATTGAACCAGGAAAAGAATCTCAATGCATACCAGGATTCATTTCAGGGATAATATCCGGGGCAGAATCCAGGATACAATCTGGAATCGAAACCAGAACAGAACCAAGGGAGGGGGCTGGGGGGGGTAAATACCGAATATCTAGTAACCAATAATGAATTAAGGAGTTAGAGAAAATTTTGGCCATTTGGAAATTTTACTTTATTGTAACATTTGGGCACCTCTAATAACCATGGCTTGACTGTTATCACCTATCTGATTAAGTTAGTCAGTGCTGGAACAGAATTTACCCAAACATAGTTTCTTCTGGCTGGTGCCTATAATCGGATTGGTTCTTGGCGCGCTTGTATCAGGCTATGCATTCTTAGCACCGGGCCAGCCAACATCACCCGATGTCTGGTCCCATCTTGTGCGCCAGGAAATCATGTATCAGTCACTTGAAAAAGGCTATTCACCTTTCTATACATTCATGTTCTATTCCGGTTATCCGCACCTGCGATTCTATGGTCCTTTGTTTGCATTTCTGGGCGGGCTTGGGACATTGCTTGTCAAAGGCAACTTGGTCCTGGCGAACAAAATCCTGCTTTTTATTCTTCATCTCGTTTCTGCCTGGGCAATGTTCGCTTATCTAAGGCACAGAACCAGAAATATCTATGGTGCGGCAATCGGCACGCTCACATATCTCCTCGTCCCATGGCGTGTGATACATATCGCCGTTCTTGCCAATCATCCCCAGTCCCTGATTTATCTACTCTTGCCACTTTGTTTCCTTGCATTTGATAAACTCGCAAAAGACATGAAACTCAAGCATATTATACTTCTGTCGCTCATTATTGGCCTTGCGATAATATCGCATATCTTCTATGCGGTCTTCGTAGTGCTCTTTCTCATTATCGCATTCTTGTATGAACTCAGGATGCAATCAAATACCAGAAGGAAACAGTTAACCGGTCTTATGGCTTTGGCCGGGCTTGGTGCGGTCTTTGTTTCCGCATTTTTCCTGATTCCTTTTCTTGTCGAATACCAAACTCATCTGTTTCCGCAAATACTCACCCGGCTGCCGACCCCGAGCCTTGCAATTCTTTTCAGCCCTTGGTCCAGTCCTCACGGTTATGGAGGTGTTTATCTCGGTCTGAGCAACATCGTCCTGGTTATTGCTTCAATAATCATAATTTTCATTTCTGGAAAGCGAACGAAACTCGAATTACCTATGCTTACAGGTTTTGCTCTCACCATTTTTCTGACATTTATTGCCCCAAAACTGAACCTGGGATTTCTGAGTGCTGGCTTGCCTGGTGTCCGCTTTCTGATGTTCTCGGTGTTCTTTGCCAGCGTTCTGGTCGTATCAGGATATTCATACCTTGATAATAAAGTCGGCCATTCCAATATCATGAGAACATCATTATTCCTGATTCTGTTTGCGGTCCTGTCATTAGATTGCCTGCCCCATCTTTTGCAGGTTCACTATTCCAGAGAAAAGAGGTTTCTTGATGTGCGCCAGGATATATACAGTCTGATTTCTCTGGATAATCCAAGCAAGGTGCTGGATATTTACAAACCCAACGACCGGATTGATGATTTCAGGAGGCTTGCCTGCTATCCAGCAGTCGGCTTTCTGTTCGGCAACCTGGCTACACCCTATGGTCCGGCATATTACCAGTTTGCACCGCGCTCAATGCGTTATGCCTATCCAATGCTCAATCTGATAGCAACCGACCTGGGTAATCCGGCAAACTCAAGCCTGAGTCCGGCATGTTTGAAAGCAATAGCATTTATGGGTGTGACCCATATTATTACATTGCCTACATTCATCGGCACAGAAGAAAATATGACCTATGTCGCCACAAAAGGTGGCGTGGACTGGGATGTCAGATTCCTCAGAACACAAAAAGAACCACCTCTGATTTTCGGCTCGACCCATGCGAATCTGGTTCTGGCCAGTAATATAACCAGACCTTTGTGCAGTGAAAACATAATCCAGTCCAGAACGCTCTGTATCGCACAAGACTGGCAAACCCTATTGGACACAGTTGAAATCGACCCCGAAAATAAATCCCTGAATTTCATTCCGGTCACCGAGAACCAGTCATATGAATCGCTTCCGGGTCTACCTGCTGTCCATATTCTCGAATCAAAAGTCCAGAACCAGCAGGTTACTATAAAAGTTCAGACAAACGAGGACTGCTTTTTAAGACTGACCCTGAGCTATTATCCAGAACTGCGGGTCATGCTCGACGGCAAAAAGACCGGTTTCTATGAAACCAAGGCCCATTTCATATATCTGAAATGCCCGGCTGGAACCCATACAATCAGATTGACCGCACCACTGGGCTTGCTACGCCGGCTCATGCTTATCTTAAGCAGCCTTGCTATCGGGATATGCCTTTTGGTCCTGATCGTCTCAAAACTGCGCAAGCAGTAATTAGTCACTTCTTGACCTCTCATCAAATCAGATTACAGTTGCATTTGATAATGGGGATACTGTCTCTGGCCACGAAGATTACGAGACCAGGGTTACATCTTCAAACGAATGGCTCAACAGAACCACTGGCAGCACAAACGCCCTATCGTTTCCAGTGGGTTTCGAATATAGAATCTTGTCGCCTTTGGCCCTCAGGCTCGGTGCTATCCACAGAATCACTTGGCGCGATATAACCAGTATTGAAAAACTGGTTGCTTCGTCACCCAGGCTCACCCGCACAGATTATGGTGACGGAACCTTTTCCGAATTTGCCGGAGAAGCCCAGCAACACCCAGGCAAATCTGAGACCATAAACACGACAA
>DFBN01000116.1 GCA_002366635.1 Caldifarciminota bacterium UBA3079 | reverse complement strand
GTGATTGGTATTACTGTTCTTGCAATCGGCGGTAATTCGCTTGTCCGGTCCAAGAAGCGAAGCTCTTTTGAGGACCAGTTGGCAACGGTTGGGCAAACCTGCGGTTATATTGCGGATTTGATTGAGGCCGGCAATAGTGTTGTCATAACCCATGGCAACGGGCCCCAGGTTGGTTTTCTCTTGATTCGTTCCCATCTTTCCCGTAACCGGCTGCCCGAGGTTCCGCTTGATGCGTGCAATGCCCAGACCCAGGCAGAAATCGGGTATATGATTCAGCAGTCGCTTGGTAATGAGTTCGGCCGTCGGGGTGTTAAGAAAGGTGTTGTTACAGTTGTGACCCAGGTTGTTGTTGATAAGCATGATAAGGCGTTTGAATATCCTTCAAAGCCGGTCGGGCCGTTTTATACCAAGAAGGAGGCGGCAAATCTTGAGAAGGAGTTGGGCTGGACCATGCGCGAAGACGCCGGACGCGGTTTCCGCAGATTGGTGCCGTCACCAAAACCGGTCGAGATTGTGGAGCGCAAGCAGATTGAGCAATTGCTTGGGGCCGGTTTTGTGGTTATCGCCTGCGGTGGCGGCGGGATTCCGGTTGTGAAACAGGACGGTTTTTTGCACGGGGTTGCCGCCGTGATTGATAAAGACCTGGCTTCAAGCCTGCTGGCCAAGGGGGTCGGTGCCGAGCGGCTGGTCATGTCAACCGCGGTTGAGCAGGTTTATCTCGATTTCGGAAAACCCGAGCAGCGGCCGATAAGCCAGGCGACTGCTGAAGAGATGCATGATTATCTTGAAGCCGGACAGTTTGCTCCAGGCAGTATGGGGCCGAAAATAGAAGCGGCACTTGAGTTTCTGGAAAACGGTGGTAAAGAGGTTCTGATTACCGACCCGGAGCACATTACTGAAGCGCTTGAAGGTAAAACCGGAACCAGGATTGGGCCGTGAGAAGTAGGATTGAAGGGTTCAAGTGAGATGGACGATATAAGTTGACAGTTGGCGACAGCCGGATATTTTCCTATTAGGATGGTTTGTAGATATTACGGCGACTTAGTGTTTGGCGGTGAGCGATTAGCATGAAGCGTAGAGCGTTGAGCGTATCGCATCTGGTGTTGGGCGTCGTGTTTCTGGCGTCTGGCGTCCTTGCCGAGCCGGTGAAGATGCTGATTCCGATGGATTTGACCCAGTCCGACCACCTGAAGGCTTACGGGATAGTTTATCGGTTGCTGAAACGGGGACAGAAAGCAGAATGGCTGCTGAATTATCGTGGCGGTTCGTTTCTCTTGCCAACAGAAGCCCAGGCATTGAAAGAGTGCCGGCTGAACGGGGTTGTATTCCAGCCGGTGTCTTCATCTGAACTGGTTAGGATGAGGTCAACGATTGAGCAGAATAATATGGAGTCGGTTATGCTCGAGAGGCCGACCAAATTGGCGGTTTATGCACCGCCGACTGCCGAGCCTTGGGATGATGCAGTCAGACTGGCATTGGAGTATGCCGGGATTAGTTATGATGTTGTCTGGGATGAGGAAGTGCTTGGAGGCAAGCTTTCTCAGTATGACTGGCTGCATTTGCACCATGAGGATTTCACCGGCCAGTATGGGAAGTTTTACGCTTCTTACCGGAATGCGGGTTGGTATCAGACCGAAGTGGCGTTGAACCAAAAGATGGCGGCAAAGCTGGGTTTTTCAAAGGTGAGCAAGTTGAAACTGGCAGTAGTCGAGATGATTCGGAAGTATGTTGAGGACGGCGGGATGCTGTTTGCGATGTGCTCGGCAACCGATACCCCGGATATCGCCTGGGCCGGCCGCAATACCGATATCTGCGATGTGGTTTTTGACGGTGACCCGATTGACCCGAATTACCGGTCAAAGCTGGATTATTCGGGTTGTCTCGCATTTGAGAATTTCAATCTGGTGACTAACCCGATGATTTATGAGCATTCGGATATCGATACCTACCGTGAATCGGTTGCGCGTGGGCCTGATGTTTATTTTTCTTTGTTTGATTTCTCGGCGAAGTTCGACCCGGTGCCGTGCATGCTGGTTCAGGACCATGTGGGATTGGTCAAGGAGTATCTGGGACAGAATTGCGGTTTCAGGCGGGGCCGGCTGAAGAAAAGCGATTTGATTATGGGCGAAGTGAAGAATACCGAAGAGGTAAAGTATATTCATGGCAATTTTGGCAAAGGGACCTGGACATTTCTGGGCGGGCATGACCCTGAGGATTATGCCCATCGCATCGGTGACCCGCCAACGGATTTGTCTTTGCACAAGAATTCACCCGGATACCGACTGATATTGAATAATGTGCTTTTCCCGGCCGCAGAGAAGAAAAAGCTGAAGACATAGCGATGCATTCTGGAATCGAGTGTTTGCCTTGCGCAATCAGGCAGTGCCGGCAGATTGTTAAGATGGTCGGGGGTAATGAGGAACTTGAGCGCAAGGCGGTTGAGCGGGCAGGGGCGGTAGCGAAAGGTCTGAGTCTGGATGAACCACCGAGCACATACACTTCAAGGATTCTACTGGCGGTGATGAGTTTGCTGGACAGCTCGGACCCATTCAAGCAGATGAAAGCGGAGCAGAATCGTGCAGCCAGGCCGGTGGCCGAAAAGGCGGATAGAGAAATTGCTGAGAGTCCCGAGCCTTTGAAAACGGCTTTGATGCTGGCTGCGGCCGGCAATGTGATTGACCCTGGCCCGAGGCACAGCTTCAGTATTGATGATGCCCTGAAAGAGTTGCAATTCGCACATGACGATTCGGATATGCTTATTGAGCGACTCGATCATTCAAAACGGATAATGTACATTCTGGACAATTCGGGCGAAGTGATGTTTGATATACTCGTGCTCAAGCGATTGCCCAAGGCAGACCTGGTTATTGTAGCCCGGCCCGGTCCGATTCTGAATGATGTTACGGTCAATGAGGCAAAAGAACTCGGGCTTGAGGAATTCGGCCGCGTTATCGGCACGGGTTCGCAGTTTCTCGGGGTTGATTTGGCAACGGTATCAGATGAGTTTAGAAAGGTATATGAAAATGCCGATGTGGTTATTGCCAAGGGCCATGCCAATTTCGAGTCTCTGGTTGGAAGGGGACGAGACGGTTTCTTTGTGCTTACGGCAAAGTGCGAGCTGGTTGCCGAACCTTTGGGTGTGAAACTGGGCGAATCAGCATGTTTTTACTCGGAGGGTTCAAGTGCCGAACCCTTGAACCCTTCTTTCTGATATGTGTCTGGGGATACCGGTTAGAATCGTCGAATTGAACCGTGATACCGCAATCGGCGAGGTCGGCGGTGTCCAGCGGGAAATCTCGGTGATGATGACGCCCGATGCCAAGGTCGGAGATTATGTCATAGTCCATGCGGGTTTTGCCATCCAGATTGTTGACCAGGAGGAAGCAAAAGAGAATCTGCGAATTCTGGAACAGATGGCAAGGGCGGTGGACGAGAAGCGGGAAAAGGTCAGGAGACGCAAGAATGCAAGGGGTTAAGGTGGTTTATGGAGAATTGGTGATAATCAACGGGCAGGGAAGATTCGGAAGCAGGTCTTCAGGCAGTTTGTAGTCGTCATCCTCAAGGTTACTGGCCGCAAGTATAATCAAGTCGCACTGGGTAGTAGTTGCGAGCATCTGGATGTTGTCAATACTACCTTCCTGGGCTATTACCGAAGAGCGAACACCGGCTGATTTCAGCTTTTCTTCGAGCCGGTAGATATCGTGCCACTCCTTGCGCTCCTGGTCTTCGTGTAGCATCTTATCGCGGGTGGAACTTCTGGTTTTTACCTGACGGTGCTCGGGGTGAAGGATTCCGCTGAGCAGAACGGTGCTGTTGTGCTGCCTGGCCAGCTTCATTACAAACTCTTTGTCTTCCTGCTTTTCGCTCACCAGGTAGAGAATTTTCTCAAACATTCTGTTCCCTTAAGGTGCCATTCTGACCTGAAGCAACAGCGCGACCGTAGCGATGGATAACGATACCACGGTGATGATTATACCAACCTTTATCCATTCGGTAAACCTTATCGATTGGCCGGTCGCCCGTTCAAATGCGCCGACCGCAACCAGGTTAGCAGTAGAGCCAATAACAGTCATGTTGCCACCGAAGCAGCCGCCGAACAAGAGTGCCCACCAGAGAATTGAAGCGTGGGGCAGACCAATGCGAATTAGGTCTTTGACAATCGGAACCGTTGCCGCAACAATCGGTAGATTATCCACAAACCCGGATGTGATGCCGGTGAACCAGAGAACCAGGACCGCGGTCGTGCTGGTGACACCGACCGCACCGGCGCGGGCATGGGTGAAGGCGTTGGCGACGTGGTGGATGATGTAGCCGAGCTTGGTGGTGACACCGGTGTATTCCAGGCAGGCGGCATTGGCGAACAGGAACATGAAAAAGAGCAGGGTCCACCAGTCAACCCCGCGCGCAACCAAGAGCCGGCCGCGTTCCTGTTCGTGGAACACGATGAATCCCAAAGTCAACAGCGCCACGGCCACCAGTGCGGTACTTTCCCCCAGATTGAGCCATACCTCAATCCGACGGTGGAGCGCAATCAGGCAGATTACTGTCACGAAGGTAATGATGCCGGTGCGCAGCCGGGTTGGGTCAACCGTTTCGGTGGTTTTCCGCAGTTCGGCGAAATCCAGCTTGTAACGGAACCCGAAGAAGTGCCGGCGATAGATGAGCAAACAAAGTCCCATAATTATCAGGGCCGCAATTGCTGAAACCGGTGTTGCCCAGCGCAGGAAGTGTTCGAAGCTGAGTTTGCCGGCAAAGGCGATGTAGATGCCGACCGGGTTGCCGATCAGTGTGAGCGCGCTGCCGACATTGGTGGCGAAAACCAAACACAAGAGATATGGCACAAGCGGAGCCTTGGTGCGCCGGGTAACTTCCAGTGCCAGGCCGAAAGTGACAAGGATCGCCGATACCTCATCCGCAAACCCGCCGAGAATTACAGAAGAACCCATCAAAATGAGTAAAAGCTGCCAGGGGACACCGTGTACCTTTTCCATCGCTTTAATTACGATAAATCTGAAAACACCGATGTTCTGAAGCCAACGGACAATTATCATCATTGACATTATGAAGAGAATTGTCGGGATAGACATGAACCTGACCGTGGTTTCCAAATCCATCACCCCTGCTGCCAGGAGTATGCCAAGACCCGCGCCGGCGATTGCCACCCGGAAGCGCCAGAAAAGCAAGGTGCCGAGAATCATCGCCAGGAAAAGGGTGATAGTGAGCTCCTGGCGGAAAAGCCAGGGCGCAAAGTTGAACTTGGTGTAGTCTTTGTATATATCGGATGCTGGAAGCTGGATTGTGGGTAGGACGATGCGGGCAAGGACAAATATTACCGCAACCACCAATAGAAAAATGAAGAGACGGCGGTTGCGTTTGATAAAACCTTCATGCGGTGGCCGGGCGATGATTCTTACGGCTTGGGCCGGATGTCTTGCCTTGAGCACCTTATCGCGGATTGTCGGCTGGTTCAAAGAGCGGGCGACCTCGGCCAGGACCTGAAGATAGAGTTTGCGCTGGTCAGGCGGCGCAATAATCATTACCAGCAGATGGACCGGTTTGCCGTCTACCGCATCCCATTCCATCGGCTGATTCAGCCGGACGACTGCAACCACAATCTGGTTTACCGCTTCAGTAGCGACATGGGGCAGGGCAATGCCATGGCCGACACCGGTCGAGCCCTGTTGTTCCCGTTTCATGAATTCTTCGACCAGGACTTCTTGATTGTTGATGAGCCGCTGCTCGGCGAGTCGTCGAGCCACAAACTGGAAAACCGCCTTCTGGTTTGTGATGACCGGGCAGTCGAATGCGAGCTCGGGGTGAAGGAACTTGGTCAGTTTAATCATGATGTTCGAAGAAACCGCGGATAAGTGAAATAACCCGTTCCTGTTCGGAATCGGTCAGGCTCGGTCGAATCGGCAGCGTGAGGATCGCCTGGCTGGCTTTTTCTGCAACCGGCAACCTGAGATTCGTTCCGGCGAATACCGGTTCCCGGTGAATCGGGTTTTCATAGTAGCGACCGGTTTCAACACCGTTTTCAGCCAGGAAGCTACACAGCTCATTCCTTTTCGGGGTAAGAATCGCATACTGGTGATAGGTCGATTTGCAACCTTTTTGCCCTTGGACAATCTGGACAATGTTCTCAAATGCATTGTCGTACCGGCCAGCAAGTTTGCGGCGTCGGGCATTTTCAATATCAAGCCGCTTCAATTTGGTTTTCAGGAATGCGGCCTGGATTTCGTCAAGCAGGGACTTATACCCCCACAAAGTATGACGGCCTTGGGGATTGATGCCGTGATTGCGGAGCAGTTTTATCCTGTCGGCAATATCAGGGTCAGTAGTAGCGATAGCGCCGGCATCACCAAGCGCTGCCAGATTCTTGGTCGGGTAGAAACTAAAGGTCGAGATATGACCAAATGTGCCGAGTTTTTTCCCTTTCCAGGTTGAGCCGATTGCCTGACAAGTGTCTTCAATCAAAAAAAGATTGTGCTTTTGGCAGAGTTTGACAAACCGCTCAATATCAGTGCAATTGCCGAAAACATGAACCAGCAGGATTGCTTTAGTGTGTTCAGTAATTGCGGTTTCACAAGCTGATAAGGACAGACAAAGTGTATCCGGTTCGATGTCCGCAAGAATCGGTTTTGCACCGGCCTGAACGATTGCTTCAACCGTGGCAAAGAATGTGAAAGGTGTGGTGATAACCTCATCATTTGGACCCAGCCCTAAGGCTTTGAGACTGAGAATCAGGGCATCGGTCCCGCTGTTTACACCGAGAACATAGTCGATACCCAGGTATTTTTCCAATTCAGACTCGAATCCGGCAAGTTCTGGCCCAAGCAGAAAACGGCCAGAGTCCATAACACGGCTCAAGTTTTGGCAGAATTCATCAGCCAAGCCCTGATTTTCCTTTCTCAGGTCGTAGAGCGGGATTGATATTGGCAAATCAGAGGATGATAGCCGGACTCGGCCTCAAGTCAATCAGAAGGCGGATGATATAGCTTTGATTCTTTGTGTCTTACGGTTTGACCTCGCTATTTTATCTCTGGATTATTAACTTGTCAGACTCGCTGGCATTCCCTGTTTCCAGCCGGCAGATGGACACTCCGGCCGGCAGCCTGTTTTAGGGGCCGCGCTTGTCCTGTGCCTGCGGCAAACTGTATCGTTGTTGTGTGGCGGAACGGGTTCGGATGACTTCTGAGCGGAAAGCGGTTAGGTGTCAATCAGGAATTCGCCGCCGTCGGAAAGGGTTCCAGGATTCGAGGGTGACGGCTGCGCTCGACGCAAGCCTTAGTAATTGATTGTAAACCATCAGCGTAGTAAGTCAAGGCGTTGGCTTGACCGGTTGGCTGTGAAGCTTAGAATTGATTCATATGAGCAACCGATTCAAGCTGGTTGCACCTTATAAGCCGACCGGAGACCAGCCAGAAACGATAGAGAAACTGGTGGAATTCCTGAAGTCGGGTAAGAAATATGGCACTCTGCTCGGGGTGACCGGTTCGGGCAAGACTTTTGCGATGGCGAATGTGATTGAGCGTTTGAACCGGCCGACGATTATCATGTCACATAATAAGACCCTGGCTGCTCAGTTGTTCGGTGAGTTCAGGCAATTCTTTCCTGAGAATGCGGTTGAGTATTTCATATCTTATTATGATTATTATCAGCCCGAGGCATATGTGCCAGAGCATGATTTGTATATTGAGAAGGATGCTTCAATCAATGAGGAGATTGAGCGGCTCAGGTTAAGGGCGACTTCAAGCCTGATTGAGCGGCGGGATGTTGTGGTTGTGGCTTCGGTTTCCTGCATCTACAATCTTGGCGAGCCCTGGGAGTTCAAGGAGTCTTTGTTCCCGATTGAGCTTGACAAGGAACTTTGTCGTGACGGATTGATTGAACAGTTGGTAAGATTGCGTTACACCAGGAACGATATGGAGTTGAAGCGGTCAACATTCCGGGTCAGGGGTGATGTGGTTGAGATTCATCCTTCGCACCGGGATTATGGCATCAGGGTTGAGTTTGACAGCGACAGGGTGGGACGTTTAAGCGTATTTGATATTGTTTCCGGTGATGTAATTGAGCGTAAGCCGCGGATTGTGATTTATCCGGCCAAGTATTTTGTCACAACCGACCGCCAGATTGAATCGGCAATCGAGTCTATCAAGGCCGAGCTCGAATACCGCGTTACCGAACTGAAAGGACAGAACAAATTGCTTGAAGCGCAGCGGCTCTCCACAAGGACAAAGTTCGACATTGAGATGATGCAGGAGTTCGGATACTGTCCGGGTATTGAGAATTATTCGCGCCATCTTCTGAGCAAAGCGCCGGGCGAAAGGCCTTATTGCCTGCTTGATTATTTCCCTGATGATTACCTAGTGATAATCGATGAATCCCATGTGGCCATCCCTCAGATTAACGGGATGTTCAATGGTGACCGGGCACGGAAACAGACCCTGGTTGATTACGGTTTCAGACTGCCGTCTTGTCTTGATAACCGGCCTTTGAAGTTTGATGAGTTTGAGGCGCTTATTCACCAGGCGATTTTCACTTCGGCTACACCTGGACAGTTTGAGCTGGAACGAAGTCAGGGGAGGGTTGCTGAGCTTGTTGTCAGGCCGACCGGTCTGGTTGACCCGAAGATGATTATCAGGCCGACAAAAGGACAAGTGGATGATTTGATTGGGGAAATCCGCAAGCGAGTGGAGCGAAAGGAAAGGGTGCTGGTGACTACTTTGACAAAGCGGATGTCTGAGGATTTGGCCGAATATCTCACCGAAATGGGCCTAAGGGTGAAATATCTGCATTCTGAGATTGGCGCAATCGAGCGGGTTGAGATATTGCGTGGGCTTAGACTGGGTGAATTTGATGTGCTGGTCGGGATAAACCTGTTGCGCGAAGGTCTGGACTTGCCCGAGGTTTCGCTGGTTGCGATTCTGGATGCAGATAAGGAGGGCTTTTTGCGGGATGAGCGGTCCTTGATTCAGACTGCGGGCCGGGCAGCGCGCAATGTCAGAGGCGAAGTAATTCTTTATGCGGATAATATTACCAGGTCGATTCGCGGTTCACTGAAGGAAACCGAAAGGCGGAGACAGAAACAGATTGCTTATAATGAGAAACATGGGATTGTGCCGAGAAGTATCAGCAAGTCGATTGACCAGGTTTTGACCACGACATCGGTGGCCGATGCCAAGCAGGTGGAAATTACCAAAGAACCAGAGCCTGAAACCGAAGAAGATAAACTGACATTGCTCAAGAGATTGCAGAAGGAGATGGAACAGGCGGCTCAGATGCTTCAGTTTGAAAAGGCGGCCAGGTGCCGTGACCGGATAAAGGAAATCAGGCAGAGCCTGGACGATGAGGCGCTGAAGCGGGCCAGGCGCAGAAAGCTGAAGAAACGGTAGTCCAAGGCAAAATGCAAAAGGCGAGATTTAATAGGCTGGCAGCCCGAATGCGAAGTTGCCATAAATGCGGATTGGGTCCGGGAATCCACGCAATCTTCGGACGGTTTGACTCACCGAAATGGATGCTAATCGGTCAGGCACCGGGCAAGCAGGAAATGGCGCTGGACAAGCCTTTTGCCGGGCCGGCTGGCAAGCGATTGTTCCGATGGCTTGGCCAAGCCGGATTTAATGAAGAGGAATTCCGTTCGTTCTGCTATCTGACCGCAGTGATGAAATGCTTTCCGGGCAGTGGAACCAGGGGTGATTTGCGGCCAAGCCGAAAACAGCTTGAGAATTGTGTGCGGTTTCTTGAGCAGGAACTGGAGATTGTGAGGCCTGGAGTATTGATTCCTGTGGGTAAATTAGCAATCGAACGGTTTCTAGGCAAACAGAAGCTGATAGATGTCATTGGCCGCAGGTTTGTGGAGAATATCCAGGGCCGGGAAACAGTAGTCATCCCGCTGCCACACCCGTCCGGCGCTTCGGCATGGACCAATGCTGCCTCGAATCAGCGGCTCATTGCCAGAGCTATTCATCTGATTCGAGACTTGCGTTCGGCGTAGTGCGTGCTGCGTTTTCCTTGACACGCGGGCGGTTTTCGGGTAGAAGTTGACCGTGGCGAATGAAACCGGCCCGCTAGGAAAACGGTGGTTGTCCATGATGCCCCCAAGATGATGAGCGACCGCGGCCAGGCTTGCGGCCTGCTACGGAAGGCTCTGGGCACAGCCGATGCCGACTTCCGGCCCGGCCAATGGGAGGCAATTGACGCTTTGGTGAATCAACGGAAGAGACTCCTGGTCGTGCAGCGAACGGGCTGGGGCAAGAGTTCGGTGTACTTCATCGCCACTCGGATTCTGCGCGACCGCGGGTCCGGGCCGACGTTGATCGTCTCACCCCTGCTGGCGCTGATGCGAAACCAGATCGAAGCCGCAGATCGTCTTCGCATCAAGGCGCTGACCGTCAACTCGACTAACCGGGAGGACTGGCCGGAGCTCACGCAAGCGATTCTCAATAACGAGGCCGACGCCTTACTTATCTCCCCGGAGCGTCTGGCCAACGACGAGTTCGTCCAGAGCGTGCTGCTGCCGGTCGCCAATCGAATCGGCCTCCTGGTGGTGGATGAGGCCCACTGCATTTCCGACTGGGGGCACGACTTCCGTCCTGATTACCGCCGTCTGGTGAACGTGCTGAAGTACATGCCGCCGAACATGCCCGTGCTGGGCACTACGGCGACCGCGAACAACCGTGTGCTTGACGATGTCTGTAGTCAGTTGGGCGGCATCCAGGTGCAGCGCGGACCCCTGATGCGGGAAAGCCTCGTCCTGCAAACCCTGCGCCTGCCGGACCAGTCAGCGCGCCTGGCCTGGCTCGCCGAGCATATCCCGGAACTGCCCGGGACCGGCATTGTCTACACGCTCACCAGACGCGATGCCGACCAGGTTGCGGATTGGTTGGAATATAACGGCATCGAGGCCAAAGCCTACTACAGTGATGTGAAGTCGCCGGAGTTTCCCGATTCCAACGCGTGTCGCCGGCATCTCGAAGACATGCTGCGAGACAACCGAATCAAGGCCCTGGTGGCAACAACGGCGCTCGGGATGGGGTACGACAAACCCGACCTCGGATTCGTCGTTCACTACCAGGCCCCGAGTTCGATCATTACCTACTACCAGCAGGTAGGCCGGGCCGGACGGGCGATTGACCGCGCTTTCGGGGTGCTGCTGTCAGGTCGAGAGGACAAGGAGATTCACGAGTTCTTCCGTCGCGGCGCTTTCCCGAATGAAGGCCACGTCAACGCCATTCTGAAATCGCTGGCAGGAAGCGACGGGCTTACCGAACGGCAGATCGAGGAGTCGGTCAACCTGCGCAAGGGCCAGATCGAAAAGGTGCTGAAGTTCCTGTCGGTTGACAGCCCGGCGCCGGTCATCAAGGACTCAAGACACTGGAAACGGACTCCAGTGGAATACAGTATGGACCACGCACATATCCAGCGGTTAACCCGGCAGCGAGAGGCGGAATGGCAAGAGGTGCAGGATTACATAGACAGCCGCGAGTGCCTGATGGTGTTCCTGGCGCGGGCCCTGGACGACGAAAACTCTCGCCCGTGCGGTAGGTGTGCGCGGTGCATCGGCCATCCGGTGGTCGCCGAGGCCTACTCGCAGGCCAGCGCAGTCGAAGCCGTTCGATTCCTCAAGCAGTCCGAATTGCCTTTGACCTGCCGGAGACAGGTAGCGGCCGATGCGTTCCGGGAATATGGATTCCAAGGCAATCTTCCTGAGAACCTCCGGGCGGAAACCGGCCGGGTTCTTTCCCGCTGGGGTGATGCCGGCTGGGGGCAACTCGTAGCCGAAGACAAGCATTCCGGACACTTCCGTGACGAGTTGGCCTCCGCCCTGGTTGAGATGATACACGACCGCTGGCAACCTGACCTGGTGCCGACCTGGGTAACGTGTGTTCCGTCGCTTGGCCGTCCGCGCCTGGTTCCGGACCTTGCACAGCGTGTGGCAGGCCTTCTCGGGCTGCCGTTCGTGGCCGCAGTTACCAAAGTGCGAGCCAACCAACCCCAGAAGCTCCAGCAGAATCGCTTCCGCCAATGCGCCAATCTCGATGGTGTATTCGAGATCAACGATGATGTCCGGGACGGACCCGTCCTGCTGGTGGACGACATAGTTGATTCGACCTGGACTATGACGGTCGTGTCGGCCCTCTTGCGACAAGCGGGGGCCGGCCCGGTCTTGCCGATAGCGTTGGCGACCACGAGCAACAGGGGATGAGATGAGTATCAGCACTCAGACCCAGGCGGTGTTGCTGTTGACCACGTATTTCGGCAAGCCGATGAAAGATGAGCCGAAGCCGCTGTCACCGACGGAATGGGGGCGATTCGCCCAATGGCTCAAAGACCACGAAGTCTTTCCCGACGCGCTCCTGCGGCAAGACCCTGCCGGGGTCCTGGCCGATTGGGTTGACCGCACGGTTACACCGGAGCGCATACGGCACCTGCTAGCCCGGGCAGGGGCCCTGGGCTTGGCCGCGGAGAAGTGGGAACGTGCCGGACTGTGGGTGTTGACCCGAGCCGACCCGGTCTATCCTGCGCGCCTTAAGAAACGGCTCAAGACTGCCTCGCCGCCGGTGCTCTTCGGGTGCGGCAGGCGGAATCTGTTGAATCAGGGCGGTATCGCGGTCGTCGGCTCGCGGTATCCAAGCGAGCAGGATCTCGCCTTCACCAGGCACATGGGCGGCGAGGCGGCGCTGCAGGGCCTGTCCGTCGTTTCGGGCGGGGCACGAGGCGTAGACGAGGCCGCGATGTCCGGCGCGCTGGAACGGGAAGGAACTGCCGTGGGCGTCCTGTCGAACAGCCTGCTCCGCGCAGCGACATCGGCCAAGTACCGCAAGGCATTGATGGCCGGAGATATTGCGCTGGTTTCACCCTTCAACCCAGAAGCAGGATTCGATGTGGGCAATGCCATGGCGCGGAACCGGTACATTTACTGCCTGGCCGATGCGGCAATCGTGATTGCTGCCGGCAAAGAAAGAGGAGGCACGTGGAGTGGCGCGACCGAGAACCTGAAGAAGGGCTGGGTGCCGCTCTGGGTCAAGTCGCATCAGGACCCGGCTTCGGGTAACTCCGAACTGGTGAAGCGGGGCGCTCAATGGCTGCCTGATGGCGAGATTCAGCTTTCCGCGCTATTCGCTCCAGACCTGGCGAAACCGATGGACCGGTCAGGCCCCAGACTGTTCGACGGACCAACTCCGCAATCATCGGCGTCAGATGGCTCAGTGGAATACCGGCCGGGCTCGGGAAGCGCCGACCTGCCCGCGGCAGGCAAGGAAGTGCCGGACAGCCGGCGCGGCTATGACCACTTTCTCCATCAGTTGGAGCTTCTCACCGCCAGGGCACCTGCTACACCGGAGCAACTGCTCAAGTCCATCGATGTCAGCAGAACGCAACTCAATGACTGGCTGGGGCGAGCGGTAGGCGAAGGATACGCCGGGAAGCTGAGCAAGCCTCTTCGCTATCAGTGGAAACCGCAGCAGCCTCGTCAGAGCTCGCTCTTTGACGACACCCAACCCGCGAGCGAGGAACACAACGGAACCGGCCAATGACCACCGCCCTCAAGCCCGACCCCGTCACTCCCGTGCTTGATTCGGTGACGAGAGGGGCTATATTGGTTGCAGAAGACGTGAGGTGACCGATGAAGACAGTTGAAGAAGTAGTGGAGTTGACAAAGAAGCTTCCGGAGAGGCTCCAGGAGGAAGTCCGGGACTTCGCCCGTTTTCTCGGACAGAAGAGGGCGCGTCCGACCCGCAAGAAACTGCGTCTGGACTGGGCTGGAGGCTTGAAGGATTTGCGCGACGAATACACCTCGATCGAACTCCAACACAAAGCCTCGGAATGGCGGGCGAACGATGCTCTTGGTAGACACTAACGTCTGGCTTGAGCTGCTCCTGGACCAGAAACAAGCAGGGTAAGTAGGTGACTTCCTGCGGGCGGTTCCTTTGGGCGAACTCGCCATAACTGACTTCGCCCTGCACTCGGTCGGGATTATCCTGGCCCGCAACAAGAGAGACGACGTGTTCGTGCGGTTTATCTCTGACCTCCTGGTGGATACAGGTGTGCGCTACGTGAGCCTCGACTTCGCCGACCTACTGACTGTGGCCAAGACGAGAGAACGTTTTCCTCTTGACTTCGACGATGCGTATCAGTATGTGGTGGCCGAGAAGTACAACCTGACGATTGTCAGCTTCGATGCCCACTTCGACAAGGCCGACCGCGGCAGGAAGACACCTGCTGATATTCTCCAACCGCAATGAGAAGCATCGAAAGGCTCGTCACTCGACCCCTCGATTCCCTGAATCCTCGGCTCCTGTATCGTCTCAACCCGCAAGCGAATTGGAGCAAAAGTTGACCGTGATGAATGACAACAGCCCGGCCGGAAAACGGCGGTTGTCCCTGATTCCTACTGGTGAAATAATGATGAGACTTCAATTACTTATGCAACAGAGCGGCGTTAGACTGCCTGTACCAAAGAAGGATGCCGCTGCGCAGCAAAACCAGGTTACTTAGTTACCTGGTATCTTGGGTCCTGGGCTCAGTGCCGTCTAAAGAATGCCGCTGCGCGGCAGACTCTAATTAGGAGGATAAGATGAAAAGAAGCATTATCGGGCTGGCTGCAGCCGCGGCTATCCTAGCCAGTCCTGCGCTGGCCGGCAACCCGCCAGCGGTGCAGTGGCAGAAGACCTTCGGGTCATGGGACACAATCTGCAAGTGCGTGCAACAGACAAGTGATAATGGCTTCATCATGGCCGGACATGTGCGCAAGAGCCTGACGAACCTGGACATATATTTGCTGAAGACCGATTCCCTGGGCAACACGCTATGGCAGAGGAGCTACGGTGGGCCGGACCACGACTTCGCCTTCGCAGTCAGGCAGACCAGCGATGGTGGTTACATCCTCGCCGGCGTCCATTCCGACAGCTCCAAGGCGATTATCATGAAGACCGACTCACTTGGGGATTCCCTGTGGTCATACTCAGGACCATTTCTGTCATCCGCCATGGACGTCCAGCAGACGAACGATGGAGGCTATGTCGCGGCCGGAATCTGGGGGTCGACAGGCGGCGTGAACCTGATGAAGCTCGACGCTCAAGGCAACTGCGAGTGGACCAGGAAGCTACCTGACTATTACAGCGAGACTGGGGGTGAGACTGGGGGTGGTGGTCCTATTCCGGTACAGCAAACAGCAGACGGCGGGTACATTACGGCTGCCGAGGCTTTACTGAAAACCGACTCGCTCGGCAATTTGCAGTGGGGCAGGACGTACGACGATGTGGGTGTGATTTTCTCGGTTCGGCAGACGACAGATGGCGGCTATATTGCCACCGGAATCGGACCGAATCCGTCGATACCCAGCCACACGCAGAACACCGTCCTGCTCAAGACGGACTCGCAGGGCCACAAGACATGGAAGAGGATATTCAGAGGCGACCACCCGTCGTTTGCATATGGTGTCCGGCAGCTTCCGGATGGCGGCTACTTTATCACCGGCTATTCCCACCGTCCGTACCTCATCCGAACGGACTCCCAAGGAACCTGCATGTGGAGTGCGACCCCTCTGGGTGAAAGGAGCGGCGTGCCAAGATGGGGCGAGCACACTGAGGACGGTGGATACATTATCGCTGTTGGCCAGCACCTAGTGAAGCTGGCGTCAGAGAACCAGTAGGAGGAGGGCAGAATGACTACTTCGACAAAGTTGGCAGCCCTCGCGGTCATGCTTGCGGTCCAGACCGCGATGGGGGTGGCGTTCCATGAGAGCCAGTTTGGCTTCAACGCTCTCAACCTCTGCCCAGCCCCTGATGACGAAGCTTGGCTATACCAGCAGGGCCGTGAGTGTGACAACAACATAATGGAAGTTTTGGAGGCATGCTCGGACGGGCCGTTTCGCACCGGGCGAAGGAAAAGCTTGACAATGAATGCTGGGGGGGGGTAAATTTGGATTGTGAGGTGAAGT
>DFBN01000139.1:649-3326 GCA_002366635.1 Caldifarciminota bacterium UBA3079 | reverse complement strand
CCCGATAGCCGGGCAAAAACGCACTGCCCTGTTTCTGCCGCACAAAGCACACTTCTCTTCCATATTATAAATGTTACAATATTCACTCCATCGAAGCAAGCCGAATAAACCATGGGGATCAGAGAATGTCATACTCCATAGTATCGAGGAAAATGGATTCCATTTTTGCGAACGCATTGGCAATCTGGTTCGCCGGCAGGAGGAAAACCCGGCTGTCAGACTGCAAACAAAGCCGGAAATCAGACCTGTTGCAAACCAGCCAATAAAACGGAAAGACAAACGACAATTAAAACCGATTGAATGATGTTTTGGCAAATGGGTTCAACGACTCCAGGAAAAATGACTTGAAATTGGGCTTTATAATCGGCCAGACAAACCGGTTGGGGAACGACCCCTGGGTATCGGTTCTAAAGACCTATTTCTTCAGCTAAGTCTGCAAATACCAGTGTTTTCCACCCTTTGGCAGCACATGCCGGAAACCCTGTGCCCGGGTTGATTTCAGTTTATAGTATTGTAAACTGGAATCAACGGGCCTTAGCATTGTCCTTTTGTTCATTTCGGATGGTTTTCCCTACGAGGCAATGTAAAACCTTGACACAGAATCCCAGCCGCCTATACTCCTGCCGATTCTTGTCATATCGAGGCAGATATCGTTGGGCGACCTTATAAATCGTTATCATTAAGGAGGAAAAGTGAAGAAATTTGTAGCAATGACCATTGCGGCACTCATAATGACAGCGGCAATGGCGCAGGCTCAGGACACCATGTGGGCCAGAACATACAGCAGTGGAATGTTTGACCAAGGCAAGGCAGTAGCAACCAGCGGGACTGACATCATCGTTGCCGGAACAAACCTGGGCGAATCGCAGAACATCCTCGTCATCAAATACAATGCCGAAGGCGAAACAGCCTGGACAAGGGTTCTGGATATCCAACCCATGGAAAAAACCGTGGATGTTGCTATCGGAACCGATAACAAACCGGTAGTAGGCGTTTCTGTCGAAGCAGAACCTCCGACTTCGCTTCTGGTAAAACTGTTAGAATCCGGCGACACGGCCTGGACTCGGCAGAGGGACCGCACTACCCTAAGCAATATTGCGATTGGCACCGGGAACGCTATCTATACCTGGTCATCCGTGATGGACCCGGCCCCGTTCGACAGCTTCGTATTGGCCAAATACAACCCGGACGGAACACCGGCATGGGAAAAGGTCTACCAATTCGGTTTGTTCAACCGCAGCGCCGGCTGCTGCTGCGATGGTGCCGGAAACATCATCGCAGCGGCCATGGTTGCGGACCAAGGCGGCATGCACCCGACGATTATCAAGTTCAAACCGAACGGCGACACAATCTGGATGCGGTTCTACAACGAGCTTGGTGGAGCCGAAATGACCGGTATCGCTGTTGACCAAAACAAAAATATCTTCGCCGCCGCGGTGGACGGCCCGAACCTGAAGATAATCAAATGCGACAGCACCGGCGAAAAGCTGTGGGACCATACAGTTGAAACCCAGCCTGACCCTGAAGCATACAATATCTTGGCTACCGATGGGGCAGGCAATCTCGTCATACCGGTAGTTAACATGGAAATGCACTGCGGTCTGTTAAAGCTCGGGCCTGACGGGTCTGAACTCTGGAACGGTTCGACCGAGATTATGGGACTACTGTTTGGAGCAGCGGTTGATTCTGACGACCGTCCCATCGCCACTGGTATGGATCAAGAACAATCTTCATGTCTCACAATCAAGTTCACCGGCCGGGCTGGAATCAGCCGACAGGGATGGCTTCAAGAAAAGGCAAAGCCCTTTGAGCTCACCGGAACGAACATTCTCGGTCCGGGGGCAACGCTTGAGCTTGAAACCATGATTCCTGGCGATTACGAAATGACATTGTTCAACCGTGCTGGTGCGCGTATCCGCACTGTTTTCAAAGGTCAACTCCAGCCTGGCAATTACAGCTTTAACCCCGGCCTCTTGGCTGCCGGTGAGTACTTCCTGAATATCCGTGGTCCGATTGGAAAATCGCAGGATAAGCTCATCAGAATCTACTAGTTGACCAATCTGTTTCAAGGCCGGGAATGCGGTTTTCCCGGTCTTTTCTATTCGGTTCCACTGGCCCGAATTCGACGAAATTACTCCTTGACAAGAAACCAGGGGGGTATAAGATTATCATGCTGGCATCAGTAGTGAGTAACATCTGTCAGCAAGCAACTGTATCAATGGGTTACAGAATTCCCTGGCCGTTTTCCGGCCCGGGTTATTATTGCCTTATTTAAGGCAAATTGGCAAAAAAGAAAAAAGGAGGCAAGATGCGACATAAAAAGTCGCTGTTGGTCCTGTTTCTGGTGTTGAGCACAAGTATTGCGCTTGCCCAGTTACATGGAACCTATACAATCAAACCGTCCGGTGGTAACTACGAATCCTTTGCCGCTGCAGCCGCTGCCCTAGTAAGCGAAGGCATGAGCGACGATGTTATATTCGAAGCCTACACCGGCACATATTCGGGCTATGCGAACCTCTCCAATATTACCACAGGCACCCATACGATTACCTTCAGACCCGCCACCGGCCAGAAGCCGGTCCTCGCTTCGGGAACGACCTATGGCTTCTATGGCTACCAGACAAACAATGTCAAAATCGAGAACATACCAATAACAGCGAGTTCCTATGCCATATAC
>DFBN01000139.1:0-534 GCA_002366635.1 Caldifarciminota bacterium UBA3079 | reverse complement strand
CCGCGGCCAGCACAATTTCATCGCCAACAACTTCATAAGCGGCTGGACTTCTTACGGTGTTTACTGCCGGTATCAGGACTATCCCACTTTCTACTACAACTCAATCGTCGGTTCGGGTTCTTACAGCTTTTACCTGTACTACAGCGACTATGTGAGTCTTAAAAACAACATCGTCTGGAACAAGAATCCGAATTGCACGATTTTATACACCCGCTATGCCACACTCAGCAGTTCTGATTACAACGACCTTTATTACACCGGCAGTAGCGGACGCATCGCCTATTACAACAACACCTATTACTACACCCTGAGCAGCTGGCAGGGAACCGGTTTCGACGCACACAGTATCTCGACCAACCCGCTTTGCGGTGGCGGCGCCAATCTGCACCTGAAAACCGGTTCGCCTTGTATCGGAAAGGCAAACCCGATTACCGGCATCACAACTGACATTGACGGCGATACCCGCGGCACCCCTCCTGATATCGGCGCCGACGAATACACTACTGCGCCCGGTTCGCCGATGAGCGGTGTTTA
>DFBN01000049.1:3705-11413 GCA_002366635.1 Caldifarciminota bacterium UBA3079 | reverse complement strand
ATAAACTCAAATGCACCGGGCAGCAATTGATTCACGACTACAAATCCATTGGCCTTGCGCCAGTAATTCGCACCGAACTGAAAATAAGTCCGGCTGACTTCGACGGTCTTACCCAGGCAGACATAACCACCTTTTGGAAATACCTCGCAATCACCGCCTGGAAACTGATGGTCATATCCCTGGCTTTCGAATCCGACGATTAAGTCCGGAAAATAACCCTGCTCGGTCATTATTGCACCACGGGCAAAGAATTCGGGCCGGGAATAGAATTCCGGGTCCGAAGCGCCAATCAAGCTGTCTCCTCCAAATGAAGCACCAAATGTCAGTCGGTCGAAAAGCCCGACACCGACGCGGGCCATTGCACCGCCTTTGCCCCATAGACGCATACCGATATAATATTCGCCATGGGCCAGAGAAAGTGGCACCGGCTGGTCAATATTATAAAGAACGGCCTGGGCCGGGATGAATACGGCAAGAACGGCAATCAGGAATTTCATAATTCAGGATAAACAATCGCTTCAGGCTGTCAAGCTTCTATGACAGCAAATCAAAACTTGACCCGATGAACATATCGCCTAACCTTGTGCCGATAAAAGAACTAGGACAGTGGAAGACCGGGTGCACATGATGCACAAACGGTTGCTTCAGCCCGAAGCACAGGGAAAGCCGTGAGAATCGGCTGCGGTCCCGCCCACTGTAACCGGCTTTCGTAGTCTGCATAAGCCACTGGGATAAACCGGGAAGGCTGCAGATTTGCCGCAAGTCAGGAGACCTGTCTACTGTCCTTCGTTGGTTCAACTTGCGTGGAAAGGAGAATCGAAATGAACCAATACAAAACCAGTCTTATCCTGGCGGTTATCTTTCTGACCGGAAGCGTTCAGGCATTCAAAGGCGTGGTTCTTGATGCCTGGACCAGACAGCCGGTCCCGTATGCCGAAGTTCATGCCGATGATATCGGCATGACCACAACCACCGACCAGGAAGGGAAGTTTGAAATCACAACCCGGGCAGACCAGATATCCATCGAAGTCTCCAGGGTCGGATACAAACCGAGAACCTGGAATAACCTGCCGCGAGGAAAAACCGCTTTACTCTATCTGTTCCCGAAAGCAATCCGGCTCAAAGGCGTGACGGTCAGTGCATTCCGCACACCGGTTTCGATTGACCAGTCAGGCCCCGTTACTGTTATCGAACAGAAAACCGACGACACCAATGTAGCCGAACTTATCAGAACAGCACCTTCGGTAACCGGCCGCGACTATGTAAACTTCACTTCGATTGCGCTCAGAGGAACAAATACCGAGCATACATTGATTGCATTGGACGGCATTCCGCTGAACTCGGCCCAGAACAGCACATTTGACCTGACTACCCTGCCTTTGATACTTGCCCGGAGAATCGAAATCGGCCGCGGGGGTAATTCTGCACTTTACGGCTCAAGCACAGTCGGCGGCCTGGTGAATATCATCACACCCGAACCAGAACGACTGGGGGCGAAACTGCGCACGGGCATCGGCTCATTCGGACGGAAGCATCTTGAATTCATGCATACAAACCGGCTTGAGCCTATCGGCTATCTTATTGCCGGTGACTTTACCAATACGGACAACCGTTTCGATTACAAGGACAGCACGGATTCAACCTGCTATATCAACAATGCCGACTTCGAGAACAAAGGCATCCTTGCCAAAGGGAATTTCAGAAACGGTCCTCACCGTGTTGTGCTCCTGGGCGAATACAATATCACCGAAAGGGGTGCGCCTGGTTCCCTAAGCTGGCCCAGTGACAGTGCCCGCCGCGACGACCAGCATGGAATTACCCAACTGGCGTATGCGTTCCAGCCTTCCGAGAACCTGCGCACCGCGGCCCGTGCCTTCTATCACCGGTTCTGGCAGAACTTTCGCGACCCTGTATCTGCTGTAAACGATACCCACAATCTGGCTAACATCGGGGTCCAGTTCGACCAGAACATTTATCTCAAACCCTGGGCCATGGTCATGGCCGGGCTTGAAGCAGATAAGCAGAATCTCAACAGCACTGCAGTAGGCGAACCGAGTCGTTCGACTGTGTCCGCCTGGACACAGGCAAGGCTTGAACATTCGGGTTTCGGACTGAATCCCATTATCAGGTTTGAGCAGATAATCCAGGAAAACAACGATTCGATTCCGGAGAAGTCAACTACCCTGGTGCTCTGCCCGAAATTGACCATGACATTTTCCCGGCTCGAATGGTTCACATTATTTGCAGGAATCGGCCGTTCATTCCGTGCGCCTGGGTTTAATGACCTTTACTGGCCCGAAGATATGTTCTCCTATGGCAACCCGCATCTCAAACCCGAATGGTCAACAAATATCGATATCGGGATTCGCGGTAAAAACCCGGATTTTCTGCATTACTGGATTGGATATTATTATTCAGACCTGACCGACCTGATTCAATGGCAGCCTGATACCGCTTCCAGGTTCCATCCTGTGAATATCGACAGTGCGAAAATCAGCGGTATCGAAATGGAAGCCAGACTCGACCTGAACCATCTGGGTTTGGACGGCAATATGAACTACTCCATCGCGAAATCGGGAGAAAGCCGCTTAATCTATCGGCCCGAATTCTGCACCCGCGCAACCTTCTGGGGTAAATATGATTTCAGGCGATTAACTACCCGGCTCAATCTGACAACAGAATACACGGCCCAAAGGTTCACTAATCCAGCAAACACCGATACATTGCCGGCATATCTGCTGTTTCATACCGAGGCATCTGTCCGATTTCTGGAAGCGAGAGCGCGGTTCGGCATTCATAATCTATCTGATAGAAGATACCAGACTATTAAAGACTATCCGGTCCCGGGAAGAAACTGGTATGCCGGACTCGAACTAGGAATCTAGTTTATCTGCTATTTCTGAACGCAGATTTTCAAGGCATTCGGCCTTTATCCGGTCGAATGCCTTCCGGTATTTCTTACTGACCGGTCTGGCCCGGGGTGGAATAATCTTCTCAGGGTTCACCCGGGTGCCGTTCTTCCAGATTTCGAAATAGAGATGCGGCCCGGTTGATAGGCCGGTTGAACCGATATAACCGATAACCTGGCCTTGATGCACCCTTCGACCCTGTCTGATTCCAGACCCGTACCTTGAAAGATGTCCGTAGCGCGACTTCAAAACACCGTTGTGCCTGATTTCCACCAGTTTGCCATAACCACCATACCTCCGTGATATCGTGACAATCCCGTCTGCTATTGCACTCACCGGCGTTCCAAGCGGAGCACCGTAGTCAACACCATAATGCATGAGCCGGGTTTTCTTAATCGGATGAAACCTCATACCGAAATGTGAAGTGATTCTTGAGAACTGCAAAGGCGAGCGCAGCACAGTTTTCCGCAAGGACTGTCCTTTCCTGTTGTAATAATCCCAGTGTCCGCGAGGGTCGCAATAAAAGAAACCATAAGTATTAACGGTTCGCCCTTTGTAATGAACCGCATGAATCCTGCCGTATTTATAGAATACCGTATCTACAAAAAGCTTGTCCACAAGCATCTGAAAAGAATCCTCCTTGCTGGACTCGGTAAAGAAATCAACATCGTATCTCAGTATCTCGGCGAAATTCATTACCAGCCACGGCTGTTCGCCGACACCAAGAATCGAATTCCACAAAGAACCCTTGATTACCCCGGATATTGCAGTCCTGACCGTATCCACGGGTTTGGTTGTTCTCGTTCCAAGCGCACCCGAAGAATCAAACCTGACATCATAGTTTGTTACCAAATCCTTGTGATAGGTAATTCCTACCAAGTCAAGCCCGTGATAAGTAAAAGTTACGAGGTCGCCCGGCTTCAGCATCCGGAAATCAAAACCGGCATTTGCCAGGGCGTCATGGGTTTTGTTAATCAATCCCTTTGACATTAACATCCGGGCAAGCATTCCCGCCAGGACCTCATTACGCTGGACTGTGTCCTCGAAAACATAAGAGGAATCCAGACAAGGCAGAAGTGGTCCGCATACTTGCGGCTTTTCCCAGCAACCCAGCCTGAGCAGCAGAGCCACAATACCCAGAACAACGAGCACAATTATGACAATCGCAGTAGGAGTGAATCGTCTTGACTTGATATACTCCATCTATTGCTCCTGTTTCAGGACCTCAATCTGCCCCGGGTCCTTGACAACCATATTGGGTGCACCTTTGTATCCCTTGATAATGCCGGTCACCCGCACTTTCTTATTTCGGTAATACTCATCCGGATGAGCCGGAAATTTGTAAAGCTCGGTGGTAAAAACCGCGACATTGAAATAACGGTGATAATCCTCATTAAAGTTCAAATGCAGAACCTTATCCGAAAGATATGTTGTCACTATCGTGCCTTCGACTACAGCCAATTCTCCGATATGCTTGTCCGCATCAATCCAGGAAATCACACCGGAATCTTTCAAGGATTCCTTTGCCAGCTTTTCCTTAAGCAGCTCGATACTCGGCGGTGTAAAAACATTGAATGCCCACAACCCTTTACCGATACGGCACGCTTCCTTTTCGAGTTGTTCCAGACTGTCCTGGTATTTCAGATGCTTCTGATACAGACGAACCGTAGCATATCCCTTCTTGACCATTTCTGCATTCACCATCAGGCTGTCAACATAAACATATCTCAACAACCGGCCGAAATGGTCCTTATCAGACCCGTCCCGCACCAGCCTTACGGTCTTTCCTGAGATATACTTCTCAAGCATCTCAGTAGCAATATCACCGCCAGGCTGATAGGTCTCGGCCGCATCAATCCCGAGCATCCGCACATACTCGCTGTCCGATGTCATAAAAGTATCCCCGTCATTTATCTTGATGACCCGTGTCACCTCATCCGCAAAAAGGCCGCTGCATAAAACAAGCATGAAAATCAGCACATCTCTCATAACTATCTCCTATTTCAATATCTCAATCTGGTCCGGGTCATGGACGACTATCTCGGCCGCACCCTGGTATTCCTTTATAACACCGGTCACCCGAACCAACCTCTTCTTATAATAATCTTTTGGAAAAGCAGGAAACTTGTTAAAATCACCCGCAAAAACCACGGCCTTGAAATGCTTCCTGTAATCCTGGTGAAAATTCATGATGAATACCTTGTCTGATTTGTAAGTTGCAACCACCATACCTTTGACCCTGACCATCCGGCCCACATATTTATCCGCATCTTTCCAAGAAATTTCCTCAAGCCAGGATAGTTTGCCGGTATCCTGCTTTGCTATCTCCGGCTTTCCCGAAAACCTCGGCCGCGTAAAAACATCGAAAGGCCAGAGCCCTTTGCCGATACGGCATGCAGTTTCTTCCAAAACCAATAGACTGTCACGGTATTTCAGACCTTTCTCAGACAGACTTACCGAAGCAAAACCTTTGCGCACCAGAATTGCATTGACCAATGTATCGCCCACAAATACATAACGCAGCAATCTACCTATACTGTCTTTATCGCAGTCCGCCTCAAGGCGAACCTTGCGTCCAAGCACGAACTTCTCCAGCACATCCCGGCAAATATCACCGCCCGGCTGATAAATCTCCGGTGCGTTTACACCTATCAGACGCACCTGCTCACTGTCCGATGTCAGAAAATCGGTGCCGTTATCCACCCGGACGACCTGTCGGGTTTGGGCCTGTACAAAACCCATAGCCACAGCCAGAAACAAAACCAGTTCTTTTCGCATAATTCTCTCCTGTGATTTCAGGCCAGAAGTCTAACCTGCCTGGCGATAAAATCAATCGAATCGAACAGCTTGACTGAGCCTGGCCTGCACGTAGAATAAAAATAACGAAATGCTCAAAGGAAAACTCAAAGACACACAAGGATATATCGAAACCTGGGGAACTATCAAAGCCCTGATTGAAGTCTGGCACGAAGGCAAAGACTTGGTCATCAAAGGCGAATGCACCGACATAGTCGAGCTTTACACCTGGCTTTTGCCCACTATCCAGAATGCGCACCCAAAAAAGGACCTCCTCCTTGGCCCAATTATCTTCTCTGAAACAGAACAAGAACGAAACCGGCTTATGCACAGAGTCCGCAAATACTTCGAAAAGAACTCATACCGAATGGAAAAAGTCACCCCGAGTCGCAAGGTTCAACTGTAATATTATCACTATAAGCTCATACTCCGGTTTGACAATTCTTACCCGGTCGCTATGCTTTTCGCGATGCGGACTTATCAGAATCGGAAATAGAAACACGCTNNTTCAGTGATGAGGACGAGTTCATCAAGCCGAAGCTGTTTAGGGATTTCCTGGAGGAAGTCCTGCTTTTCCCGGTCGATGAGTACATCCCTGAACATACCGCTGGTGCAGGAATCCCGGATTTCCAGCCTACTGACATACTACTTCATCCGTTTTTCTTCGAAATAAAAGGGTCGGACACAAGCGACCTCACTCAGCATCTCAATCAAGTTCGCAAGTATCTGAAGGCTCCATTCCGCCTGGGAATCCTGACCAATATGCGCGACATCCTTGCCTACGACGCCGAAGCGGTCGTGCCGATTCTCCGCGTAAGCCTTGTGAAGCTCTACCGGGCAAATAAGGACCACCCGCGCCATGTCCTGGAGTTTCCCAACACAAAACGCTTCCTGGAATTCGTCAGCCGGTTCCGACATCAGAACTTGGACCGGGCACGGGTTCAATAGTGAAGTGCGACACTTTAGACGGCGAGTTGAGCGCAAGAAACACCACTACACCAAGATGCCGTAACCGGAAGGGACGGGCGTGTGCCCGCCCCTTCACTCTTGAGACCAGCCGGCCTTACTTCGTGACCACGAGCTTCTGCCGGTAAGTATCGCCGGCCACGGCGAGTTGGACGAAGTAAACGCCCTGGGATAGCTTCCGGCCGACTTCATCCCGGCCATCCCAGGTCACACAGTAATCTCCGAGCTTCATCCTGGCGTTCAGCAAGCTCCTGACCTTGCGCCCGGTGCGGTCGAAGACCGCCAGCCGCACGTCGGCCGGTCGTGCCAGGCTGAAACGAACCTGCGCCAGTCCATGCACCGGGTTAGGCCACACCGCGAACCGGGCCCTGCCGACCCCTGCCGGTCCGACTGTTTTGCCCGTCACCCCGGTCACCGGTTCTCTGGTTGAGTACTTGATTGCCCGCCCCGGTTCGATGGTCGCGCAGCCCCGGTGATAGTCACCGTTGTAAAGACACTGGATGCCGATTGTCCGTGTCGGGTCCTGTATCCCGAAAGTGCTTGAGCTGTAGCCGTTGGCGGTCAGATACTGGCACAGCAGCTCGTTGTGCCCGTCCGGCGCCGCCATCGTCGTGTCGTATATCACCAGTTCGTACTTGTCCTTGAGCGACCGGTTGGCATAGTAACACACGCTGTCGAACTCAATCACGAACTGGTGGTTCGCAGCGTCGTGGTAGTAGTACACGTAGCCCCGGCTGCTGTATCCCGGATACAGGTCGTCCCAGTTCAGCGCCACCACTGCCGGCGGTGCGCTCGCACTCGGCAGGGACGTATTCGAGTAGTTCGATGTGGTGCAGCTGCCCGCGGCAATCCAGCCGTCCGCGCTTACCGAGACCTGGGTGTACCGCTGGCCGTAGTATTTCAGCGGCCCGAACCCTGTTGGCAGGTTCACGACCAGAACGTCGTCGTTCTGGGAGTAGTTCAGCCGCGTACCCTGGGAATGAATTTCCACCCACTCGAACTCCGGGTGCTGTGCGTACCCGGTATCAACGTCGTCG
>DFBN01000049.1:1697-3571 GCA_002366635.1 Caldifarciminota bacterium UBA3079 | reverse complement strand
CGGACAAGGCCGTAGCTCGCGGCCGAATCAACGACCTGGAGCCGCGCATCGGCCGAGCGGAACACCCCGCGGCAGTTGTACCCGTGCCCCATGCCCGTGTTTCGGATGTTGATGGCGAGGTCCGCGGTCTCGTCCGGGTCGAGCCGGCCGTTGCCGTTACCGCCGTGTGCGGTATCGATTACTGTCACTGTTCGTTCCTCAAGCACCGCGGTCCCGACGAGAAACTGGATGTTCGACACCCAAACCGAGTCGTTGGCGTCACGACAAATCAACGAGCAGGCCACTGCGTAGCCGTTCGTGAGTCCAGAATTGACATGCAGCCCGAACCCGGTCAGGCCGGTGTATGCCGAATCGCCCGCCGCAATCGTCCCGAAAGTCTTCACCGAGTCGGTAACCTGCGCGTTCGCATCGTGCGTGCGCAGTGTCGCGGTCACCGAGTATGCGGTCTGTTGGCCCCAGTTCTTCACCCAGGTCGGAATTTTGACCGTTTCCCCGGGGTTGAGAATCGAGTCGCCGTTGCCGCCCGGACCGGGGTCGTAGATGCTCGACCGCAGATAAGAGACATAGCGCTCGCTCGCGATGACCTGCACGGTGTCGATGAAAACGTAGTGGTCGTGCGCGTTGACCGCCATCGCCATCGGTCCCGGCGTCAGCGCCGACACCAGCAGCGTAACCTGGCCGCTGGAGTTGGTCCGGCCCCGGACGTCGACCTCGTTTGGTTTGCGTAGTACAACCAGCGCGGATTCGACCGGTGCGGTCGAGGGCGTTGTGACCGTTACCGGGTAAGGCACGTTGTTGCCGATAGTGACGACGCCGGCGTGCGCCACATTCAGGCTCTCCGGCTCTTCGGTCCAGAGCGAAGTCTCCGGGTCGCCGAGCAGGTTCAGGTCGTAAATGCAGTAGCGCTGCATCCGGTACTGGTAGAGCGAGTCCGCATACGGGGCCCAGCAGGCCTTGGAGTACCCGAGCGCCTGCCCGGTATGCGGCATGTTGTAGAGCAGGACTCCGGCGTAGAACGTCGTGTCTAGCCGCTCCGACGGACCGGGCACGTAATTGCCCCCCGGACCGATTGCTCCGTAGCCGTGCCGGGTATTCATAATCGACGCGATGAACCCGCCGCCGACCCGGTTCACCATGTGCTCGGCCAGGCAGTCGCCGCCCGAGACGTGGTCCCAGGCCGCGCAGTCGCAGGAAATCGACACCGCGATGCCGGTCCGGTCGCCGTTGACCAGCGCGTCGGCGTTCGAAGAGCGGAAGAACGGCGTCGATCCGCCGTTCATGTAAATGCCGCTCGGGTTACCGTGGCCGTCCCAGTGGCTCATACCGCTACCGGCGTTCAGCGAATCCATCACCGCCTGCTCTGAGAGCGCGCCGGCGCGTTCGTAGAGCTTACCGTCGGACCAGCCGGCCGGCGTCTGGCGGGCAATCGACTCTACCATCGCCCGTTCCTCGTAGCTCGACCAGAGAATGCCGGTCGGCAGCAACATCTTCTTGATGAAGCCGACCGGCGGGTTCTGCTCGTAAATTATCACTTTGTGTACGAAGTTCTGCGCCATCGTGACTGTGTAGACTGGGGCCCGGCCGACATACACGTCCGAGTACATATCGGTGCTATCATCAAGCTGGCCGTAGACGTGATTGCCGTTCGCATCCCAGTTCCCGTCGAGGCCGGCGTAGTACAGGTCGCACGGCTCGTCGCCACCAGACCCGCAGTTGCCCATCCGGGTCGGGAAGATATTCTGGCCGGAGTTGCTGTAATCGCCCTGGCCGCCGAGCAGCACGTACATCGTGCCCCAGGTCTGGTGCGCGTCGATGATGAAATTGCGGATTTTCTCCTGGGTATCATACCCAGGGTAGTTCGACTCAATCCATGG
>DFBN01000049.1:0-1514 GCA_002366635.1 Caldifarciminota bacterium UBA3079 | reverse complement strand
GGGTCGCCACCCAAGCTTGGTCGCGCACCACGTAGGTAAGCCGGTATTCCAGCCGGGTCGCGAGCTGGAGCCGGCCGGTCGAGGGAGTGTATCGCACCGGGTTCAATCGGACATTGGCAAGTCGATACCCGCACATCGTGCCGGACGTCAGCAACTGCAGCGTCGCATCCGGATAAGAAGCGGTCGAGCCGTACACCTCCGGGTCGGGCGCAACCGGCGTCGGCGTATAATCCACGCCCGGCCTGGGCAGGATGACGTCGGGCTGGGCCGGGCCGACCTTGTAGGTCCCGGGCAGTTCGACCCACTCCTCGGCCAGGAGTTCAACGCCGGTGACCACCGCGCCGGCTGGGATTACCAGAGACTGAATAACCTCGGGCAGGAGCGGCTCGCCCGGATGACCGACCGCAGGGCAGCCTTTCAGATTGATAATGTCGTAGCCGTGGTCCGAGGAGAAAACCAAACCCTCTCGCTCGAACTCGGCCGTCCTGGTGATTGTCCCTGCCATCAGGGTCAGGGACATGGTAACGAGCAGAACCAGCAACCGTTTCATGAATACTCCTTTTCCCCGTCAGGGGACAACATTATAATAGAACCCGGCATCGCCCTCGTCAACTGCGGCGACTCGAACCAGCGCCGGTGCAAATCCGGCGACAACTTCGGTCTGGAATAAGGTACCAGTGGTCAGCCGAAAACGGTTGGCAATAGGCAGGCGGTAAGTGTCATGTAACTTGGTGGTTTATCCGTTCTGAGTGACCTCAGAAACCTGCGTCCAGTGGGCTACCTACCAATCCACCTGGATTGCCAGTTGAACCGCCAAGTGGCTTCCCAAGTCCTCGGTCAGAAGGAGCGCCAGCATCTACGCCAGGACTGAGGCCAGACTGATTGTCAGATTGGATGCCAAGAGCCATGCCAGATTGGCCACGAGTTGAAAGGCCACGATTCCGGTAAGGAGGTGTAAGCTCCTGGGACTAAAAACTCAACTCGGTAAAAGAGTGTATTAACTCTTGACCGTTCCATTGTCCTTGCTAGAATGCAGCATTATTAGAAGTTGGCAATGTCAGGTTATCAAGAATTCCTTTCTTGCGTTGCACAAACTTGGCTAGAGAATGACCATAAATTATCAAAGGAGATAAGATGTTGAAACGGTCTATCGCACTGGCCTTGCTTGGAGCAGTAATTGCATTGTTTCCCGGATGCAGCAAAGAAACCAAGGTTATCGGCACACTTGCGCTTCAGCCGGGCCAGACCGGCGATGTGCAGAATACCCGTGTTTCTCTTTATGAAAATGCTAATCTGACAGGCAAGCCGGTCGTATCAGTGACTTCTGAGGCTTCTGGCGACCCGAACAGTTCCCCTTTCGAGTTCACCGATGTAATCCAGGGCGACTATTACCTGCTCGCATGGAAGGACCTGGACGGTGACAGCGCAATCAGCGACAAAGACCTGGGTGGGGTCTACGGCGGCACATGCACGCCTGGTTATGGGGGCAAGCCGATAACCGTTGCAAAAGGCCA
>DFBN01000136.1:7757-9087 GCA_002366635.1 Caldifarciminota bacterium UBA3079 | reverse complement strand
GATGATTTCTACAGGCCGATGGGGAATGGTAGTTGCGTCGGGGATGCTTTTTTGGACTGGTTCGCACAGCATGGGGAGAGTGACCCTTTCTGGCATTATGGCTTGAATCTGCTGGGTGACCCGACTTTGAAACCGCACGGCAATAGCACCGGTGAATATGGGGGAGAACCGCCACCCGTGGTTCGGCCGGTCAATGCCGAGGTCGTGTGCACTCATACTGAGACCGATGACTCGCCAATGCTGCTGGCGATGCCGGACGGCAAGGTCTGGGCAGTCTGGAAATCGGGTCGGAGCAGTTCCAACGGGAGATTTGACATATACGCATCGGTCCGGTCCGGGGGGAGCTGGTCAAGCCCGTACAGTGTGGGACCGCACAAGTACTGGGACACTGACCCGGTTCTGGGCCTTGACCGAAACGGCAGGCCGGTAGCGGTCTGGGCCGGATACACGAGCAGCGACCACTGGTTCGACCTGTTCTACAGCGTCTGGAGCGGGAACAGTTGGTCGGCCCGGCAGCGAATCTCGATTGACGTTGCCGCTGACCTGAACCCGACCCTGGCCCGGGATTCGACCGGACTTTTGTGGTGTTTCTGGACAAGCCGGCGTAACCTTTTCGCGGATGTTTTTGTCGCATCTTACAACGGCAGCTTTTGGAGCACACCGGTGAATGTGACCCAGGACAGTTTGGCTGAGCTGTATCCAAAGGCGGCAACCATGCCGGATGGAACGGTCTGGGTTGCGTATACCAGGGACAGGGATGGAGCGGCCGGAGTCTGGGCTCGTTTTCGCCAGGACAGCAGTTGGATTGAGACCGGCCCGGTTTCAGGTGAGCAGCGACGGGCCTTTCGGTCAGCAATCGCGGCCGGGATTAACGCACAGCCGATTGTCTGCTGGCAGAGTTTTGAGACCGGCAACGGTGACATCTATTATAGTGAGTACGATGGCGCAAACTGGTCGGCACCGGCATTGGTTGATGGTAATGATGCCCTTGATGTGATGCCGGCAATGGCAACCGATAGTGAAGCAAAACCCTGGGTGGTATGGATGAGCCAGCGTAACGGGAACTGGGATATTTATTACTCGTATATGTCTGTGGCTGACTGGATGCCGGCCGAGCCGGTCGAGCCGAATCCAGGCCCGGATATCAACCCGAGTATCGGTACCGGTCAGGATAACATGTGGATTGCATGGCAGAATATGACTTCTGGTAACTGGGACATTTATGCCAAGTCATTGCCGTTTACCGGCTGTTCCGAAGGTTCCAGGCCGACGGTTTCAAATGTGACAATCTGGCCGAACCCGTTTCATGAAAGGCTTCAAGTGAACTGTC
>DFBN01000136.1:0-7658 GCA_002366635.1 Caldifarciminota bacterium UBA3079 | reverse complement strand
CAATGAGCGGGTTTCAAACCCGGCCGCACAAGGTACTGCTGATTCGCTGACTGACCGGTTTGGGAAACATTTGCCAGACAAGGTTTCGCCAGGCCAGGCGCCGGGAAAACCCTTTGAATACTGCATTTTCCGCTTGACAAGTCGGCAGACCCCTGTATATTCTGAGGGTAATGCCACTACGATGGCTGCGTTCCAGGGTGAATACCAGCGGTGCACCCGTTTTGAGGTTTCTGGTTTCACCGGTCGGGCTGTTGTCAGTGGCAAGTTTTTTACAAAAAGGAGGTGGATAGTATGACTAAGGAGCAGATCGTTGCTAAAATCGCCAAAGAAGCCGGTATCTCCAAGAAAGCAGCGGGTCTTTCCCTTAATACTTTTGTGGGCACTGTTACCACAGAGCTGAAAAAGGGCGGCCGCGTTCCTCTTGTCGGTTTCGGCACCTTCCTGGTCAGAAAGGCAAAGGCTCGTATGGGCCGGAACCCTCAGACCGGCAAGGCGATTAGAATCCCGGCGAGCAAGAGACCCGTGTTCAAAGCGGGCAAGTCGCTGAAGGATGCTGTTAACAGAAAGAGGAGATAAGCCGGAAAAAGATAGGGGGGGGAGCAAGCTCCCCTCCTTTCTTCTGAGGGCGGTAATTTATTCCAATCACCAACTGAAAATCATTGACCAGAGACTGCTGCCGGTCAGAGTCAGATATATCCGGTTGCATAATGCTTCTGAAACAGCCAGGGCGATTAAGAGTCTGGCGGTTCGGGGCGCACCAAATATCGGGGTTGCGGCTGCATACGGACTCGCAGTTGAGGCATTCAGACTACATGATGCAAGGCTGCGTTTCCGTCTGTGCCGGGCGGCAAAGATGATTGGGCAGGCGCGACCGACAGCGGTCAATCTCAAATGGGCGGTTCAGAGGATTAGAAAAGTTATTAAAGAATCCGGCCCGGACCCAAATGGATTAAGGGCGAATGTTCAGAACGAAGCGCAGAGGATTGAATCGGAAGAGATTGCAAATTCCCGGGCGATTGCACGATACGGTGCAAGGTTGATAACTAAGGATGCCGGTATCCTTACAATTTGTAATACCGGTGCATTGGCAGCACCTGGTCTTGGCACTGCTTTAGGCGTGGTGTTTCAGAGTTATCTTGAAGGGAAACGGCCACATGTATATGCCTGTGAAACCAGGCCATTGCTGCAAGGGGCCCGGCTTACCGCATCGGAACTGGTCCGGGCTGGTATCGCAGCTACTTTGATTGTTGACAGTGCCGCAGCTACAGTGATGGAGAAATGCAATATCGTTATTGTCGGTGCCGACCGGATTGCCGCAAATGGTGATACTGCCAATAAGGTCGGAACAAGGATGCTTGCGGTCCTGGCACGGGAATGGCATAAGCCTTTTTATGTTGTTGCGCCTACTACCAGTTTTGACATCGGATGTGCCAGAGGTGATGATATCGTTATCGAAGAGCGGTCGGATAAAGAGGTAAGAAGTCTCAAAGGGATTCGGGTTGCGCCGGATGCGATACCGGTTTTCAATCCGGCTTTTGATATTACCTTTGCACGGTATATTACCGGTTTTGTGACTGAGCATGGTTTGGTTGTCCGGCCTTTTTTGCGCAATATTAGGCGGTTGATGCATGACTCTTAGCAGACTTCTTCAGGAAAACAGGGTTGTGTTGCTGGACGGTGCGATGGGCACTGAACTGGAGCGCCGCGGTTTCAGGACCCGTTTGCCGTTCTGGTCAGGATGGGCATTGTTAGAAGCACCGGAACTGGTTGGCCGGATTCACGCAGATTATGTCCGGGCCGGTGCCCAGATTATTACCGCAAATACATTCAGAACCAATCCGCGCACTGTTGCCAGAGTCGGACTGAAACAGAGTGCAAAAGAGCTGAGTTTGGCCGCGATTGAATTGGCACACAAAGCGATTGGTTCTAAGAGTATAGTTGTGGCGGGTTCAATTGCCCCGGTAGAAGACTGTTATCATCCAGAACTTTTCCCTGGGGTTCAGGAGGCACGGGCAGATTTTGAAGAACATGCGGAAAACCTGGTTCAGGCCGGTGCTGATTTGCTTCTCATAGAGACGATGAACAGCACTGTTGAAGCAAAACTGGCTGCGCAAGCCTGTTCCAAACTATCGGTTCCGGCAATGGTGAGTTTTATTCTCCGGGACGATAGGCATTTGTTAAACAGTGATTTTCTGGAATATGCGGTTTCAGAAGTGCTGGATTTCAGACCTTCGGCCGTGCTTATCAATTGCACGCCGATACCCGTGTGTCGTTCAGGTATAAAGGTATTAGCAGGCAGGACTGAGTTTGTATCCGGCTGCTATCCGAATATCGGACATCCCAGTATTGCAACCGGGTGGGATTTTTCAGATGCAGTCGGGCCGGATGATTTTGCGCGCGAACTTGCAGGAATTGCTGCTGACGGTGCCAGAATTCTGGGCGGTTGTTGCGGGACCACGCCAGCCCATATTCAGACCTTGGCCGAAAAAATATCAGGCCCGGACGAATCCGGGCCTGATTGATAATAAAACCGGTTATTCGGTAGTGACTGTTACCGATTCCATTATGACCGGTTCAACCGGCATATCCCTTTGCCCGGTTTCCACTTTACCCAGTTTTTCCAGGACATCCATACCCTGGACCAGTTTGCCGATTACCGTATATTCGCCGTCAAGCTGGGGAAGTGGTTGCAGACAAAGGTAGAACTGACTGCCTGAAGAACGCTTTTCCGGATTGGCCGGGCCACCGATGCGTGCCATCGCTATCGAACCCTTTTCATGCTTCCGTTTTATTTCTGCTTTGACCGTATATCCAGGGCCGCCGGTGCCGTCGCCTTTCGGGTCACCACCCTGAACCACGAAATTGGGAACAATCCGGTGGAATGTCAGCCCGTTGTAGAATTCCTTTATCGCCAGGTTGGCAACATTTGTGACATTTTCGGGTGCGTCTTTGGTATAGAATTTGACTTTCATCGTGCCGTAATCCTTGACTTCGATATTGATGTAAAGGTTTTCGGGCAGGCTGTCAGATATCAGGGTGTCTTTAAGGACTGCCGTTTCTGTTGTGTCTGGCTTTTTGACCACTGTTGTATCCTCAGTTGGCTTGGCTGGCGGATTTACCTGTTTGGTCTGCTGACCACCGCAGCCGGTAATCAGGGCCGCAAGCGCGATTAACGCTATGTTTTTCACTATTTACCTCCATTTCTAACAAAGACCAGTTTGCTCGTCATTTTTTCCCTGGGTGTTTGCAGTATTGCCAGATACACCCCGGGCGATATTCCTGCTTGGTGCAAGTCAATAGTAATATATTCGTTTTCAGTCCGGTAATATTGTATCAATCGACCCGATGTGTCAACGATTTTCAAAACACTTCCCGGACCGGCTTTAAGGTTCAGGAGATTGATTACAGGATTCGGCCATATCCAGGTTTTGATATCCCGGGTAATGCCAACCGTGGGTGTGCGGAAAGCCACAGCATCGAGGTCAAGACTTGCCAAAGGGTTGCTGCTTGAGCCGGTGCTGTCACAGACGATGCGCAGATAATGGGCGCTGTCGAGCCCGAGGTCAAAAGAAGCAGTTCCGTATGAATGGCCGCAGCCGGACCAAGGCCCATTCCAATCGTTACCAGCATAAAGCCAATACCCATCAGCAGTGTCAGAGTCAAAAACAGTGATGTCATCACCGGGCAGATTGGAAATGGGATGCTGTCCTGATGAAACGCATATCTGACCCAGACGGCCAAGAGAAAAGAACCGGCCATCGGGTGGGCCAAGGCAATTGAGCGAATGGGTTGGGATTAGATGGTGGGGGTCGGCATGGTAAAGCCAAACCATTTCTTCGATATAGCTGATGCCAGCAGTGTCAGGGGAAAGGCTGAAATCAACAGTGACTGAGCCATGTTCAGGAACTACTATGCTGTCAACTGTTTTTGGTTGGTATCCTTGCACATAGGCAGTTACCGTGTAGCTACCTGAAGGCAGCGGTTTGTGATAGTCGCCCAGTCCTGCATCAGAATACACATGCCATCTTATCGGATTTGTAATTGCGATTCGGGCGAAGAGCGGTTCGTGGGTAATCGAATCTCGGACTGTACCGGATATGCCGTTGCCAGATGCTTCGATTAAACCGAGTAGTGCCTTTCGGTTTGCCGTGCAGATTGAGTCAATTTGCACGCGGGTGCCGGGCTGGCGGGTTTCGATGGTATAACTCAATGTGCCCCAGAGCCCGAAGTCGGCGTCCTGGCATGAACCATAGACCGCGTACCAGTCGTAGCCGTTGATTGGGGTAAGCCGGGTTGTCCGCGAGCCATAAGTAGAATCGGCGTAGCGCTGGGCCAAGGCCAGAATGTAACCGGAATCGGGCGGGTCAACCCGATGGTTGTCCCACAAATAGTTGACATATGATTGGACTGAATGATAAGCGAATTCCAGGGTAATGTTGTTTTCAATACTGTGTTGCCGGATTGCTTTTGTTTCCGGTTGAGAAAAGGGTCTGGTGCTATTGCCCCGCTGGTCCCACTTGTAGCCATAGTCGCGGTTGATGTCAACATTGTTACCGTTGCGCCGGGTGTTGGCGATATGGCCGTCGGCATTAAGGATTGGTATGACCCAGATTTCCCTGGAGTTTATCAGTGTATGAACTGTTGAGCTTGTGTCATAGCTCTCAGCAAGAAAATCGGCAAACTCCAGGCATATTTCAGTTGCGATTTTCTCATCGCCGTGATGGACCCCGATGATTCTGATTTCGGGTTCGGGTTTTTCTCTCTTCGGGTTGTCAGTAATACGCAAGGCAAGGATTTCATGATTACGCGCGGTCAGACCGATTGTATCAAGTCGGCAGATTTCAGGGTGTGTTAATGCGATATTGTGCATGATGCTGCATACTTGTGCAAAGGTGCGATAGTTCTGGAGATTGGAATCAAGCCATGCTTTATAGTCAGCGATTATTGTTCGGGGCTTATAACCGATGTTATGGAGCAGTATTGATTCCGGGTCGGTAACGAGAATACGAACCATGGTGTCATTTGCGTCCACTATGTCCAATGATGCGGGAAGTTCATATAAGGCATCATGATTAGGTATCTGGATCTGGACCAGCCGAACCGGATTGATAGCCAAGTTTGACACGAGTAAGAAGAGTAACAATTGAGTCAAGGCACTAATCGGTGATAACGAGTTTTTTGGTCAGATTGGCTTGTGAAGTAGTGACCCGCAGGAAATATGCCCCCGGTGCCAGTCGGGCATGATTGTCAAGATTCCAGTCAATGGTGCAGTTCCCATTGCCTTTCAGGTTCATTGCAGTAATAAGTCGGCCGCATACATCAAATACATTTACTTTCGGAATATCCGGTGTATGCCAGATGATTCTTATCGAAATGCGTGTCTGGGTGCAGATAGTCGGGCATTCCAGTGACAGAAGAGAAGCTAAGCGGCACGATGGCTGTTCACGAATCCCGGTTACAGGCGGGGCAAAAACGATAGTCAACGAATCGGCCGGAATGTGGTTTGCAGGTTCGCCATTGCAGGCATATTCAAGGAACCAGCGCCAGGTTCCATCGCGGCCCTGGATTCCGATAGTCGAGCTGGCCTGGTTTCCATCGAGGCTCAGGTAATTGAACTGAATCCGACCATCAGCATGCAGGATAATCTGGAATGTCATTTTCTCTGCATTCTTGGGGCAAGAAGGGTAGCGTGGGACTTCAATCCAGGTCCAGGCAACTTTGTCAGTGTCTTGTTTCTCGATTACGGTTCCGGATTCGCGCAGGGTAAGGTCATCCCAGAACGGTGCGATGATGTCGGTCATATCATAGAATGGCAGATTGCGGTTGACCGGGCAGGAAAGTTCGGATGTTTCAAGAAAGCCGTTGGTGCAGATATAGATTTCTTCAATACTGTCGCCATAAAAAGGAAACGGGAAAGAGAGGTCGCGTTCAGAAATCCCATCGTCAGGATTCGGTTCCCAGTCATCAATAGTGTCGCCGCCTGTCGGGTCAAACCACTGAAAGATTATTGTATCAGGTTCCTGGGTGGATCTATAAATATATCCGTAACCGTCCGGTTCACTTCCGGATGTCGTTCGGCAGCGGCATCGTGCAGTGTCATTATCCGGGTTCTCATCACCGGCCAAGTGAACAGCAGACATAACCTTGAAGATTCTGCCAGGCCCAGGGTCGAATTGACCGAAATCCACGGTTCTGGATTCGCCGGTGTCCAGTGCAACTATCTTGTTTGACTCGAACAAGAGTTCGTGTGACAGGGAATCAACTATTTCTGAGCTGGCAGTAAATGTTTCAGCAGAGCCGCCGAAATTCTGGACCCAAACAATAACAGGATAGATTCTGTCTGGAACCAGCCGACCTTTTGGAGATGAAATATGATTGACACCGATGTCGTGGGCATACTGTCCTGTATTCAGTGCATCGTGTGCTTTCAAATACGGGGCAGTGCCTGGAAAACCACCAGGGAAATAGAGCTTGTCATGGATTATGCCGGTACCATAAACATCGGAAATCGGGTGGGGTTTTGGTGGCAGCATTTGCCAAGAGATAGCTTGAGGGTCGAACATCCATGTTTCATTGGAAACCACACCTTGTTCCAGGATGCCGCCGACAAGATAAATCCTGTTGTTCACTACCGAGGAAACCGTGCGGCACCTTGGCATACCGGGAAGCGTATCAAACCTTTCCCAGATGATTTCTTTGGGGTCTGATGGTTCAATCAGGCCGCACCAGACTGCATTTGTCGGACCAGACTCGGTCCAGCCGGTTGCGACAATGATTGTATCGCCGATTATCTCCGAGCATAAAGCACCAATCGGAACGGGTAAAGGGGTTGCTGAGTCCCAGCTACTGTTTGCCGGGTCGAATAACCAGACACGGCCGGTTGGTGGTGAACCGGGTGACCAGTTTCCGCCGCCAAATAAATAGATAATGCTGTCACGCCAGGTTGCCGCACCGAAATCATACAGGCTTTCCGGCATATTCGGGGCAACGCTCCAGGTGTCGGCAAAGGGGTCGTAAACCTCAACCTTTGGAAGGCCGGTTCCAAAGGTCTCACAGCCACCGAGCACATAAATGAGGTTTTTGACCGCGATTGCCCGACCGATACCACGGGGAAAACGCATCGGTGTGCAAAGGGACCAACTGTTGGTCAATGCGGAATACTTCAGGCAATTCTGCTGCATCGTGCCGTGGACCGAGCGTTGTCCACCAAATACAAAATAGCGGTCTGCTGAATCCTGTAAAGAGGCTGCCATCTGATGTGCCAATGGATAGGGAAGGTCTGCCTTTTCGAGCCAGCCGTTGTAATCGGGTTGTCCTGCTACCGGACTCTTTGGATATACCTTGAGCGGTGGCCGGTCCGGGCAGGAGGCGGCCAATCCGAAGACAAGAAATAACAAAAGCTCCAAAGATTTCCTTGAGTCACAGTAACCTATTCTGCTGTCACAACCAGTTTACAGGATAGCTTAGCGGTGGAGTCGGATAGTGTCAACACATATACGCCGCTCGGCAGGCATTTTCCATTACGGTCGGTTGCTGACCAGTTGAGCCTAAGTTGATGCAATAGGCGTTCCTGCTTTACGAGCCGGCCGGCCACATCCCATAGCGACAGCATCCCGTATGACGGACTCAAAACCCGCACCTTTTGTCCGGCCCGGTGT
>DFBN01000040.1:10124-15377 GCA_002366635.1 Caldifarciminota bacterium UBA3079 | reverse complement strand
TTGGTTACCGGGTCGTAGAGTGCAGAGTGGAAAAAGGCAAGGGAAACAGTAGAGATTTGGCCATTGTCGTCGCGGCTGAAGATTGTTACCGTGTATCCGATGGCTATCAGAGAGCCTGATTCGAGCAGTTGGTCCAAGTGCTTGTCGAATCCATTGGCCGCGAGCAGACTTAAAAAGAAAGACATTCCCTGCTAACAGATAGGGAAAGGAATACGAAAGTCAAGGATGGAAAAGCCGGGGCAAGTTTGAGCTTGACCAAGTCAGGTTATTTGGTTATTATTCTTTGCCCAAGTCGTGCAGGTAGATGTTGTTGGTTGAAAACAGCGGCTTTGGGCAAAAAAGATTAGTGATAAGATATAAGGAGGAGTAGTAATGCGTAAGATAGCTGTTCTATGTCTGATTGTCGGTATTGGTCTGACCTTTGCCGGCACCGAAAGGTGGATTGGGTCCAGTCCATTTCACCATTATACGATTACCAATCCCGAGCCCGGGATATTCCCGAACGCTCCAGAGGTATTCAATCCAGCGATGGATACATTCAAGTATGACGACAATATGCCGGGAAACGCCTGGGCCTGGAATCAGGGTGGTAACGGTTGGGGCGTCAAGTTCATCAGTCCGAGCGATAATATTACTCTGGCTGGTGCTTTGATGCACTTTTACTCAGGTTGGCCTGTTCCCGGCGGAACTACCGCCATGGTCAAGGTGTTTGCGGATGATGGACCTAATGGTTCGCCCGGTAGTGAAATCTGGGCATCGGAGACATTAACGATCGTCAGGGGTCAGTGGAACTGGATACCTATCGACGAAGCGGTAATCGGCAGCAACTACTATATTTTCTATGTTCAGGTTGATTCCTACCCGATGTGCCCGGGCAAGTCAATCGATGCGTTCAACAATGCGCCATCCCATCGCATGTGGACTTACTCCGGGACCGATGGTTTTGCCGAGGATGCCAGACGCGGGGACTGGCTGATTCGTGCGGTGGTTGATTGGACCCCTCAAGAGCATAACGCATCGGCTCTTTATTTCGCTTCCAACATGCCTCAGGACACCGTGCCAAATATCAATTTCTATGTTCGGGCGATGATAAAGAACCTGGGCACGGCTGATTTACCTGCCGGCACTCCGGTCCGGCTGCATATCACCGGGCCGCAGAGCTATACTTATGACGATACGATGTTGACTTCGGCAACTTTGCCCCAGGGCCAGCGACAGCAGATGAATTTCTCTCCGGCCTGGCGGATTCCGAACACTTCGGGTAACTATCAGATTCAGGTCTGGACCGAAGCAGCGGACGAGCAGTGGCCGGCAGATGATACTATCCTTTACGACCTGAGCGTTGCCAAGTGGATTGAGTATGCCAATTTCAATGCGATGAACTGGCTGACCTGGGGCGGGCCTGAGCGGGCTGTCAAGTTCAACCCGGCCGATTTCAGTATCCCATATCCGGTTGGGCTTTCCAGGACGCGGCACCAGTTTTACTGGCATCCGCAATATCCGTGGCCTGATTCCAGTTTTCTGTTCAAGGTTTATGCCGGCGACGGACAGACATTGCTTTACCAGTCTGATACTATCGAAGCCAATCCTGGGACCCCTGGTCCAGTTGTAGCAGTTGATTTCGACTCGATGCTGGTATTTGATTCTGGTGAGTTTTATATATCTGTTGACCCGATTTCTGCGAGCGGACACCCATCGTCTTGCGGAGATGATACGAGTGACGGCAAGAGCTTCCAGGGTGCTCCAGGTTCCTGGGTGCCCTGGACCATGGGTGAGTATTTCACTTCGGCATCGGTTCAGGGCAATGTCGGTATTGCCGAAGGCTGGTTTCAGGTAAGCGAGCCTACCCTGCGGATTACCAATTATCCGAATCCTGTTTCAGGGATTGTCACTATCAAGTGGCAGGTGCCGAAACGCGAGCATGTGAATGTAAATCTTTATGATGCCACGGGCCGATTGGCGCGGAATGTGTTCAGTTCTAAGAACGGGATTGCAGGGACAGTTACACTGGATGCGCGTTCATTTCCTGCCGGGATATACCTTGTGCGTCTGGAGACCCCGAATGGAGCGGCAACACGTAAACTGATACTGGAACACTAGAGTTACGATAGTTACAAACGGGGCGGGAAAACCGCCCCGTTTTCTTTAGGCTAACCGGTTAGCTGGTTTCCTGGCCGGATTGGGCATTGCGGTCGGCTTCTGCCTGAAGCCGATAGAGTTCGGGGTCGGACAGTCCGAAGTAGTGGCCGACTTCGTGAATAACGACTTTGCGCGCCAAGGTTTTGATTTCTTCGTCGTTTCGGCACTGGCGCTCAATCGGATGCTGAAAGATAACAATGCGGTCGGGCATGACATTTCCATACCAGGGACCGCGTTTCTGATAAGGGATGCCCTGGTAAACACCCAGAAGGCCCATTGGATTCCCGTTCAATCTTTTTGCGATGTCAGCAGACGCAATCGGTTTCACTTCTATTGACAGGTTGGCGAATTTCTTTCTGAAATAATCAGGGATTGCTTTGATTGCTTCCTGAACCAATAGGCTGAACCGGTCCTGGTCCAATTTGACTAGCGGGGACCAAAGATAGCGGTGCCGACCCTGATAATAGTAGCACCTTGTTCGATTCCGATTTCGAAGTCCGAGCTCATTCCCATTGAAAGATTTGGTAAGGGGATGCCGAATTTCTGACGGGTCTGTTCGGCCAGCCGGGCCAGCATTTGAAAGCAGGGCCTTGATGCCTCCGGGTCGCGTGTTGCCCAGCCCGGACCGATGGTCATGAGACCGATAAGTTCCAACCGGTCAAGTCCGATTATTTCCTTGACTAGTTCGGTAAGTTTTTCCGGCGTTGTCCCGAATTTGGTTGGCTCAGCAGAAGTGTTTACTTCGGCGAGGATTTTCACCCTTTTGTCGGTTTGCTCGCTACGGCGCTGGATTTCAAGCGCCAGCCGTGCAGAATCGACACTTTGAATTACCGAAAAGATATCAAGCGCCTTTTTTACTTTATTTGTTTGAAGATGACCGATAAAGTGCCATGTCACAGGCATCGGGACCAGGGGCTTTTTCCTGGCTGCTTCCTGAACACGGTTTTCACCGATATCGGTCATGCCGGCCCGAATTGCCTCCAGAATCATCGCTACGGGTTTGGTTTTTGAAACCGCTACCAGGGTAATATCAGACCGCTTCCTACCGGCTTTATCGCATGCGATTTGAATACGTTTCTCAAGCCTGGCGATGTTTTCTGCAATTGTCACACAAGATTATAGGGTCCGATTGAACAGAATCAAGCTACTTGACCCGGTGCTTCTTTTGGTGATACTGGTTGAATGACTGGTAACCGGTCCAAGGAAAATCAGACCGCTGTCTGGTTTCTTATCCTGGCAATTTGTGCACTTATCGTGCGGGTGATATATTTGGTTCAGGCCCGGGCAAATGACCCGCTCTTCTTTGCACCACAGATGGATGCGCTTTATCACCACCAGTGGGCATTATCAATCGCGGCCGGCACCAGGTTCATTGATGATGCGTTTTTCAGGGCGCCGCTTTATCCTTATTTCCTGGGTCTGTTGTATAAAGTTCTGGGAACAAATCTTTTCTGGGTGAAGTTTGTTCAGGCTGTTATCGGCAGTGCTAATTGTGGCTTGGTTTATCTGCTGGCGCGGAAGATTTTACTTTTCCATGGCAGGGAACTTAAAACCAGGACCGGCGAAAATGTGGCCCGGATTTCCGGGTTGGTGATGGCATTTTATCCTTTGGTAATCTATTTCGATGGTGAGCTTTTGATACCAAGCCTTCTTGGATTTCTCATTCTGCTTGGTTTGGTTCTTCTGTTCCGCAGCCATGACCTTGACCGGCAATGGTGGATTCCTGGTCTGGTGTTCGGTCTGGCCGCAATAGCGAGACCCAATGTTCTGGCTTTCCTGGTACTGGTCCCGGTCGGGTTTTTTCTGGAGTATCGCCGGTCTGCCTGGAGACGGATGGGTTGGTTTCTCGGTGCGGCAGTTTTGATAATCCTTCCGGTTACAGTGCGCAACTATATTGTCAGTGGCCGGCCGGTTGTTATTGCCTGGCAAGGCGGGACCAATTTCTATATCGGGAACAACCCTGAGTCAGACGGTGTGACCGCAATCCTTCCTGGAACCAGGGCAAGCTGGTGGGGCGGATACAATGATGTCAAGAGGTTTGCAGAGCGGTCTGCAGGAAAACCCCTGAAAGGTGCCGAAATCGACCGGTACTGGATGGAACAGGGACTTGAGTTCTGGCGAGCGCACCCGGCAAAGGCACTGAGTCTTGTTGCCCGCAAGCTCTTTCTTCTCGTTTCCGGATATGAGGTTTCAAATAATCGGGATATTTACTTCTTCAAGCACTGTTCTTTTCTGAACTTACTGATATTTAATTGGAGGTTTCTCAAGTTTCCTTTCGGGTTGCTGTTTCCTTTGGCACTGGTGGGTTTCTATCTTTCCAGAAGAATCAAGCGCAGGCTTGTGCCGATTTATCTGTTCCTTGGTGCATACGGGCTTTCTTTCGTGCTGTTCTTTGTGACCGCAAGATTCAGGATGCCAATGGTGCCATTATTTATTATTATGGCGGTTTACGGCGTTGCAAGGGTTCGGCGTCTTGAGAAACAGAAGCTGCGTGCGCCGATTGCTGTTCTAGTAATTTCTTTTATTCTGGTCAATTTGAACCTGGCCGGTGTCGGCAGGAAAGCAGACCAGGCGCAGAACCATCTGACGGTCGCGATGGCCGAGCATGAAACGGGCAAACCTAATGAGGCATTGGCTGAGCTCAGGCAGGCATTGGTTTATGATTCGGCTGCGAATGTGCTGATGCTTGAGGCAACTATCCTGATGGAAAGTGGACAGCCGGGAAATGCTGAACAGGCCGCACTTGCCGCGGTTCGGGTTGCACCGGAAAACGCCGGGGTTTATGGCACGGCCGGAGACATATACGCAGGAATGGGCAGGTTTGATTTGGCTTCGGGATATTTTGGGAAGGCGGTTGAACTCGACCCGTATTCGGTTCAGGCATGGAACAATCTTGGCAATATCGCACTGTCCCGAAAGGACCTGGCACAGGCGCGCAGATATTACGAGCGTGCGCTCAGAATAAATCCGGTTTTCACCATCGCACTGTTTCATCTTGGTCTGGTTGATTATTACGAAGGCAATAAGGAAATTGCCCGTTCCCGTTGGAAACATGTGCTGGAACTTGACCCGAACCATACCAAGGCGCGGCAAGCACTGAACCAGTTGAGGTAG
>DFBN01000040.1:0-10035 GCA_002366635.1 Caldifarciminota bacterium UBA3079 | reverse complement strand
AACAAGCAGCAAAGCGATTAGTAAAGCATGAGATGAATCGGCCAATGAAACGGGAAAACAAATGGCTCGAGCAGCAACGAAACAAATAGGAATTCAAACCGGTTGAATGATGTTTTGGCAAATGGGTTTAATAACCCTGGGAAAAGCGACTTGAAATCGGGTTTTGTAAACGACCAAACAAACCGGTTGGGGAACGACCCCTGGGTATCGGTTCTAAGGCACCATTTCCCTAGTTAAGTCTCTAAATATCGAGATTTTCTATCTGTTAGCGATATATGCCAGAAACCGGGTACCAGGGTTGATTTTAGTCTACAGTATTGTAAACTAGATATTGGGCAGGAATTTGTGATGACGATGGCTGAGAACTTCAAATGCCCATCCTTGATTCTGCCCGGATATGTTTTACTATGAGTTGATAGTTTCTGAGACAGCCGGTTTTGACTGAATGGCTGAAAAAGGAGGTAACCATAAGATGACGCCGAGGTTCGAACGGGTCTGGCAGGCCAACCCGGAAGTCGGTGCCGTTTTGCGGGAATCGCCGACAATCGGCGTCGCCAGAAAGCGGCTTTTCGATTACCTGAACCGCCAGGAGCGGGAATTCCTCAACCATAACTTCAACATCTACGCCCTGGAGCTTGCCACTACTTTGAGCAGTGTCCAGGTAATGAAAAGCATCATTTCGGTCCGCAACGAAGAAAAGACCGGTTTCAGTGCCCTGAGACAACTGTTTGATGCGGCCCATGGTCTTGTGCCCGAAGAGAAACTTACCCCAGGGTTCAAGGAGGAATTCCGCCACCTGTTCCGCGCGATACGGGGAAGGAGCAAATTGTACCCGGAATGGCAGGCCGTTCCACCCAAGCGGCTTTCGGGCCGCGAAGCGGCCATTGTCAGGTCCGGAAAGCTGGACAGGTTCTCCGAATATGTTGAGGAGCATATCCGGCGCTACCCGACCGGTCTTGACCCGAAAGTCATGAAGCGGAGGGCTGAAAACCGGCAAAGGATAATGGTTACTTTCGGTGCTGCCGAATCAGACTGGAACGATTACCGGTGGCACCTGCGCAATGTTATGACAGATGCCGAAGCATTGGGCAAAGCCGTCCGCCTGACTCCGGAGGAAAAACAGGCAATCAAGCTAGCCAATGAGCACAGAATTCCGTTCGGGGTAACCCCCTATTATGCATCTTTGATGGATTTTGAGCCAAGGCGGGTGAACGACCATTCGATTCGCGCCCAAGTGATACCATCCATGACTTATGTCGAGATGATGGCGGAAAATAAGGGAAAGGGGCTCCATTCTCTCGATTTCATGCAGGAATACGACACCTCGCCGATTGATTTGGTCACCAGACGCTATCCCCGCATCGCCATTCTCAAGCCTTATAATACCTGCGCGCAGATATGCGTGTACTGCCAGCGCAACTGGGAAATAGAACAGCCGATGGCACCTCATGCTATGGCTCCGGCCGACCAGATAGATGCGGCAGTTTCCTGGTTCCGCGACCATCCTGGCCTGACCGAAGTCCTGGTGACCGGCGGCGACCCCTTGGTGACCGGTAACAATTTCATTGACCGGCTCCTGGACAAGCTTTCCCGAATCAGACGCATAGAAAGAATCAGAATCGGTTCCCGGGTTTTCGTCACCGTTCCGCAGCGCATTACAAAGAAACTGGCCGACATCATCGCCAGGTACCACGAGCCTGGAAAGCGCGAGATGTGTCTGGTCACCCATATCCAGCACGTTTACGAAGTAACCGAAGAGACCATGCATGCGGTTCAGGAATTCCGCAAGCGGGGCATCGCGGTCTATAACCAGATGGTGTTCACTCGTGAGAACAGCCGCCGTTTCGAAGCGGTTGCCTTGCGTCGGCTGCTCCGGCTTATCGGGGTTGACCCGTATTACACATTCAACACCAAGGGCAAGGAAGAAACTGTGGATTTCAGAGTGCCAATCGCCCGGCTGCGCCAGGAGCAGAAAGAAGAAGCCCGACTCATGCCCGGTCTGGTCCGGACCGACGAAGCGGTATTCAATGTGCCGGGAATGGGCAAGAATTATGTGCGCGGGACCCAGCACCATTCAGTGATAATGATTCTGCCTGACGGCCGGAGGGTGTATGAGTTCCATCCCTGGGAGAAGCGGATTTCTCTTGCGCCTACTTATGTCGATACCGATGTCGGTATCTGGGAATACCTTGAATGGCTCAAATCACGGGGCGAAGACCTGAAGGATTACCGCAGCATCTGGTACTACTACTAAGCGAAAAAGAGCGGATGCCGTTTTCTTTTCCTTCTCATGTATCGGAAGACGCTTGGTCACGAAAGTCGCGGTTTTAGAATTGCAGCACAAACATCTTGACAGTAGGGGAAAATTAGGTAACACTTACGCTTGATATTTTGGGGCCGTGGCGCAGTTGGGAGCGCGCTTGACTGGCAGTCAAGAGGTCACGGGTTCAAATCCCGTCGGCTCCACTGTTAGAGTAGTGTCAAATTTACACCGGAAAGGAGTTTACTGGATGATAAAGAATATCTGGCCGGTTTTGGCCTTTTTTGTTATTGCCCTGATTCTGGGCTGTGCCCCTTCGCAGACCGTCAAACCGAGCGGCGAGGAGGCGAAACAGAAGCGTGACGAGGCCGAGAAAAGCTACTGTATCGGAGCCGGTTACTATAAGCAGCAGAACTTTGATGCGGCGCTGAAAAATTTCCAGCATGCGCTTGAGATTGATTCCAGTTATTATGAGCCTTATATCGCTATCGGCAATATCTGGCGCAAGAGACGGGACGCCAGTCAGGCCGAGGAATCTTATCGCAAGGCGCTGAAGCTTGACCCTAAAAGGGCCAAAGGGTATGAGGCACTCGGAGACCTGTTTCTTACCATGGGAAGAAACGAGGATGCGCTCGGGGTATATGAGGAAGGTTTGTCACGGGATTCGACCATGGTTGACTTGTATAACGGGATTGCCGAGATTTTTGTGAAACAGGGGGCGGTTGCCAAGGCCGACTCGGTTTATAAGGATGCGTTGAGAAGATTCCCGGACGATTTGAGCGTTCAGCGCCTCTGGGCGGAATTTCTGTATAATCAGAAACGGTATCAGGAGGCGGTTGATGCCCTGCTCCCATTGGTGAAGCGGTTCCACAGCGACCCGAATGTTAATAAGCTCCGTGAGAAGCTGGCCGCTTCTCTTGGTGAATTGAAGCGGTATAAGGAAGCACTTGTCCAGCTCGATTCCGTGCTTGCTGTTGAACCGACCAATAAACAGGCTTTGATTGCTCAGGGGGTGATTCTCAGCCGGCAGGGCAAATACCGGGCAGCAATCAAAAAGTTCCGAGAGGTATTGAGCCAGGATTCAACCATGGCGTCTGTTTATGTGGATATCGGCGACGCCATGATTCAGCAAGCCAGGTATAGTGCGGCTGAGACTGAACTGCGCAAGGCCCTGAAGCTTCAGCCTGGTATGGCCAGCGCATATGTAGGCATGGGTGATATCAACCGGTACCGGGGGGATGCCAATCGGGGCAAGCACATTACAGCTACTTCAACCTCAAAATTGAAACAAGCCAAAGCGTATTATAAAACGGCCAAATCCTGGTATCAAAAGGTTTCTAGCGACCCGGCCTGTGCTACTTACTCCCGTGATATGATAAAGTATGTGAACGATAATATCAGCAAGATTGATAAGGAGCTGTTTACTAGGGGGTGAAACGCGCAGATACTCAACCGCCGGGTGTTGCTTCTGAATCAGAATTATGAGCCGCTGTCCGTATGCAGGGTAAAACGGGCCGTGGTGCTTGTTTTATTGCGCAAAGCAGAGCCGGTGGAGCTCTATAACCTGGTGGCCCGTTCGGTGAGCTTTTCGATGCAGTTACCGAGCGTCCTGAGGTTGAATTATTATGTCCATGTGAAAAGAAAGGATGTGCCTTTGACAAAACGCAACATCCTGCGCCGGGACCATAGCGTATGTCAATACTGCGGACGGCGGTATCCGGATATGACCACCGACCATGTGATTCCCAAGGCACTGGGTGGGCCCGATAGTTGGGACAATCTGGTGTGCGCATGCAAGAAATGCAATACACAGAAGGGAAACCGGACTTTGGCTCAGACGAACATGAAGCTGCGCCGAAGGCCGAAAAAGCCTCACTACTTCACATTTACTATCAGTATGATGGGTAGAGTGCCAGAGGTCTGGCGTCCGTATCTTTTTCAGGGCCAGTAATTCGGAACCCCGTTTTCTTTCTGTTTGTTGTGGTGCTCGCGGCAAACGCCCGGGTGCGGCAAGTCGCAGATGTAGTCGGTATGCCAGATAGATTGGCAGTTCCGTCTGGATTTGCAGCCGGCGATTCGGTTGATGAAGAAATGGTATTGGATGGAGCGGCAACAATCAGGCAGGAATTGATTGACCAAGGTTACCTTCAGGCAGAAGTTGATGTTGATACGAGTTCAGCTTCAGCCGGCCTTTTTGTTACCTACCGCATTCATGCCGGGACACAGGCACATATCAAAGGTTGGCGATTGAGAGGGTGTGAGGCCATTGATGAGAAGAAGTTGCTGCGCGCTATGCCCAAGAAAGGTGCTGTTTTCTCGAAGAAGATATTGGAAAAGGCCGTTTATGTCATCCTTAATAGTTGTGAAAAGAGCGGATTTCCTTTAGCCGAGGTTGTGCCGGCAAGTGTCATTGACAGCGGTGAGCTGGTGTGTCCTACGCTTCTGGTCAGGGAAGGGCCACTGGTTATGGTAGGTTATCTTGAATTCTTTGGTAGTCGTGGTCTGTCGAAATCGGTTCTCGTGCGGCTTGCCCGTTTTCGGGCCGGCAGGGTTTACTCGCCGGTGACAGTCCGGAAGTGGAAAAGAAATCTGGAAAAGAGCGGCTTGGTTCGCGTGAATAGTGAGGAACTTGTTTTTGAGAAGGGATACGGAGTGCGGTTCCGTGTTACCAAACGCCGGGGCAATCGTGCTTCCGGTATGTTAGGCTATTCGGCCGACACAAAACAGTTAAACGGCCTTGTTGAACTGAAATTGGGCAATATCCTCAATACCGGCCGGCGTCTGCAAGCCGGTTGGCAGGCATTTGCCGGCCGGACTCGATACGACTTCAGCTATACCGAACCGTGGTTGCTTGGCTGGTGGCTGAGTGTAACATGTCATGTGCAGCACCGAGTGACCGATACCATCCGTTCCCAGACTTCGTTCGCTGTCGGAGCCGAGCTCCTGACAAGTCCCGATTTTATTCTGTCATTTGAGAGCGGTTTTGAACAAACGGCAAGCATTGATACTTCTGAAAACGGTCAGACAACTTGGGCCGGAACCGGATTTGAGATTGATACCCGCAATACGGATTTCAATCCGAGGCGAGGAGAATACCTGAACATCAAAACCCGGGTCGGAAACCGGTCTTCGCATACGGCAAGTGCCAAGTTTATCGGCAGGTTTGAGTCTGATTTCGGTTTTCTCTGGCCGGTTTTCGGTCCTTTTGTTTTGGCAGATTTCCTTCATTACCGTCTTGTTTATTCTCATGTAAGTCTGCCCGAGTTTGAGTTGTATCACATGGGCGGTGCCGCAAGTCTGCGTGGGTATTATGAGGAGGAGTTCTGTGGGACTGAGATAGGATTGTGGAATTGTGAATTGCGCTATGGGGTCAGCAGTTCATTCATGGCTTACCCTTTCTTTGACGCCGGAGTAGCCAAGTCAAGCTCAAGCTGGATTTTCCGGCCGGCCTATGGGGTAGGTTTCCGTGCCGGAACGAGGATTGGGACTTTAGGTATTGATTACGGCGTGGCCATTGGCAGTGACCCACTTGAGGGCAAGGTTCATTTGAGTTTCGCCGGGGAGTTTTAGACGATGTCGGTAATCCAGGCGCTGCTGCTGGGTTTGCTCCAGGGGATTACTGAATTTCTACCGGTGTCCAGTTCCGGACACCTTGCGGTTCTGCAGTATTTGTGGCGGTTGCCAGAACATACCCGGATGCCACTGGCTGCAGTTCTTCATATCGGGACCACAGTTGCATTGGTCGGTTACTTCTGGCGGCAGCTAGGCAATATACTGACCGGTATCGCAGCGCGTGAGCGGAACAGGCGGACTCAGAGCTGGCGGACAGTAGGTTACATTGCGGTCGGTTCTGTGCCGGCCGCGGTAGTAGGTTTGCTGCTGGAAGAGAGATTGGAAGCGGCCTTTTCCGAGCCGTTTCTTGTAGGTGTTATGCTTCTGGTGACAGGTGGTTTTCTGTTTGCCACCCGGTTCTTTCTGGAACGAGACCGCCAGGTAGGCTGGCTTGTAGCATTCGCGATTGGCGTAGCTCAGGCTTTCGCAATTCTGCCCGGGATATCACGGTCCGGCGTAACGATTGCAACCGCTATTTTTCTGGGCCTACGTCGGAAGGATGCCTTTGAATTTTCCTTTATTCTTTCGGTACCGATAATCATCGCCGCAGCCGCCAGGGAACTGGTAGGGATTAATTATAGCTTTATCGGCGTCTGGCCGATTGCAGTCGGGATCGGTATGGCATTTTTATCAGGCGTTGCCGCGCTTATGGTCTTGAAGCGTGTGGTTCTGAACCGGCGGCTTCACTGGTTTGCTTTTTATTGTTGGGTTGCGGGTATGCTCGTGATTTTTCTGGTTCGTTAATAGAGCTTCTGGGTCTCGGCATTGAGGAGTTCGATTCTGCGGTCACGCTCGAAGAACCCCAGAATCCTGGAGATGGTGCGCTGTGCCATGGACCATCGGGTGTTAACGAGCACTATTGCCAGACGGGCACGCTGCCACTGGTTCTGGTATTCGACTTCACAGATTGCAATATTGAAGTTACGGCGTAGCCGTTCGGTCATGCTTTTTATTATCCGGCGTTTGTCCTTGAGCGAACGGCTCTGATTTACGAAACAGTCCAGCAAGAGCAGGCCGACGCTCATGCCCCTTTACTTCTGAGTGGTGAAATTGGCGCGTGCGATTTCCTCGATGCGGTAAAGTTCGAGGATATCACTTTCTTCCAAGTCGTCGATTCCCTCAAGACCGATGCCGCATTCGAGACCGGTTTCGACTTCTTTGACATCGTCTTTGAATCGGCGGAGAGAATTTACCTTTCCGCAGAATATTTCTTTCCCCTGGCGTAGAACCCTCACTTGGGCATCCCGAGTGGCCTTGCCTTCGGTTATGCAGGAACCGGCAATCAAACCCTGACGCGGAATATTGAATACCTTCCGGACTTCGGCTTTCCCTAAGGGGATTTCCTTCTTTTCCGGTTCAAGAAGACCCAGCATAGCGGCACGGATGTCGTCGATGGCCGTATATATTATCCGGTAGGTGCGGATTTCGACCCCTGCTTTTTCGGCAAGTCGGCGGGCATCGGGCAGCGGCCGGATGTGGAATCCAACGAGAATCGCACAAGACGCCTGTGCCAGTAAGACATCACTTTTGTTTATAGGGCCGACACCGGTGTGGATTACTTTCACACGGACTTCATCCAGCGACAGGCCTTCAAGTGAATCGCGCAAAGCCTCGGCCGAGCCGGAAACATCTGCCTTCAGGATAATCGTGAGTTCCTTTGTTTGGCCTTCTGCGATTCGTTCCTGGAATGCCTCGAGCGAGACTTTGGGGCGGCTGGAGCTGAGTATCCGGGCCCTTTTGGAAAGAAAACGACGCTGGGCGATTTCGCGTGCAGTTCTCTCGTCAGCAGTGACATCGAAACGGTCGCCAGCCTCGGGCAGCCCTGAAAAGCCCAGAACTTGAATCGGGATAGACGGTGTGGCTTCTTCGGTTCGTTCAAAGGTTTCACTGAGGAGACCACGCACTCTGCCGTAGTGCTCAGCGGCCACAAAAGGGTCTCCGCGTCTGAGTGTGCCTTCCTGCACCAGGATAGTGGCTATATTCCCTCTTCCTCTGTCAATGCGGGCTTCGATTACGACCCCTCGCGCAGGGCCGTCATAAGGTGCTTTCAGGTCCATTTCCAAGCTTATGACTGAGATTGCGTCGAGGAGTTCTTCTACGCCTTGGCCGGTGACGGCTGAGGTTTCGATGCACGGCGTGTGACCGCCGTATCCTTCGACCGTGATGCCGTGCTGAGCCAACTGGGATTTGACTCGGTCAGCGTTGGCGTTGAGCAGGTCCATCTTGGTAATGGTCACAATTATGGGTATGCCGGCTGCACGGGCATGGTCGATGGCTTCCAGGGTCTGAGGCATCACGCCGTCATCGGCTGCCACAACAAGCACACCGATATCAGTTACCTGGGCACCCCGGGCGCGCATTGCGGTAAATGCCTCGTGGCCAGGGGTGTCGAGGAAAATTATCGGTCTGCCATCATAAGTTGCCACATACGCTCCAGTGTGCTGGGTGATTCGACCTACTTCGTGTTCCGCTACTTTGGTCTTACGGATATAATCAAGAAGGGCGGTCTTGCCGTGGTCGACATGTCCCATGACTACTATTACAGGTGGCCGAGTTTCGGGCTCGCCGCGCTTGACATTGGTTACGAGTTCATTTTCCTGCTTGACTTTGACACCACACTCGTCGGCAACGAGCATTATCATATCGAGGTCCAGACGCTGGTTCACAGTGGCGAGAAGTCCGATTTTCATGCATTTCTTGATTACTTCGGCAGCAGGGGTGTCGAGGGCGTGGGCCAGTTCGGCTACTGTCATGTAAGGGTTTACCTTTACTATTTTGGTAGTTTGGCTTTCGGTAGTGGGCCGGGATTCATGGACCGGTCTTTTGTGTTTGATTTCCCGACCGTGGACTTTGACCAGAGTCTGTTTCACATTGCGTGCGATTTGTTTCTCGTTGAGTCTTGGTTGCTGGCGACTGCGCTGACGTGCGGGTCGTCGTCGTCGGATTGATTCCTTGAACTGCTTTTTTTCCTTGCGTAACCTGAGCCGGGCGGCTTCGAACTCTTCATCAGTTATGTAGGATGTGTAACCTCGTGGTGCGAAGTTCAGTTCTTTCAGAACGGCGATTAAGCCTTCACTTGAAAGGTTCAGTCTTTTGGCCGCCTGGAAGACTTTCAGCTTGCCCATACCTTGTCGCGAATCTGCTGTTTGAGTTCATCTAGTGATTCGATGGAGCGGTTAATGTGTTTTGCCAGCTCTTCAGGAGGGCAGTTGAGTATGTCAAATGCATTGTTCAGTCCGGCCGCCTGAATCTTGGTAAGCAGTTCTTCTTCGAGTTCTAACTTGTCGACCGCCACTTTATCCGCCTTGTTCATGATTACCCGGTTACGGTAATCACTTTCCTTGAGCACCTCGATTTTGGTCTGTACCAGCAGGCTTGCGAGCCAGACATTCTGTCCCCTTTTCCCGATTGCGATCGAGAACTCGTTGTCCGGAACTACTACGATATAAGTTTCGCCTTCTTTGATTACTTCTGAAACCTTGGCAGGGCCGAGTGAGCGGGCTATGAAGACCTGCGGGTCCCGGCTCCACTGGACTATGTCTACCTTTTCACCGGAGAGTTCCTTGATGACATTTTCGATTCTTGATTTCCGGTAGCCGACGCAGGCACCTACCGGGTCGACTTTTTCGTCAAGAGAATTGACAGCAACCTTAGAGCGGAATCCAGGTGAGCGTGTAATGCCCTTTATTTCGACTACACCTTCTTTTATTTCCGGGACTTCGCGCGCGAGCAATTTCTTCAGGAATTCCGGATGGGTTCTGGAAAGATAGACACGGGGGCCGATAGGGGTTTTCTCAACACGGTGGACATACGCCTTGATCGGGAGCCCCTGGCGGTAATGGTCGCTCTTCAGTTGCTCGCGGTTTGTAAGGACTGCTTCTATCAAACCGAGATTGACAATGACTTCTTCGCGGCCGATTTTTTGGACGGTGCCCGTGGCTATTTCGCCTTTTTTCTTGACAAACTCGTTATACAGTTTGGTCCGTTCGGCCTCGCGCAGTTTGAGAAGCATTTCGTCTGAGGCCTTACGGATGGCAACTCTCCCGATTTCTTCGGGTGGTAATTCTACCCTGACTACATCGCCTATTTGTGCTGATGCACTCAGCGCTTGGGCATCTTGCAGTGATATCTGCTGGCCCGTATTATCCACACGTTCAACAACC
>DFBN01000079.1:13297-13759 GCA_002366635.1 Caldifarciminota bacterium UBA3079 | reverse complement strand
CACACAAATCCCCAAAGATTCCTAATGCCCGAGGGCACCTTTCTGGGGCGCCGGTAATGTAATTTCATCAGCGCGATACTGCGACATAACAATTGTCCTTGGCACACAGGACAAACCGGTAGTTTCCTATAAGATTTATGCCGGTTTTCGGAGACTCCCTAGGAAAGGCCTTCTGGGGCAGGCAGGATTTTTCGACCATTTTGCAGTAACCATGAAACACTCTGAAGGTTCTGGCCTCGCACGATACCTCTGATAGAAGAAGCTACATTCAATGTCGAATGCAACGAAACGGATTCGGATTATGCCGTCCTAACTTTCTTATACTCCTCCACTATATTAGAGCCGGAACGAGACCCGAACATAACAAAAGCTGTAATTCATTGCCCGACAAAGAGTTGTGCCTCATGATAGCCTTCCCATCATCAAATCGCATCGTTTGGGGCATACCCCCTCCACCGCCCC
>DFBN01000079.1:5776-13272 GCA_002366635.1 Caldifarciminota bacterium UBA3079 | reverse complement strand
CGGTTTTGTTCCCGGATTGTATTCCGGATTTTGTCCCGGATATTATCCCTGAAACCCATCGTGCAACGCTACGCGCTTCACTTCCCGTTTCAAACCCGGGTTTCTGGCAAGAATCGCTCGGAAATACTAATCCCGGAATGCTCGGAGATGTTTCTCAAGCTATGCTTCCAGAAATCGCTCCTGGTTCAATTGCTGGATTCCAATGTGCAACTATTCCGGATTGTATTTCTGAACCCGTCCCGGAAATCTTCCCGGGTTTTATTCCCGAATCCATTCCCGCAACAATCCCCGACACCAAACCCGATGCTTTTCGATGCTTTCACACATCTGGCCAGCAGGTAGAGAAAATAATCGGTTCTGGAATCGAATCAGGACAGAGTTTGCAATTTCCTTGACTATTGCACCAGGCTGGAGTAACTTTCATGTCATGATTAAAGGTGTTAAAGTCAAGAAACTGAAACCCATCCCGGACGAACGCGGAATGGTGATGGAGATATTGCGCAACGATGATGAGTTGTTCGAGGGATTCGGCCAGGTTTATCTTTCCATAGTCTATCCGGGCGTAGTCAAAGGCTGGCATTACCACAAAGCGCAGACCGATAATTTCTGCATCATTAAAGGGATGGCCAAGGTTGCATTGTTCGATGGCAGGCCGAATTCACCGACAAAAGGTGAAGTAATGGAACTCTTTATCGGCGAGCAGAATCCGATTCTTGTGCAGATTCCACCCGGTGTGCTGCACGGAATGAAAGGGGTCGGAAACGCACCGGCATATCTTATCAATACTATCACCGAGCCTTATAATCATAAGAACCCGGATGAGCTCCGCAAGTCGCCTGATGACCCGGAAATACCGTATGACTGGAAATTGAAGGAAGGTTGATGCGCCGTATTCTTGTGACTGGCGGGGCCGGTTTTATCGGCTCCAATTTTGTCCGGCACCTTTTGTCCCAGAAAGGTTTTCGAGTGCGGGTTGTGGACAAGCTCACTTATGCCGGAAACCTGAATAATTTTCCAAAGGATTTATGGAAGAACCCGAGGTTTGAGTTCGTAAGGGGTGATATCAGGAAAAGGGATGTGGTCAGGCCGAGCTTGCGCGGTGTTGATGCAGTGGTAAACTTTGCCGCCGAAACATTCATTGACCGTTCAATCGTGGACACGAACCCTTTTGTGATGACCGATTTTCTAGGCACCTATATTTTGCTGGATGAGTTCCGGCGCCGTCCTTGCGACCGTTTTGTGCAGATTTCCACTTGTGAGATTTACGGGTCTGCGCGCAAGGTGCCGATGGATGAGAACCATCCGATTATGCCTCAGAGTCCTTATTCAGCCACAAAAGCGGGTGCCGACCGGCTTTGCTATTCTTATTTCGAAACTTACGGTCTGCCGATAGTCGTTCTGCGGCCTTTCAACCAGTATGGACCGAACCAACATCCCGAAAAAGTGATACCGTTCTATTTTACCCAGGCACTTCTGGGCCGTCCTCTGTTTGTTTACGGTTCAGGCAGGAATACCAGGGACTGGACCTATGTGCTGGATTTCTGCGAGGCGGTGCAACGCATGCTGGATGCAGATGAGAACAAAGTCATCGGTCAGGTTTTCAATGTTGGCTCGGGCAGGGAAAAGAATGTGCTTCAGATTGCGCGGGCTGTGCTGCGCTATCTGGGAAAACCCGAAAAGCTTGTTCAGCATATCAAGGACCGGCCCGGACATGTACGCCGACTGGTATGTGACACAAAGAAGACCAGGAGACTTCTGGGCTGGCAGGCAAAAACCGGTTTTGATGAAGGTCTGAATCTGACCCTGGACTGGTACATGAAGCATCAGCAATGGTGGAAAAATGTCATGAGACGCAAATCTTACCGGGATTTCTATCGCCAGTGGTATGAGAAAATTATGGCTTCTCAATGATAGACCGGGTTCGGTGCATGTCTGATTGAAGATTTGAGTATGTTTGCAACGATTGAAGATGCCTTGAAAGATATCCGCCTGGGCAGAATGGTGATTATTGTTGATGATGAAACAAGGGAAAACGAAGGGGATTTAGTCTTTGCTGCCCAGAAAGTAAGCGCACAAAAAGTCAATTTCATGGCAAAGCATGGCCGAGGTCTCGTATGTGTATCTGTAACCGGTAAGCGTGCAAGTGAGCTCGGACTTTTCGCCCAGAGTTCGACCAATACCGCATTGCACGGCACCGCTTTTACGGTTTCTGTAGATGCGGTCCGGGGAACAACCACCGGGATTTCAGCCCATGACCGGGCTGCCACGATTCGGGCGCTCGCAGACCCGAAGACAAAACCTGGTGACCTTGCCCGGCCCGGTCATATCTTTCCGATTGTGGCCCAGGCAGGCGGGGTTCTGGTGCGGGCCGGACATACCGAGGCATCAACCGATTTGGTTCGGCTTGCAGGCCTGAAACCAGTCGGCGTTCTGTGTGAAGTAATGGCAGAAAACGGCAGAATGGCACGAACCAGGGCCCTGCGCGGTCTGGCAAAGCGGTTTGGCCTGAAAGTCATTACGATTAAGGATTTGATAGCCTATCGAGGGCAGCGGGAAAAACTGGTGCATAAGATTGTGGAAACGGACCTGCCTACCGAATACGGCGAGTTCCGGGTTCATGTGTATGAGGATATGCTCGATTCTTATGCGCATCTGGCACTTGTTAAAGGCCATGTGCGGGGCAAGAAACGGGTTTTGGTCAGGGTGCATTCCCAGTGCCTGACCGGTGATGTATTCCATTCATTGCGGTGTGACTGCGGACAGCAGTTGGCCAAGTCAATGCAGATGATTGACAAAGAAGGCCTGGGTGTCCTGCTTTATATGCGTCAGGAAGGTCGTGGCATCGGCATTTCCAACAAGTTGCAGGCTTATGCGCTGCAGGACCGGGGATTGGATACGGTTGATGCGAATACCGCTCTGGGTTTTGCACCAGACCTAAGGGATTATGGTATCGGCGCCCAGATTCTTGCTGATTTGGGCCTGTCGAGCATCAGACTTCTGACCAATAACCTGCGCAAAGTAGTGGGGCTGCGTGGTTTCGGGCTTAAGATTGTTGAAAGGGTCCCGATTGTTGTTAAGGCCAATAAGCTGAATATCCGATACCTTATCACCAAGCGTGACCGGCTGGGGCATCTGTTGGGAGATATTGAGAAAGGAGTAAAAGATGGAAAAAAGGGAATTTCAGGGAAAGCTTGATGCCACCGGCAAGAATTTTGCCCTGGTGGTTTCGCGGTTCAACAAACTGGTAAGCGGCCAGCTCCTGTCCGGTGCATTGGATTGCCTTCTTCGGCACAATGCGAAAGGAACCGATATTTTCTGGGTAGCCGGGGCATTTGAAATTCCACCGCTCTGCCGGCACTGCGCCGCATCAAAGAAGTATGACGGTGTTGTCGGCCTGGGCGCAGTGATTCGCGGGGACACGCCTCATGCTGAATACATCAATGCCGAAGTAGCAAAAGGACTGGCCCGGGTCTATTTTGAGACCGGTGTGCCGACGATTCTGGGTGTTATCACAGCAGACACGTTGGAGCAGGCACTTGAACGGGCCGGTGCCAAAGCCGGCAATAGAGGCTGGACCGCGGCCCTGTCCGCAATCGAGATGGCAAATTTGGAGAGATGCATCGAGTGACACAGCGGCGTCTGGCGCGGGAGGCCGCGCTCGAAACCCTTTATCGTCTTGATTTGGTCAAAGGTGAACCAGACGATACGATTGAGGAAATCCTTAACCGAAAGAACCCTTCAGAAGATGCAGAAAACTATCTTCGGAGAGTGGTTCAATCGGTGCTGAACAATCAGGTAGAAATTGACAGGATTCTGCGTCGGCACCTGGAGCGCTGGCGTATCGGCAGGCTGAGGTTCCTCGACCGTGCGATTCTCAGACTGGCATGTGCGGAAATACTCTATTTCGATGATGTGCCGCCAAAGGTGTCAATCAACGAGGCGGTGGATATTGCCAAGAAATACGGTGATGACGATTCGGGTCGGTTTGTGAACGGTGTTCTGGACAGCGTTTATAAAGCTGCGCTCGACAAAAAATGAAGATCGGCATCTTCTCTGATATTCATGGTAACCTGGAAGCGCTGACTCAAGTGCTTGCGTTCCTGCGCAACAGTGGCGCGACCATCTTTATCTGCTGTGGAGACATTGTCGGCTACGGCCCAGACCCCCATGCATGTATTGAGAGAATCAGGAACCTGCGCGGGCCTGTGGTCGCGGGTAACCATGATTATGGCGTGCTCGGCCGTGTTCCTGCAGGTAACTTCAATCCGGCAGCACGAATCGCACTCGCCTGGACAAAAGAACAACTTGATGAAAAAGACCTAAACTATCTCGATTCCCTCCCACTTATCGAACAATTCGAACCCCTTTGTTTTGTTCACGCCGCTCCATCAGCGCCAGAACAGTGGGAATACATTTTTGCTGTGCGCGAAGCAGAAGATGAAATGAAATACTTTGCTTCTAATGCGTGCATTGTCGGACATACCCATTATCCTTTTGTTGTCGAGCGCCGGGCCCACGAACCGGCCAAGCTTATCCGGCAGGACAGTTTCGAGATGCGTGCTGATGCCAAGTATGTAGTCAATGTCGGGAGTGTCGGTCAACCCAGAGACGGTGACCCGGCTGCCTGCTGTGTGCTTTACGACACCGGGACCAAGTTTATATCATTCCACCGTGTGAAATACAATGTCAGAACAGTGCAGGAAAAAATCCTGCGGGCCGGGTTACCGGAATTCTTTGCAAACCGCTTAGCCCTGGGCCACTGATTTTCCTATAAAAAGGACGGAATCACTATTATTTAAGCACCGCGACTTTCTGGGCAAACACGCCTTTGGGTGTTATGAGTTGCACAATGTACACACCATTGGAAAACTTCTTGCCATCAATCCGGAAACCGGCATGTTCTCCCATTGTTACATCACCGGTTTGGTTATCCACCAGTCGTCCAGTGAGGGTCCAAGTGCGAAGCTCAACCTTGCCGGTTACCGGAGCGATGAATTGAACCTGGGCAACATTTGCAAACGGGTTCGGTGCTATATGCAGCACATAGGGCCGCTTGCTTGGTAATACCTTTGTCGGTTCACTTACACCGGGCACACGCTGGCCGAAATACTCCATTATTCTGCGAAGGAGGGTCCATTTCTGGAGGTATTTGGAGGTTGAATGGTCAATCGCCTCGAACGGCGCTGAGAAGAATACTACTGCATAGCTGTTCTTGTACCTGACCGCAGCCTGCACTGTAGTATCGCCGAAGTCTTCGTAAAAGGCGCAGCCAAAACCGTTGTTTACCGGTTTAATGCCGTCAAGAGAGCTTCCGTTATTCGCGCCGCCACCGCCGCCCGCTACCATCGTATCGCCCTGGGTTATCGGGTCTCCTGGAATACCTACCATAAAAGGCTTGCGCGTGGACGGATTGACAAACTGGGCATGGAGATAGTCGGCAAGGAAGCTTTCGCCCGAGATGTTCTGCGCGATATTCTGGCCTGAAATCAGAAGGTTGCCACCATTATCAAGGAACTGGGCAAGATTTGCCCGGTCGGTAGCAGTAAGTGTAGTTGTGGAATCCTTGCCGCAGAACCAGATAACTACCGGGTAATGGTGCAAGGTGTCGAAGGTCGGCGAGCCGGATGTTTGCACATTGTAAGTATCATATAGTATACTGCTTGAGTCGCAGGCCGAAGTATACCATCGCTCATAATCTGCACCATTATCATCATCGACAATGAACAGTTTCGGCTCACCTGAAATCACACTCAAACTGGTATCTGGATAAGCAGGCTCAGGACTGGCGTTGGCCGAAACAAAGAAATAAAGCTTCTGTGGCGGCATATTCTGAGGGACTGAGACTACGAATGAATCATTTGAGCAATTGCCACTGGACCCGGCCGGTATGTCCGGGAATGTTGCGATATTCTTGACGATTTCAACTTCGGGATTAGTGCAAGCGAGTGTGGCAGAAACATTTGTGGCATTCTGCCAGCCAACGGTGTTATGATAAGTGATAATCAAAGCCGCGGCCTCGCCAGGGTCAGGCCGGCCGTTATTATTACCCGAAGCATCGTTGAAACGCCAGTCGGTCATTTTCAAGTCGCAATAATAAAGCGGGAGCACGATATTTGCCATGCTTACCCGGCCCGCGCCCAGTTTGCCTTGGGGATATAGCGGGTCGGGCATCGAATCGCACGCCTCATGCATTTTCAGGGTGCAGGTAACATTGGACATGGTCAGGTCGAATGATTTCATCCAGCAGGCGACACCGGCTGCAAGCGGGGCCGACATCGAAGTACCGCTCATCGAACCATAAGAACCGCCCGCCCGGGTCACCGTGGCATAGATGGCATCGCCCGGCGCGGTTACATCAACCCAGGTGCCATAGTTGGACCAAGACGCTTTCATATCTCCACCGCTGGAAGCCGCGACATTCTCGACACCTTCATAGCACGCCGGATAGCGAACAGATTCGCTGCCTTCATTTCCTGCCGAGCCATAGAGCACGCACCCGGAATCCCAGGCAAACTGGCAGGCGTCGGCCATACCTGAATGGGATGATGACGAGCCGAAACTCATCGAGATTGCCCAGATTCCTTTAGGCACGGCATAATATATCGAGGCGATAGCGAGGTAGATATTTACAAAACCCGGCGTGGCTTCACACCGGACTACCATCGAACGGCTGTTCCAGGTAGCGCCGGCAACACCGACCCCGTTGTTAGTAACCGCATTGATATTACCCCAGCAATGGGTGCCATGGTCACAGCCAAGTGTCGGCATCGGATTTGGGTCACCGTCCTTGAAGTCCCAACCGATAACATCATCAATGTATCCATTCTGGTCCTGGTCGATACCATCAAGGTCGCCGGCAGGCGGGGGAAGGGTGTCGAATCTGCCGTTGCCATTGATATCCTCGGAATGGTTTATCCAGAGGTTGTCCTGGATGTCAGGATGGCACCAGTCACAACCATCATCTATCACGAGATTAATAACACTGGTATCACCTTTGGCAACGCCCCAGGCAAAAGGGGCCCCGATTTGTGCCAGGTGCCACTGGTGACTGTAAAGCGGGTCATCGGGTTCTTCATCCAGCTTGAGCACACTGTTCGGGCAGGCGTACACAACTTCACCCAGGGCCTCATAAGATTCGGCAACCGGTTTGATATCCTGTTTTGCCGGAAACTGGATGATATATTGCATATCGCAGCCGTATTTCTGTGCAACCGGGCTGGGATTCGGGTCTCGATATATCTGGGTGACATCATCCACTTGCCAGCATCGGCTCAGCTTATCCAGGGCCGGAACCCCGAAAAGGGCCAGCCCGTTTTCATCGTTTACTTCGACCTTGCCACGCAGGGACGAGTTCAGTTTGATAATCAACTGACCGGCCAGATACTGTCCGCAGTTGTCTGTGACTATCGGTCTTGTCATGTCGGGCAATCCCAGACTCAGTGCAACCGCAGCCAAGACAATGATTATTACTTTCTTTTCCATCGAATGCCTCCTGA
>DFBN01000079.1:0-5675 GCA_002366635.1 Caldifarciminota bacterium UBA3079 | reverse complement strand
TCTTCATTTCCGGTCCGACTTTTGACCAAACCGATTCCTGGGGCAAGCCATTCAGTAAAACGGGTTGTGGTAGTGTCAAACGCGCGAATTTCCTCAGTGAATTCGAGCCGGTAGCACTGGCCGAAAATGCCAGCCGGTGTCGCGACATCTTCTATTTTGGTCACATTGGCCTCAAGCCGGTGATAATACAGGATTGTATCACCAAGCACCAGGACAGTGTCCTGGAAAAGGTCCTGCCAGGAGTTTGCTGCAACGAAAGGAAGGCGGTACACGCTACCATAGCGTGATTCAAGCGTCCATTCACTGCCACCGCGGCTTATTGTCCGATAAAAGAATTTGTGGATTTCGCACGGTTCCTTGAACCAGAACTCGGGCATGAAATCGACCGTCACAACGGTGCAGGAACGGTTACCGATAGAACTATCGCCTGTCACCCGAACATAAGTGGTTGTTTCGCCAACAAGGTATTTCCATTCGCTGCCAGTAACCAAAGGAAAATAATCCGCGCTCGAGCGCTCAAATATCATATCGCTGCAGGAAAGTCCTAAAAAAAGCAGGAAAACAGTAATTCTACGGAACATATGCTACCCCCGCGCGGATTTGAAAGAACTGATTTATCGCGATGCCACTAGTTCCATCCCTTTCAAAAACCAGGGTATGGGCCAAGCCGACCGAAAGCCGACTTTTGCCTGTATGCTGGAAAAAGTAGACGCCCAGTTCTCCACTGCCGGCTTTACCTTTTTCCCTTGCTCTGCCGTAGTCACGCCGGGCAAAGAGATAGCCGAGCCCGGCGGTTGCTTCGAAACCCCAGTCGGCCCAATGCGCAAAATCGTAGCCACTGGATAAAGACAGTTGATGGAATGAAAGTAGGTATGGGCTTACTTGGTGTCCGGGTAGGCTGGTGTAACCGTAACCCGATTCAAGCCGGACCGGGCCGGTCGAGTATCCGATATTGCCCCCCACAAGTGCGCTGGAGGAATGAAACCGCCCAAATCCACCAACCGGATAAACTGCGGCAATCCGGCCGCCGAAATCAAACCCGGCCAGAATTAGGACAATAAACAGCAGATTCACAATAGCAATGTAAAGACCTGAGCCGGACTGTCAAGATTCAATTAACAGCCATCATTCTTTCAATTGCAGCCCGGGCTTTTTCTGCGATTCCCTGCGGCACGGTTACTTCTCCGGTTTCATCTTTCAGTGCCCGCATTGCCTTTCCAAGAGTAGTGCGTTTCATGTTTCTGCAGAGGGCATCAGGTTTGAGCGGATAGCATTTCTTTCCAGGGTACTCATATTGAATACGGGCACACATTCCGGCATCGGTGCCGAGCACGATTTCATCACATTCCTTGGCGAGTTTGAGCATACCACCGGTTGATGCGACATAGTCAGATGCAGCTAGAACATCGGGCGGAGATTCCGGGTGGGATATAACAACGGCCCCAGGATGTTTCCTGCGGGCCCTGCGGACATCGAAAGCAGTAAAGCATGCATGAACATAACATGACCCTGGCCAAGGTATTATTTCATAGTTGGTTTTCTGAGCCACATATGCGGCAAGGTTCTTGTCGGGCACAAACAGGACCCGGGACCCACGAGGCAGTGTCTTTACAACCCTGACTGCATTGGCAGAAGTGCAGCAAATGTCGGACTCGGCTTTGACCTCGGCCGTGGTATTCACATATGTCACTGTGACTACATCACCCAATGCCTTTTTCTTGTTGCGTAAATCCTTGGAGGTTGCCTCATCTGCCAGTTCGCACCCGGCTTTGGGCTCAGGCATGATAACCCGGGAATCAGGGCTGAGCAGTTTTGCGGTCTCGGCCATGAACCTGACCCCGCAGAACAGTATGAGCGGTGCGCCTGACTGCGCTGCCTTGCGCGAAAGCTCAAGCGAATCACCAATGAAGTCAGCGATTTTGAATATCTCTGCCGGTTGATAGTTATGGACAAGGATTATGGCGTTTTTTTTCTGCTTGAGCCGTTTGATTTCGGCAATGAGCTTTGAATCGATCATGTCCTGGATGGCGGGTGCCAGACCGAAGTTTCATCCAGCAGGTGAACAACCTCAATATCTTGTTCGGCAAGCTGGCCACTGATAATCCGGCGGTGACATCTTTCCGGGCTGCGTTCCGTGCACAAGATGCAGCATACGCGTTTTTCCAGTTTTTTGCGGATGATATCGAAATTACGCTTGTATTCGTCTGTTCTAATCCAGTCTTTGTAGTTTCTGTCCTTTGGCCCGCCTATTTCATTACCGAGATACACATAGTCGATACCTTGGGCAACGCAGAGCGCTTGCAGACCATTACGGCGGAAATAATCCTCCTGTGCACCCAGAAAAGCACGGACATCGAACACAACCTGAATACCGTATTTTATCAGGATACGGACGAAATCGTGTTTATCCCGATGCGCGGTGCCGAGTGTGAATATTCTCATCTCTTCAATCTCAAATCTTCAATTTATCGGTCTGGTCGCGCAATTCAAGGGTAATCGGGTCGAACTGTTTCCTCTGACTGATGCAAACCTCGCCCAGGCGCACAAGTTCCAACAGGGCGATGAACATGACTATAAGTTCGGCGATGCTGTTGCTGCTCAGTGCCTCGTTGAAACGAACCGTGCCACGGGTTCGGATAAACTGGCGCAGTTGTTCCAGTTTTTCCTGAAAATGGATTTTCCTCGGTACCAGTCTGACCACATTGTCCGGTTTTCTCATCCTGATTAAATGGCGAAAGGCATCGGTCAGTATCGAAAGGTCTAACTGACCTGAAGGCCAGCTCCTCGGTGCGGTACCGGGTCTTGGAAAAACGCGCCGGCGTTCCATTTCCCGTTCACAAAGAACCTTTGCCGCCCGCTGATATTTTCTGAACTCATCCAGAATCTGCTCCAGGGTAGTCGTAGGCGTTTCCAGTTCCTCGGCCTTATGTGAAGGCAGGAGCCGGCGCATCTTCAATCGGACCAGAATTCCGGCAAGGACCAGAAAATCGGCAGCCGACACCAAATCCAGACGGATTGTTGACCGCACAAAATCCAGGTAGTCGTCAGTGAGCCTGCCGATTGGGACATCGAATACATCCAGTTCGTTCTTGCGGACAAGATAAAGCAGGAGTTCAATCGGCCCTTCAAACATCTCCAGTCTCACTTCTTGTCCGTTCACAACTCTACCAGTTTGTATTGCCTGTTCCCCAGACCTGTTTTTTCAGCGGCATCGAGCATGACTTCAGGGTGAAGGTGTGGATAGAGTTCTTTCAATCCGGGTTTTATTCGGTCATAAGCCGCCTGGTCACACGCAACCGGGTCGAAAGATGCGAAAACACCGACATCCTCCATGAATGGTTTTTCGGTCTGAGGGTAGCAGTCGCAATTCGGGGTAATACGGAGTGCGAAATTGAAATGGAATACCCGCCTGCCCAAAAGCACGGCACGGCAATACTCGACCATCTTGAGCTGGACTGTTTCTGATGCGACATTCCAGTCGATTTGTATTGCACCTTGCGGACAGACCGCCAGGCATCCGCCGCACCCGGTGCACCCTCGACCGATTTTTGCTACATACTGGACGAAGTTTATCGCATTGTAAGGACAGTATTCAACGCATGTGCCGCAGGAGACGCATTTTTCAGGGTCAACAAACGGTTTGGAATAGGAGTGCATTTCGAGTTTGCCCGCCTTTGCTGCCAGGCCCATGGCAAGGTTCTTGATGACACCACCGAAGCCGGCCACAAAATGGCCTTTGAAATGGGCCATGTTGATGATATAGCGCAGTCGGCGCAGGCCAGAGGCGAGCTTTGCATGCGGCACGAGCTCGGAACCAAACCCCACCTCATAGAACTTCTCACCGTGTTGCCCGTCCAGGATTTCAATCGGTGCCAGGGTATTTTCCACACCGAAGCCGTGGTCTTTTGCAAGTTTGATATAATCAAGCGCGTTCTGGCGTTTTCCCCGGTAAAGTGTTGTTGTTTCAATTGCTACCGGCTGAAGCCCGTAATAGCTCACCGCAACCGCGGCCGCCCGGACCAGCTCCGGGTCAAGATGATTGCTGTTGCCCGCCTCGCCGAAATGAACCTTGATACCGACTTTCTTCTTCGCTTTCAGACCGCGCAGAAAACCGGACTCCTCCAATATCTGACCCACGCATGCACGGCTTCGCTCCGGAGGCACAAACCAGACGCACGGTAAACCCATACCTTGTCCCATTACTTCCAAACCCCGGGAATCCTGGTGCCGCAATAAGGACAGCAGCCATCCTTCAGACGGTTTTCAAGAACCGTGAAACCCCGACGACGAATAAGAAGACTATCGCACTTCGGGCAGTGAGTGTTCTCCAGTTTATGCCCGGGAACATTACCGATATACACAAATTTGAGTCCCTGTTCCTTTGCGACTCTGGCAGCCATCTCCAGGGACGCAACCGGGGTAGGCGGCGAATTACGCAACCGATAGGCAGGTGTGAAACGGGTAAAATGTATCGGGATTGTATCGCCCAGGTTCTCACGAATCCAAGAGCACATTCGCCTTATCTGCATAGTATCGTCATTCAATACGGGTATCACCAGATTTACAAGCTCAAGATGGGTGCCACTTTCTGCTACTATCTTGCATGCGTCAAGAACCGGTTGCAGGCTTGAACCACAGACATCTTTGTAGAATTCATTGGTAAACCCTTTAAGGTCAATCTTGATAGCGTCTACCAGACCACAGAGTTTCTTCAAAGGTTCTGGATTGATATACCCGCCCGAAACAACCGCGGTCCTGATTCCATGTTTTCTGGCAATCTGGGCGATATCGCACATATATTCATAGAAAATAATCGGCTCAGAATATGTAAAGCAGATTATCAGGGTCTTTTCCTGCTCGGCGATTTCGACGATCTTTTCAGGCGGTAGATTGTAACTGGGCAGTTCTTCTGGATAAGACTGGGAAATCTCCCAGTTCTGGCAGTATTTGCACCTTTGATTGCAGCCGGCGGTCGCCAGGGTCAATCTTTTCCTGCCGGGAAGAAAATGGAAGAAAGGCGCCTTTTCTATCGGTTCCTTGCCAACGGTGCAGGCACGGCTGTAAACCATGGAATAAAGCTTGCCGTTTTTGTTTATCCGGACGCGGCAGAGTCCGCGCTGGCCTGGTGTAAGCACGCAGCGGTGCGGACAAAGCAGGCAGCGGACCTTTTTGTGAGACAGCTTTTCATAAAATTCTGCCTCGTGCAAAGGCCAGGAGATTTTCTGCTTCGTTGCAGTGCCTGCCAGAACGAGCATTAGGAATGCTATCCCGACGACCGCTTTCCTTGCCATTTTAGAAAATAATACGGCCGATAACCACACCGATTATTGCGCCCAGCCCGAAAATTCCGCCGATACCACAACAGGTCAAAGCCTTTGCCTTAGTTGGTGCGCCCAGCACCGCTCCGTAATCAATCGACACATCGGTCAGGACCCGTGGTTTAATTTCTATCTTCTTAGTCCCGGCATCGATACTGCCCAATGCCCATACAGCAGAAAGCCGGTCGGGAATCGTGCCATTGCGCAAAGCGTCATACAGATTCTCAAGGCTATCGTTTGATACAATGCTCAAGATGTATGAACCGGGACTGACCGACTGTTTTTCAATCGGTATGCGGCCCAGATAATCACCGTCAAGATAAACCGCCATGCCGGGAAAGTTGGACCGGACTGTAA
>DFBN01000122.1:1536-2883 GCA_002366635.1 Caldifarciminota bacterium UBA3079 | reverse complement strand
CGCGGATTGTCTCAGAGCTCGGATACCTCCAGCCCAAAGGACACGGCACTAAGACATTCAGGAAGCTGGGCCCGGGCATAGCCAGTGCTTTTTGCACTTTTGTAACCAGGTCATTCCAAAGCGCAACCGTTGTCTGGGCTGCGTATGCGATGTTGTGGGCGATTGCTACTTCTACTATATCCTTTCGGTGCTGACGCTTGCCCGGGACTTTGGTTCCGGCCGGGGAAGTCGTGGTGTGGGCACCATAAGGGGTTGCTGAGGAGCGCTGGATGCCGGTATTCATATATGCTTCGTTGTCCGTGCAAACATAAAGGAATCTTTGTCTGCGCTCAATTGCACCTGATAGTGCCGCAAAACCGATATCATAAGTAGCACCGTCACCTCCGAATGCGATGAATTTGATGTCTTTTTTGAGGCGGCCCATTTTCTTCTGGAATCGGTAGGCAGCTTCGACACCGGATGCGGTTGATGCCGCGGTTTCGAATGCGGTATGAATCATCGGCACCTGCCAGGCGCTCTCAGGATAGATGGACGAAAAGATTTCAAGACAGCCGGTGGGCATTATTGTCACAACCGGTTCTTGGGCCGCCAGTAGAATTTGTCTGACTGCAAGGGCCTCACCGCATCCTGCACATGCTCGATGGCCTTTTGAGAACAGTTCTTTGTTCTTGCAGAGTTCTTTGAGTCTTGCCATTTTTACCTCACTCCCACATATGTTACCAGCTCTTCTTTCTTGCCGGTGAGCACGGACCTAAGCACCGCTTCCGCATCTTCAGGCGTGAATTCTTTGCCACCGAGTCCGTAAACATAAGAAAACACCCGGGGCTTTTCCACTGCATCATAGAGCAGTGATGTTATTTCGGTATAGAGCGGCCCGCCATATGAGTTGACCGCATCGACACGGTCAAGCACGCCGATTGTCTTGAATCCGGATAGTGTTTTTTTCAGAAGTCCGTGCGGCAATGGACGGAAAACCCTGAGCTTGACCATACCTACTTTTTTGCCTTCATGTCTGAGTTTGTCGACCGCGGCCCTTCCGGCACCGCAGGCAGAACCCATGAGGAGGATGACCGCACGGGCATCATCGCACCGGTATTCTTCGACAATTCCATAGGCCCGTCCAGAGAGCTGATTGAAATCCTGCGTCACCTGCTTGATAACCGGCAAGGCGTTTCTCATTCCTTCGATTTGAGACCGCTTGAATTCGAAATAATAATCCTGAAGCGCGGCCGGACCGACAAGAATCGGATGTTCCAGATTAAGCAGGTTATAATTCGGCTTATATGGGCCGAGCCAGTCCCGCACATCCTGGTCATTCAGGACATCGATGCGCTCCATGCAATGGGA
>DFBN01000122.1:0-1435 GCA_002366635.1 Caldifarciminota bacterium UBA3079 | reverse complement strand
CAATGAATGTTCAATGGCGAAGACAGCGAGCGGGAGGCTATTGGCACAGTAATCGGCAATCTTAATCCTCCGGCAATGAACAACATCTCATGCATCAATGCAAGACCCTGAGATGCGGTTGCAGTCATTGTTCTGCACCCGGATGCAGCCGAACCGATACATGCAGCCATAGCCGAATGCTCGCTTTCCACGGGCACAAACTCAGTATCTACCAGCCCGTCGTTCACATAGGTTGCAAAGAGCTGCACGATTTCTGTAGACGGCGTAATCGGATATGCCGCTACGACATCGGGATTGATTTGACGCATTGCATAAGCCATCGCTTCGTTACCGGTTTTGGCCAGTATCATTTCTGCTCCTTTACCATCTCGATGGCGTGAACTTTGGGCGGACAAACATTTGCGCATATGCCACAACCCTTGCAATAGTTATAGTCCGGACCTTTCATCTTGCCGTCTTCAACCATAATCGCCGAGTCCGGGCAGTAAATCCAGCAGGCGAGACAATTAATGCAGCGGTCCGCCTTCCACACCGGCCTCATGCTGCGCCAGGCACCGGTTTTGTTTTCCAGCACCGCACTGAGGTCCTCGATTATAGCACCGCAAGGTAATTCTTGCCAGGTCTTTTTTCTGGGTTTCATCCTTTGACCTCCCCATAAGCACGCCGGACGCTTGCAAGGTTGCTTTCAACCAGGTTTTCACGGCCGCGGAATTTCACAGTCAGCTTTTTCTTTATCGAATCCATCATCGGGTCAAATTTCAGGATTCCGGTAATCTTCACCAAAGCACCGAGCAATGGCGCATTCGGGACATCTTTGCCAACGGTCTCAATCGCAATCCTGGAAGCATCCACGGTATAAACTCTCACTTTCGTGCCAAGCCCGAGCCTTTTTTTCAGGTCCTGGGGGTTCTCGGTCGTATTCACCAGGAGGATTCCGTTATCCTTCAGTCCTTGGGTAACCCTGGCCGGCTCAATAAGGGAAGGGTCAAGCACGACAACGATATCAGGAGATTTAATACCGGAATGGATATGGATTTCGTCTTTGGACAGACGGTTGAACGCGGTCACCGGTGCGCCCATTCTTTCAGGTCCGTATTCAGGAAAGGCCTGGATGTACTTGCCGGTGTCGAGTGCGGCCCCGGCGAATAAGAGTGCCGCAGTTTTGGCACCCTGGCCACCGCGACCGTGCCAGCGTATCTCGAGAACTTCTGACATAATACCTCCATTCAAATCTTCAGACGCAGTCAGCATCCTTCAATCATTTACACCTGTCAGTATCTTACCACGGCCGGCCATTTTGTCAATGCAACTTGACTTTTTATCCATCCTTTATTCTGCCTTTTCGGAAATATTCCACCCATTCGGCCAAATCCCCTGGTTTCATCTCCGGCTTCTCGTCCTGGATTTTTTCTTCACTACGGTTATCCGGTTTCAG
>DFBN01000025.1:17105-17511 GCA_002366635.1 Caldifarciminota bacterium UBA3079 | reverse complement strand
GACCCGGCCGACGGGTCTTACTGGGTAACGATTATGCAGTGGGGCACGAGCCAGAATAACCAAATTCTTAAAGTGGTTGGGTTCCACCACGGCGTTGGTATGGCCGAAGAACAGCCGTTTCGGCTTGGCCGGGCTGAAGGTATCCTGGTTCAGGTGCGGCCCAATCCGTTTACCAAATCGACCATGATTTCTGCCGTGCCCAATGCGGCCGGGCCGGTAAAACTCAGGATTTATGATAACACCGGCCGGCTTGTTCGCAGCTTCCTGCAACAGACGCCACGGTCAGGACTGAGCAATTTCAACTGGGACGGCCGTGACGAAACCGGCAATATGCTCGCTCCAGGCATCTACTTCTATCAGTTAACCGCAACCAATGCAAAAGCTTGGGGTAAGCTGGTACTCTCCC
>DFBN01000025.1:5583-16987 GCA_002366635.1 Caldifarciminota bacterium UBA3079 | reverse complement strand
CGCGCTCCTGAATCCCCTTTCTAATTGATACTCTCTAAGGGGATTTACAATCGTGGTGCGCCTTAAACAAAGGCGCACCGCGGTTCCTTTTTGCCAGTGCCCTTTTTTCAATCTCCCGAGCCGATTGGTGTAACGGAACCATCTTAAGCACTTTTCTTGCCGTAGTGAGCGCTTTTTCGTAGTCGCCGGCAGAGAGGGCCGCGAGTGCAAGGTTATATAGTATGACCGGGTCATCGGGAATGTGCCTGGTTGCGGCCTGAAATACCTTTCCGGCCTGTTGTGCATTCCCTTGAGTTCCCAAAATAGTCCCGAGTAGCAAATAAGCAGGTCTCATCCCGGAATCGTTTTCGAGCGCGTTCCTAAGTTCACCGATTGCTTTAGCTGTGTCTCCCCGGACCAATGCCTGTTCCGCTTTCCCGGTCTGTTTTTGCGCATAGAGTTTTTTCAGCAGCGTGCGCAGGTCAGCAAGTGCAACCTTTTCCTGGAGGCTGTGAGGGTTGATATTCGTTTCATATATTCTGATGGCTTGCCGGTAAGCCTTTTCAGCGTGCCCCAGGTCATGGGCACGATAATGATAGATCTCGCCCAGATTCCGCTGCCCATTGGCACGAAGCAATGCCGAGCCTCGGCGCAAAGGCAATGTGAATCCCAGTCTTGATATGAGGAAAACGGCCAAGCCTATGAGGACCGGCGGTAACCATCCATGTTTTGAGCGAATCCGCTTTATGAGTTTGAGGAGGCCGTCTCCACCAATAATCGCCAAACCCGGAACCATCAGTATCCGGTATCTTGCCGTCACATAGAACAGGAGAAGCACCGCCAATCCACCTGTTATTGAAGCATAGACCGGGATGCAGGCTAAGTCGCGCCGGAAGTAAACCCCGATTGCCGCCAATGCCAATAGCATACTGAATCGCACGAACATGAAACGCAATGGCCATACCAGAGAAAGCTCAAGTCCGTAATTGTAATTGGAGGGTGATTCATAACCAGCGAGCGCAAGCACCAGTTTCCGCATCATGAGCACCGCATATCTGCCAGGGTGTTTTGTAATCCAGCCCAGCGCTCGACCCAGCCAGAATCCGGATACCTCAGAAGGCCGTAATTTCCTGCCAGTCTTGCCTTCGGCATATTCCCGGCCAAATCTTTCCTGGTCCGCAATGCTGGTCAGGTATCTTCCGTTCTGCCGGAATTGGTAAACCTCGGGCGGTTGCGCTAAGGTCCCGACTGCTAAGCGGTTATTGCCCTGATAGAATGTAAATCCGCTATTGGAACTTACTAAAACAATATCATGCCCTTTGGTAAAATTGCGCACTGTTACCGGTAGGACAGCCAGGAAACAGCCTGCTGCCATGAACAGAACATGCCCCTTTTTTTGTCTGCCCAACAGGCCGAAAATAATGAGCATCAGAACGATAGCTAGGACGCCCGGCCATGTCAGGACACCAAACCCGAAAACAATGCCGCCGATGAACCAGGACCATCTGTTTCGCCTGTTCCATGCCGTAACCACAACGTAGCATCCGAGCACAACGAAGAACACAGCCCAAGTCGCTGATACCAGTTTTGTTTCATAGAAAGGCAATATTCCGGCCAAGGCAGCCAAAACAAGAGAAACGAACGCACTTCTGTGCCCACTGAGGCTGCGGCTCAGATAATAAACAAGCAACAGTGTCATGATACCGACCAGCATCTGGACCAGGTAAACCGCAATCAGGGAACCTGAAAGTTTCAGTGTGCCAGCAAGGATATAAGCATAGAGCGGCGCACGGTAGAACACACCAGATCCGTAAAGCTGTCCATTGGTAATCTTGTTTGCCCAATCCAGGTATATCTCAGAATCCCCGATAACATACCGGGTGAATGGCAGACTCCGGGCATACACAATGAGATAAGACAATCTGAGCAACACTGCACCAGCAACAAGCGCCAGAACAGCCGACTTACCGTCAGACGAAGAAGGTCTATGACCCATCATCTCTATTATCCAAAAAATAACCGGTCGTCAATCAGGGTCGTATTTCGCTATTGCCAAAACACAAACTTGAGTTAGAATTGGATAATGAAATATCCCCAGTCGCATTGCAGAAAAGGCAAGCAAGAAGAGTCATTCCTTAAAAAGGGGCTTACCGCATTCTACCATCAGGACGACGAAAAAGCGCTTGAGCTATTCAGAAAACTGCTGAGATATAATCCTGAAAACCTGCACGCCCATTACTTGACCGCACTCTGCGACCTCCTGCATACCCAAGAGCAAGAACTTGAGAACATCTGCTCCCACGCATTGAAGCTGAACCGCAACCATCCGTACACAATTGCATGCGAAGCGGTGCGTTACCTTTATCTGTCCAATTTCTCGCGCGCCGAGGCCCTTTTTGAAAAGGCACTCGGTATACTGCCAAATGATTTGGACCTGGGCATTGGCCTCGGCATCCTCTACGAATTTTCAGGCGACAAAGAAAAAGGCATAGATATATATACCCAGGCACTCAGGCTGGACCCGGGCAATCCCCGTATTCATATATCACTCGGCAGCCTTTATTCAATTGATGGTGAATTCGATGCAGCTCTGGCAGAATACAAAAAGGCAAAAAAGTTTGCCCCCGACTTGGAAAATCCTCACCAGCACCTCGGCTGTGACTATTACCATGAAGGCCTGATTGAACAGGCGACTTCTGAATTCGGCATGGTGATACAAGAAGAACCTGGTGGGCCGGCCGCATATTTCTATCTGCTCGACTGTCTGAGACGGCTCGGTCGCATTGACGATTCGCTTGACATCTACCAGGAAATCAAGAAGAAATTCGGGAATGACCCGTCTCTTACAAGCGGATTTTTCGAACAGTTCAATATGCATATCGATGCGATAGCGGCCCTGCAAAGCCTGCTCAAGAAAAACCCGAATAACCAGAATATCTTACTCCGCCTGAGCCGCGCATACCTGGATGCCAACCGATTGGATGAAGCCATCACAATGGCTAAAAGACTCGTCCAGTTGGCACCGGACGACTTCAAAAATCTGGCCCTGCTCGGTAAGCTTTATTTCAAAAGCGAAGATTACAAATTGGCCGCTGCATTCTCCCGCCGGGCAATCAACCTCAATCCGAATGCCCAGTCCGCCTACACCATACTTGCAGACTCCCTGCTCTTTCTGGGCCAGCAGAAAAAGTCATACGGTATCATCCAGAAAATGGAACTGGTGCGCAAAGAGGCCTGGGAAAACTACCAGGCAAAATTCTCAGGCCAAGACCGAGCCGACGCCGGTCTCTGAATCTGAGACCGGTGAATTTATATCTTTACAAACCAGAGGTTTCTGTTATACTACTGTGAGTTTTGAGGTTGGGGAGCGGGCGGTTCGGGTGGCAAAAGAGCATCTCAACCTCCTCTAAAACAGGCTCTCCGCAATACCCGTTGCGGATTATAATGCCTCCCTACTTCCATCCGGATCGAGCCCCACCGCTCCCCTTTTATTTTTTAGGAAATTATCGAACCAACTTCTGGGCGAGCCGGATTGCAGCCTGCATTGAGAGGGCCGATGCTTTATCCTTACCTGCGATGTCAAATGCCACGCCGTGCAAAGGCGATGTTCGGATTCGGCCTAAACCAAGAGTAACATTTACACCACCGGACTTGATACCATATATCTTTGCAGGAATCATCGCCTGGTCATGGTACATCGCTACAAAACCGTCAAACTCACTCAACCGGGCAAAGAGCGCATCGGATGGAATCGGACCGGTCGCATTGATGCCTTTGCGTCGCGCTCGCCTGATTCCGTCTTGAATCCTTTTCTCTTCACCAACGCTGAATTCAAATCCGTGAGGGTTGTATGCCATGATACCGACCCTTGGGTTTTTGATGCCTTGCCGTTTCAGGAATTCTCCGATAAGGGCTGCCTTCTCTGCTATTGCCGAGGCATTGATATATCTGGATGTATATCTGAGAGGCAAATGCGTTGTCACGAGTACTGCTTTGAATTTCCGCGTGTAAGCCAACATTGCGTATTTCTTTGCGCCGAGCCGGTGCGCGAGTAATTCGGTCTGGCCGGGCCAGCGAAATCCGGCCAGTCGCAATGCCTGTTTTGATACCGGTGCGGTTACCAGCGCAGCCAGTTTCCTGTGTTTGAGTAACTCGATACCGGCATCAAGGCTTTTCAGTGCAGCCTGTCCGCACCGTTTCTGCACTTCGCCCATTGAGTATCTCCCAGGCTTTCCAACTACATCGTCAATGAGTTTGTCGAGGTTGAATTTGGTCCCAAGCCTTGCTTGTTCCTGCTCAAAGACTCGCCTTGAACCGATGAGTCGGATTTGCCGAAAAGAAACACCCCTGAGCGATTTGAGTATGACTTCCGGCCCGATGCCGGCCGGGTCGCCCATTGTAATACCAATCATGAGGGGTGAGTTTTCTCGTTGTGCTCTCGAGCCGCTTGCATGATAATCTGTTCCATCTTTTCTGCCGCACCGTCCCATGTCCATTTATGCGCCCATTCGACCGCCTGCTTCCCCAGTCTAGACCTGAGTTCATCGTCTTCAAGCAACCGGTCAATTTTCTCAGACATATCTTCGATGTCGCCGTATTCATAAAACAGACCATTGACACCATCATGAGACGAATCAACCAGGCCTGGCGATTTTGCTACTACTACTGGTGTAGCACAGGCATTTGCCTCCATGACTATCAAGCCCCACCCTTCCTTGATTGAGTTCTCCACCAGAAGCGCGGCGCGGCGATACCATGCGACCTTTTCATCCTCAGAAATGTAACCGGTGAATCTGCAGAATTTGTCGATTCCGAGTTCAGTTGCCAGTTTCTCAAGCCGGGGCCTGTCATCACCCGTGCCCACAATTACCAGGTTGAATCGTCTGCCTCGGTCTTTGAGTAACCTGGCCGCTTGTAAGAGACCATCTGTTGATTTGTAGCGTTTGAGACGGCCGACATGCAGGATAATGGCTTCCCGTTTTACTGAGAAGTCAGGTTTGTACCGGTCGAAATTTGTTCCGGGCGGAACAACAGTAATCCGTTCCGGATTTATGCCCAGCCGCACTACATCTTTCTTAGTGCTTTCTGATAGCACGGCAACGGGACATTTCTTATATGCCAAAGGAATGATACTTTCGGTCAGGTAAACATACGCTGCAAACGGCGCAATTGTTTCTTTGAAAATACTGCCACGAAAAAGGTGCATCAGGATTGCCATAACCGGCTTCTTTGTCAGCCAGGGCGAATAGAAGGGTATCTTATTCAGGTCGTCTATTACAATATCATAATTATCTTTTTCTGACAGTCGTTTCAGGTTCCGATATACCGCAAAGTTGAATGTATTCTTGCCACCCATCCTTATGACCCGGATGCCATCAACCTCCTCGGTAGCAGAAGAACCAGGAAACCTTTCTGCAAGCTGGGTGACTTCATGCCCATGCTGAACCAACCGCCTGAAAATCTCCTGAAAATAAATTTCAGCGCCGCCAGCGAGCGGGTTTTTGATACCGCGCCAGTTAATAACAAGAATCCTCATCTTTTCTTAATATATTGCTATTTTCTACACTGGTCAAGTCAGCATCCGTCCGACATGCACCGAGCCCGTTCCGGTAGGAACGGTTTCCAAACCGCGACTTGCGCATCCTGTAACCCATCGCGACATGGATGTCGCTCCTACCGTCTTGACCAGTAATTTCACACAACGGAAAGAATTAGATTGTGAAAAAATGCAACGCCAGGGTTGTCAAGCCGAGCAGAATGAAAAGACCAATCATATCAGTGGTTGCAGTCAGAAGCAGACTGGAGGCCAGGGCCGGGTCCTTGCCGAAGTGGGCAAATATCATTGGTGTCAATGCACCCAGCGATGAACCAACTGTTACATTCAGAGCTATCGCCATCAAGACTACGAGGCCCAGTAATGGTGAACCGTGCAGCACCAACGCTACCAATGCTGCAAGCGTTCCGGTAGCCGCACCGGCAATCATGCCGACCCGGACCTGTTTCCAGATAAGCCTTCCGATATCATGGGGAGTAACTTCACCCAGGGCCAGTGCCCGGACAACGATATTCGTCACCTGGTTGCCAGCAGCACCACCCATTCCTGCAACTATCGGCATGAATGTAGCTACAACGACCAATGCCCGCAATGTATTCTGGAAAATGAGCACTACAAAGGATGCAAGGATACCACCGGAAAGGCTGATAAAAAGCCATGGAACACGCCCGCTGACACTCTTGCCAACCGGGCCCAATGCCTCTTCCATGTCCATGGTTTGCCCGAGCTTGGCAATGTCTTCACTCGCTTCCTCGACAACTACATCAAGGATGTCATCGGCGGTAATAATCCCTGTCAGTCGGCCCGATTCGTCCACAACCGGCACCGTAGAAAAATCATACCTTCGGGCAATTCTGGCAACCTCCTCCTGGTCGTCAAGCACACGGGCAAAAGCCTGAACCGGCCGCATTACCTCGCGGACAAGTGCATCAGCTGGGTTACGCAGAAGGTCCCGCAAAGAAATATAACCGTCCAACTTGCCTTCTCTATCTACGACATAAGCAACCGGCGGCTCTGCCGCCTGGGGCCGGGCACTGCGCACCCGTTCCGCTGCCTGAACAACAGTATCGGTATCGGGCAAGGCTACGAATTCCATCCGCATCCGGCCGCCCGCACTGTTTTCCGGGTATTTGAGCAGCTCGGTGACTTCGGTTCGGTTTTCAACAGGTAACTCTTCAATAACCTTAGACCGCTGGTTTACTTTGAGTTGGGCTATCACATCTGCAGCGTCGTCCGATTCCATCTTCTTGATGAGGTCGGCAAGTTCGCGCCGGTCCAAATCTGCAAGAATCGTGCTCAACGATTCCTCATCGAGTTCAAGCATTACATCCGCGGCCTTGTCCACATTGTCCAAAAGGCCAAAAACCTCGGGCTTGAGTTCGGTTGGGAGCCGTTCGATTACATCGGCGACATCCGCAGGGTGAAAAGGACCGATAAGCGATTTGGCTGCGTTAACCCGTCCTTTCCCCAACAGTCTTTCGAGCTTGCGCGCAATGGCCACAGGGTCAGGCCGACGACGCAGGAATCGGTCAATTATTCCAGGCACGGCCAATCCTATCCTTGAATCACAAATTGTCAACCCATATGCAGCTTGACTTTATTGTAAGTTTAAGCCAGCATTCACCGTGATGCTTTCTTTATTGGCACTGGCGTTGGCACCCAGTATAGCCCTGTTCGTTTTCTTTTATATCCGGAACCGATACAAAAAGGCACCCCTCTGGCAATTGGCCGTGACCTTCCTCCTGGGCGCGGTAGTGCTCATCCCGTCTGCTGTCACCTCAATGCTGCTCCAGAATCTCACCGGCTGGACCTCCCGAACCCAGAACCTTTTCCATTCATTCCTCGGCGCACTCTTCATAGTCGGCATGGTCGAAGAAGGATGGAAATTCATCGTCGTCAGGTTTTACGCATACAACCAGCCCGAATTCGTCGAGCCGTATGACGGGATATTGTATGCAGTCATGGCCGCGCTCGGGTTCGCCACTGTGGAAAATATCCTCTATGTACTCACGGCCGGATTGGACACAGGTTTGCTCCGGGCTCTGCTCGCAGTGCCGGGCCACGCATTCTATGGTGTGCTGATGGGTTACTTTATCGGTGAAGCGCGGTTCGCCGCTACTAATACCCGTTCCGACCTGCTTTCTTTGGCCGGTCTGGCATCAGCAGTGCTCGCCCATGGAGTTTATGACTTCATGGTTTTCTCGCTGCAAAGAACACCTTTGATGCTTCTGGTTTTACCGGTATTTGTTTTGCTCACCTGGGTAATTTTCTTCAAAGCCACAAGAAAACAGGCGGAGAAATCCCAATACAAAAGACCGCAGCTCGCCTCACTCCTTCGCAGAGATGTCACCGAAGCCGAAGAGGAAGAGAAAAAGTCACCTCCCGGTTAGCGGTGTCTGTCGCCGGCACCGGGGTATCCGAGTCTCAGATATGTTCTTCTGACGGGACAGGCTTGTGGTTTGCCATAAACGCTCTGACCGCACTCAAATCCGGTATTGATGGCTCAGCCCCAAAGACTGTGCAAGCCAGCGCACCGCAGGCATTGGCAAAACCTACCGCCTCGTCAACACATTTATCCTGCGCAAGCATCACTGCTAAGCCGGCCCTGAACGCATCACCCGCGGCCGTAGTATCTTTGTTCCCGACCTGATAGCCCGGATATTCGCGCGTTCCAGTTTTGTCGAAAACCAGTGCTCCAGCCGCACCCATGGTAATTACGACCGCCTTGAGCGGTTCGGTAAAAAGTCCCCTTGCCCATTCATCCGGCCTGTCGCCTTCGGCAAGCATATTCGCCTCGACCTCATTCGGGACCAGATAGTCAACAGACCAGTCGAAAGCCTCACAACCGATGTGCACCGGTGCCGGGTCAAGCATCACAAGAGTGCTGTGTCTCTGCGCGACCAGCGACGCATGCTCCGATGCCTCCGGATTAACCTCAAACTGAAGCAGTAGAATGTCGGCACTGGCTATTTCGTCCTCAGCAGCATCGACTTCCGAAACAGACAATCGCATATTAGCCCTGGGCACACCGATAATACTGTTCTGGCCGTCGGGGAAGACAACCGGACAGGCAACCCCGGTTCCTTCCTGCCTATCCTTCATTACGAACTTTGTATTCATTCCTTCCTGGCGTAGCTTTTCCATAAACCGACGACCGAACAGGTCCGCCCCAACATGCCCGACCAAAGTCACATCCGCACCCAATCGCTTGCACCCGATCGCCTGGTTGAAACCTTTACCACCAAGAAAGAGACCAAAACTCTCACCACGAAGAGTTTCCCCTGGCTTTGGTCGATGCCCGGCCCGGAAAACGAAATCCATCACCAGGCTACCGACAACGACTATTTTTGGATTAGAACCTTTCATAAGTCCTGAAGGATACTCATGAACTCCGGAAAATCAACTGTCTGCTGCGAGGCAATGCTTGCTGATTTTGCTAGGGTATCCTCCTATTATTTTGTGTATCGGGTCTTGGCCTTCTGGAACACCTGCTCTACCGAACCTGCCGGGGCCCAACCACCCTGACCCCCTGGCACCTGCAGGAGTAAATATTGGCCACGCCGGCCGCGGATAGTCACTTCAAGCCCGTCATGGACAATCACAAGAATCTTGTGAGACTCGCCCGGACCAGAACGCAAAAAGAGTTCAGGCACAACAATAACCGCCCGTTTCGGACTTGCCACTTCAGACCAGCTAAGCCATGATGCCGATGTCCATAAACAAACGATACCAAGCCCTATTGCAATCCATATCCAGAACCGGCTTGGTCCCTTAAAATGCATTGCCAATGCTGCTATCGCCAGAAAGAATAAGACCCCGGTCAGCATCCTGACTGTAGCCAGAGGAAGGAATCGCAGGAAACGGGTTAAGAATTTCACCAGTGGATTCTGAAGTTTGAGTGCCTTATCTGGCCGATAGGCGCGGGCAAATGAAAGGTTAAAGGCGATATCTGAATCATAAGGGTCGAGCACATAAGCCTTTAAGTAGTCTGCAATCGCCCGGCCGATTTCCCCTAGTTTGAAATAGGTATTGCCCCGGTTATAATACAAATAGGCATTGCTCAACCTGACGGCCGCGCTGTCGTAAAGCATGAGCGCATGTTCGTAATCGGCTGCTTCGTATGCCTCATTACCCTGATTGTAAAACTCAACCGGTGTGGCAGACACCAAGCTCACAAGCACGAGGCCGAATTGAATCACAGCCTTTCCAAAACCCGGCGTGCCCGCTTAAAGGTTTCCTGCGCGCTGTGCTTCGTCATACCGGGCGAAAACCTGGCCGCATCGCAGTTTTGGATCAGCTCAAGCAACGATTCGACGATATCTTCTGGAACCTGTTTTTTCCCTAATTCATAGCGCAATTCATCACCAGTCATCCCGAATGTCTCGATATTGAATCTGTCGCCGACATAACCCAGAACCGCCCGGTCAAGTGCGGCATAGAATTCGGTTTCTTTATTCTGGGCTAGAACCTTTGCTGCCTGGGCCAAACGCTTTTTCACCAACCTGTTTGACCTCATCCTTCGGGCATAGCCACGGTCCTGTTCCAGTTTCCTGCGGTGCCGGCCCAGCACAATCCCGAAGCAAAGCACAACAGCACCTGCCGGGTAGAACAACCAGCCCCACCAGGGGATAGTCCCCAATCCCGCATCAACAAGTTTTGTCTGGCTGGGCTTGATATGAATGATGTCTGAACCCAGCACTTTTACACCGGTTCGGTTCCCGTCTTCCCTGACCCCCTTGCCGGCACCCGAGGCAATAAACTCAAGCCTGGGTGTAGCCAATGTATAATACCCCTTTTCGCCAGGACTGAAAAAACCCATTTCAATCCCGGGAACATAGTATCTGCCGTCTGCCTGAGGGAGAAGCGGGAATATGAATTTACGCGTGCCTTTCACCTTACCGCTGGTTCGGATAATCCTGTCCTTTGTTCCCGGACTCAGAATTTTGACACCCGAGAGACTCGGGACTTTCGGCTGGCCGATAAGCTGAATATTTCCGGTTCCTGAAACCTCAACAGTCAGATTCAACGGCTGACCGCCGATAGAACTGTCGCGGTCCAGGCTTGCGCTCAATGCAAATCGCCCCACACCGCCGCAGAAACTCCCTGGCCGTCCTGAATCAGGCAAAGGCCGGACATTGACTATTATCGGGCTGGAAGAAACCTCAAAAGGCTCGGTCGTATTAAAGAAAAATCCGCCCCGTCGGACAACCGACCCACCAAGTTTCATTACCCCAATCTTCAGTTTACCGGAACGGGTCGGGAAAAGCGCCACCCGCTTTATGAGCGCAGCATTGTATTGCTTACCACGGAACCTCTGAGTATGATATTCCAACTCTTTGGCTTCATAAAGGCCCTCGGCCCAGAACCCGCTGAAAGCAGGCACATCGCTCATCCTCAAATCTGCAATCTGCAGCCTTGTGTAAAAAGTATAGCTGACTGTAACCTGCTCGCCCTGATAAACCGTTGTTCGGTCAGCAGTAGCACCTAAAGCAACCTCGTCCTGGACTCGGCCGTGCGGTTGGGTCACAAATGGACTGGAAGGATTCTGTCTTTGCTGTGGTCGCGTGGTCTGGCTTCCTTTGACAACATTTATTGTAATCGCCTGGGTCTGGTAAATACTTCCCTTATAATTCAGCTTGCAAGGCCCGATTGTCAATTCACCCAGCCTCATCGCTGCCAAATAATAAATAAAACTGATTGTCTGCTCTCTGGAAACCCTCCCATTAACAAAGGATATATTTGTGGACTGGGAAGAACTACTGCCCAGTTGGTCAAAATCATCAAGCACAGGAAGCTGCGGCCCCGGCACCGAGCCCATACCGCTGCCCGAAACCTTGACTGTCAGAACGAATCTTTCGCCCAACCCCACAG
>DFBN01000025.1:630-5536 GCA_002366635.1 Caldifarciminota bacterium UBA3079 | reverse complement strand
AGAATAAGCCGAAAACAGCGCATCATATATTACCAGTCCTTTTCAACATTGCGCTTGCGCCGGGCCTGGTGTGCCCTTTTCTGCTCTTCCTTTTCCTTCCCTTTGAGTGCCTGAATTACCCGCCGGGCCTGGTCTCGGCTCATTTTGCTTTTTTGGGGCCCCGGCTGCATCCGGGGTTGTTGTTTCGGTTGAGGTCGGTTTTGCTGTTTTTGTTTAGTTGAATCCGGCCGTTGCTTGAGCTCCTGTTTCTTCTTCAGACAATATTCAAGGTTCTCCTTGGCCTGTCGGTCTTTGGGATTCAGCACCAATGCATTCTTGTATGCCTCGATTGCACCGTCAAGCTGGCCGGCTTTGAAAATACTGTTCCCAATATTGTAGAATCCATCGGCACGGCGCATCGGGTTTCTGTCGGTCAGGACCAGTTCGAGTTCATTCACCGCATCCTGGTATTTCCCAAGCCGGAACATTGTATTACCCAGATTAAAATGAATCGATGTTGCGTCTGGTTCCAGAACCTCGGCCTGCTGGTAGCTCTTTAGTGCCTCGTCATATTTCCCGCGTGCATATAGCCCGTTACCATGGCGCATCAAGTTGCCCACATCGGCTTGTGCAATTCCCGAAAAAACGAAGAAAATAACAAAGCCGAATAGACCTTTGGGCCACCATTTCCGCTTCCGGTCGCTTAAGAACATTCCGCCAACAAACAGCACAACTGCAATAATAAGAAACATCTGGAATCTTTCAACATACTCGGTAAAACTACCACCGCCGATTTCCTTTTTGCGCATCTTGTCCAGCTCGGAAATCAACCTCTCTGCAGAGAAACCCTCGACCCTCAGAAAACGACCAGATGTCGACCGGGCTATAATAATAAGCTCCCGCTCATTCATTCTGGACATGACGAGGTTACCTTTCTTGTCTTTCTTGTAAGATTTGAGCGTGCCCTGGTCGTCGTATTCAGGAATCGGTCCGCCTTCTGGGGTCGAGATTGCAACCGGGAAAATCCTCACCCCGGCATCCACCGCACGCTGCACCGCTTGGGTTGTATTCTTGCCCAAATCATCACCGTCGGTTACGAGAATAAGCGCTTTGTAATTCTTTTCTTCAGGGTTGAATAGTGACATTGAAACATCGATTGCCCGGCCAAAGTCGGTCCCGGGTACCGGCATCAGAGACGGGCTGATAATGGAAAGAAAAAGCTTGGCCGCATCGAGGTCAGTAGTCAGGGGGCACATTACATAGCAGTCACCGGCAAATGCGGTAATACCGACCTCATTACCGGTAAGCCCGTCAATCAATGCCGATAATTCGGTCCGGGCTCGACTGAGCCGGTTCGGTTTAACATCTTCGGCAAGCATCGACTTCGATGCATCCAAGGCGATAACAACATCAATTCCTTTGCCTTTGTAAAGCTGCAGCTTTTCACCCCATTTGGGCCTGGCAGCGGCGATGAGAAGAAACGCCAGACTTCCGACCAGTAATAATGACCGCAGAATCCCCAGACCGGTTGAATACTCAGGCAAAAGCCCGGAAAGGAGCCTGTCATCAATAAAACTCCGCAGTTTCCTTCGCTTCAGCATTGTCATGAAGATAACGAGTGCAACCAGCAGGGGCACTGCAAGAAGAAACCAGAGATATGTCGGATGGGCCCATTTAATCAAGGCATCCTCCTGAGCACTGTTGCGGAGAGCCCGCCACTGAAAACCAGTGACAGAACCGCAAACAAAAGCAGTAGTCCGGCCCGCTCGCTGTAAACCGTATATTGCCGGACTTTGAAAGTAGTCGGTTCCATCCGGTCGATTTCATCGTAGATTGATTTCAGCCCTTTGGCGTCAGTAGCAAGAAAATATCGTCCACCAGTAAGACTGGCAATCTGCTCAAGCGTTTCGGTATCAAGGTCGATATTGACCTGAACATATCTTTTCCCGAATACCGAACCCGACACAGGAAATGGCACCTTCCCTTTACTACCGACACCGATAGTGTAGACCTTGATGCCGAAACTGGCCGCGGTCTGGGCCGCAGTGACCGGGTCAATATCACCGGTATTATTCACCCCATCGGTAAGTAGTATGATGACTTTGTCTTTCGCTTTTGAATCCACAAGCCCGGCAATTGCGCTGCCCAGACCCATCCCGATTGCGGTCCCGTCTTCAAGCATCCCGAAAGAAACCCGGTCGAGGAGTTTCTTCAGAATGTTCCGGTCCAGGGTCAATGGGCACTGGGTCAGGCTCGCTGCGGCAAATACGACCAGTCCTATCCGGTCACCCTTTCTTTGCCCGACAAATTCCTCTGCACGCTCTTTTGCAACATACAAACGGTTCCTCGGGGAAAAGTCCTCAGCTTGCATACTGCCCGATATGTCCAGGCATATCATGATATCGATACCTTTTGTTTCTACTTCCTGGAACTGCCGGCCTTTTTGCGGCCGCGCCAGCGCCAGGGTCATGAAAACCAATGCCAACGCATAACCTACCAGAGGAATAGTTCTCAGGAACTTTCCCCGGTTCCGCACCGTCCTGAGAAATGACAAGTCGCTGTAGCGTATGGTGGCCGGCCTTTTGCGCAAATTCCAGAAAATAAGCAAAGGCACCAGGACCAATAAACAAAGAAACCAGGGATTAGCAAATCTCATGTTTCAGGGGGAACAGTTTCAGGTTGCGGGGTAGTTTTATTCACAAGCTCACGGGCCTCTTGGGCCGCCTGTTCCATTTTCGGGAGGGCCGGCACATAGGTGGCATATTTGACCATGTCTGCCATTTGGAAAAAACCGATAAAATCCGCCCTTTCAGCTATCCTTTTCCGCTTCATCGCCAGTCTCATTTCGCTTGTGGTCTGGTCAATCGCAGGAAAACTGTATCGTCTTGTAAGATACCGTTTGAGCACATCTGAAACCGCATAATAATAACGCTTTACCTTGCCTGCACTCAGCCATTCATTGGTCGGGATGGCCTCCAATGCGGCCAATGCCTCTTCCCAGGGCTCGGGTAGGAGTGCCGGTTCCAGTCTTCGCTTTCGCCAGCGCCTGAACAGCCGAATACCGACAAAACTGAGAACCGCCGCTGCCAGGAGGCCCAATGCCAACCATAGCGGCAAAAGGTTAGGAAATGGGATTTGTGGTTTAAGGTCATTGATGTCTTTCATATCCTCAGGCAGCACGCTTGCCACTTTGACTGGGATACTATCCGAATGGGCTGCCAGGATTTTGCCTTCAGCCGGATAGGTTGTCAGAAACAACGGCAATGCGCGTTCACCAGGTGCAAAAGCCGCCAGTTTGAGTTCGTAGATATTGACAACCGTATCACCTTGATACCGGGTAACTAGATTGCGGTCAAGGATTACAAAACTTCCCAGACTTTCGGCAAACGGTTCGGAAACCTTTATATTTCGGTGATGACGGACAGCGAGTTCAACCCAGAACTGGTCTCCCACGGTCAACGGCTTTGTCGTCCTGCGCGGTTTGAGTCGTGCTGTAATAGTTACCGCACCGGTGTCTATGAGCGTATAACCAGGCCCGGTTGGAGACGGTTCGTTTGCCGGGGCAGTTTGAGTTTTATTGCCCGCTGCCAATCCTGAAACCAGGGCAAGTATGAAAATAGCAAAGAACTTTACCGGAACCTCCTTGCCCTTTCCTGGAAGAATTTGTGCAAGCACGCGGTGAAATCCGCATTGGTTGAAGTCTCGACACGGTCAACACCGACTTGTCTGAAAAGCTGCTGCTGTTCTCTCTTTCGTTTTTCACGGGAGAGCTTGAATGCCTTCCTCAAAATGGGGTCTTTGGTATCGATGGTCACAAGCTCCCCGGTTTCGGCATCTTCGACATTAACTAGGCCAAGGTCCGGCAGAGCCTCTTCGGCCGGGTCAGTAACCGATATGGCAACAAGGTCGTGCCGCCGCGCAGCAATACCCAATGGTGTTTTGAGGTTTTCGGGCCTGAAACTTTCACCGAGAAAGTCTGAAATCAGGAACACGACTGCACGGCGCCGGATAACATGCATCAGGAACTGTAATGCCTGAACCGGGTCGGTCCCTTTGCCTTCAGGTGCAAAATAAAGAATGTCCCGGATAAGCCTGAGCACATGGGAACGGCCTTTGCGTGCAGGGACATAGCGTTCAATCTTGTCGGAAAAGAAAATGAGTCCGACTTTGTCATTGTTCCGGATTGCCGAGAACGCCAAAGTAGCGGCAATTTCTGCCGATTGCTCAAGCTTGAACAGTCGCCGGGTCCCGAACCTGCTCGAACCCGATGCATCAACAAGAAGCACCACTACGAGCTCCCTTTCTTCGGCAAACTTCTTTACAAAAGGATGGCTTATTTCGCGCCGGGTCAAGCCGTATCGAGCAGTTACCTTCCAGTCAATCGTGCGGACATCATCTCCGGGCAGATATTCGCGCAAGTCCAGAAATTCTATGCCGCGGCCAATGAACGCGGATTTATAATCGCCTGAAAAAAGGGTGTTTACCAATCGCCTCGTCCGAATCTCGAGGCGCCGGAGGTTGGCCCGGGCAATAAGTTCTATCATGGAACTTCAATCCGCTCCAGCACCCGCTTGACAATATCGTCGGTTGTCAGTTCTTCGGCTTCGGCCTCATAGCTCAAAATAAGCCGGTGGCGCAGCACATCTGGTGCCAGTTCTTTGATATCTTCCGGAATCACAAAACCCCGGCGCTTGAGATATGCCATGGCCCGCGATACCGTCACAAGGTAAATAGATGCCCTGGGTGACGCACCATAACGGAGGAGCGGCTCCAAGTCATCCAGACCATAATCCTTGGGAAATCTGGTGGCAAAAACGATATTCAGGATATAATCCTTAAGCTTGTCATCGACATAAATCCTGGTGCACAGTTTCTTTGCCCGGATGACAGCATCCACATTGACCACCGGCTCAGCGGTCGGCTCCTT
>DFBN01000025.1:0-474 GCA_002366635.1 Caldifarciminota bacterium UBA3079 | reverse complement strand
ACCTTGGGCGGCGCCCGGTTTATTTCATCGGCAAGCACAAGATTCGCAAAAACCGGGCCTTTGCGGGCAACAAATTCGCCTGTCCGCTGATTGTAAATCTGGGTTCCGATAATATCGGCCGGCAACAGGTCGGGCGTGAACTGAATCCTTTGAAATCGGGTCGCAATCGCCTTTGCAAGAGTCTTAACCGCATAAGTCTTTGCCAAACCAGGCACACCTTCAATCAGAACATGGCCATTTGCCAGAAGCCCGATAAGCAGACGGTCAATAAGATACTTCTGCCCGACGATAACCTTGCCGACTTCACTCGTTACCGTCTGAACAAAAACGCTCTCACGCTCGATCTCTTCATGAACGCGTTTGATGTCATCCTTCAGTATTTCTTCCACTGAGAATACCTCCTTTAATAAATCGCTATAATATAAATAGACTACTAATATGTCAATACGGTTGCCAATAAAAGCAGGAGCTACC
>DFBN01000026.1:13040-23479 GCA_002366635.1 Caldifarciminota bacterium UBA3079 | reverse complement strand
GCCAACTGAAGTTTCGTTCCTTTGACGGTGAGTCTTTCGCGGCGGATGAGGTGCTTGATTAGCTGGAGCCGTTCCATTTGCTCGGTTGAATATATCCGTCGACCAGCCGAGTTACGTTTAATCTTGAGGTCAAATTCTTTCTCCCAGTAACGCAGCACATGGGGTTCGACATTCAGTTTCCCACATGCTTCGGTTACGCTGTAATACTTCTTGCGGGTCAATGGACCTCCTTTTTTGGGGTTCGGCCAAGAAGTCTCTTAACGCTGTTTTGTGGTGCTGAATTCTCGTATAGAATTCGGTATACTTCTTCAGTTATTGGCATCTCGATGCGGTGGCGGGATGCGAGCAAACGGGCCGACCGCACGGTCGTGGCACCTTCGGCTACACCATTCAGTGCGGTCTGGGCTTCGTCAAGAGTTTTGCCCTGGCCGATGAGTAGGCCGAGCGAATGGTTGCGGGAATGGTTTGAGAAAGCGGTAACAATCAAGTCACCGATACCAGACAGTCCGGAGAATGTCAGTGGGTTGGCGTTCATTGACAAACCCAGGCGGGTCATTTCAGCCAAGCCGCGCGTTAGTAATGCGGCTTTGGTGTTGATGCCGAGCCTGAGTCCATCGGCGATGCCAGCGGCAACAGCGATAACATTCTTGAGCGCTGCACCCAGTTCAACGCCAACTACATCGTTGCTCGAATATATCCGCAGATTTCCGGCGGTAAGAGCATCGCGAACTATCCGGGCTGCATTCTCATCATCAGATGCAGCCACGAGCGAAGTCGGGTCGCCAAGGGCAAAATCATAGGGTATGGCCGGCCCGGCAAGAACGACCATCGGCAGATTGGGCAGAATTTCCTTAAGGAGGACTGACATCCGTTTAAGGGTTTTGGGGTCAATACCTTTTGTAACAGTGATTACCACTCTGGTTTCTGCTGAAAAGGCCGGGGCGCAATAGTGGGCTGCTTGTGCGAGTGCAGATGAAGGGGTAGCGAAAATTACCAGGCGGGCATGTGAGAGGACTGATTCGTGGTCGCCGGAAATAGTCAGCCGGTCCGGAAGGATTATTCCTTCGGGCAGGTCAGGGTGGTGTCGGGTTTTTAGTAATTCCTTAAGTCTGGAGGTGTCTTTTTCCCAGAGTGCAGGTTGAGCTCCATACTTGAGAAACCCGAGTGCCAGGGACAATGCCCAGCGTCCTGAGCCGATGAATGCAATTTTATCTTTCATGCTTTTTCCCGAAGATTTTGAGCCAGAGCCCGAACCGTGGTTCGGTGCCGTGTGCGAGCCTTTTGATGTTTGTCATGTGGCGCAGAATCATGAGCAGGCCGACGACCGATGCGAATATCAAAAGCGAAATGTCGCCATGGTAAAAAAAGGCCGTGAAAGGTGCCAGGACTATGCCGAAGATAATAGATGATAGGGAAACAAAGCCGGATACCAGAAGGGCGATAGTATAAACGCCAATGCCGGCGGCGAGGCTGCGCAGGCAGAGGAATGCACTGACACCGATGGTCGTTGCTACGCCTTTGCCGCCTTTGAATCGGAGCCATGGGGTAAACACATGGCCAAGAACCGCACCCAGACCGACAAAGGCCGGTGTCAATCCGAGCGCAGGTGCAAAAGCGGTAGGTAGAAGCCCTTTGGCCATATCGAGGATGAGAACCGGTATCGCCCAGCCAGGGCCGATGACCCGGTAGACATTGGTAAACCCGATATTGCCTGAGCCGTGTTTGCGCACATCAATGCCTCTGAGTCTGCCAGCGAGAAAACCGAAAGGGATTGAACCGCAAGCAAATCCCAGTGTCAGGGAACCGAGTATTGAAAAAAGCCTGACAGATGTCACTTGCGGGTTCCAACTTTGATGTCCTTGCCTAATTCATAACCGGCATTCAACCGTGCTCCTAGCCTCAGATTTAACTGATTGAGTCGTCTTGGTGGTGTGAAACCCGTCGCCGGGATTGTAACCATCAGTGAAAGCAGGATAATAGCTTGTTTACAGGGAATCATTCTCATAATGTCAAGATAGCGGCCGGTTGCGTTTTGTCAAGATGTTAGATTATATTGACACACCGAGCCTACTGTGCTAAGGTGAATCGAGATGGAAAGCCAAGACAAAAACAAAGATAAGGGTAGCTCTCAAGTTCCAAGTATTGTCTTTCATCCCGATGAGAAGAAACTGGCCCGGGTTGCCAGGATAAGGCGGCTGCTGTTCCTGTTGACATTTGTGATTCTGGGTGTGGCACTGATTTATTTCATTACTTATCGGCCGCGCAGTCCAGAAGTTCTGTTCCATAGTTCCTTGCCGAACATAGCGGAAACGGGACTGCCCAAAGAATCAAACGCATCCCGGTTGGTTCCTGCCGATTCTTTCTCAGGCAATAAGCCGAAAACAGACGACATTTTGTCCCAGGTTCATCAGTGGGTGGTGGGTATTGAGATAAGTGCGCAAGCAGCACAGAACCGGTGGCGTCGGGCCCAAGACCTGCTGCCGATGGCAGCAGTAACCAGGGAGCAAGCCGATGGTGCCTTGGAACGGTTAGATGAAGCCCAAACAATGCTTGATAGTGCGAGCATGGATGTAGTAGACGCAGAGATGAAGGCAAAGTTTATCAAACAGACCTCCAGAAACGCTCACGGCAGGAACGCTTACCATTTCAGTGTAATCTATGTAGCCGCGGACAAGTATGTTTCTTTACTGAAGAAAGAAGCAAAGGGCCGGCATGGATTTCTCGATGCATTTATTGCTTCTCTCAGGGCAGTGATTTCGGGCGATAGGGCAGAAGCGGAAATAAAGCTGAATGTGGCAAACAGCTATCGTTGCGAATCTGATAACAGGCAGCGTATCCTAAAGAGAAGGGCACGGCAAATGCGGCAGGCGGCACAAGTGATATTCAGATAGAATTGTGCGTTCTGATTTTACTGGACTGCCTGATTGTAGTCAGTAAAATTAACACGGTAGCTAATGAAATCAGGGAAGGGACTTAACCAAATCCGGACGGTTTTGCCGTTAGAATACCGTTATAATACACGATTGGCCGGTGCTTTGACCGGGGGAACTATTCTTCTTATCGGGATTCTCTTTTTCGGCAGCGGTCCTTTCGTACTGGTTTTGTTTCTTCTGGCGCTGGCCGGGATTGCAGTAGGTTTATTCGGACTCATTGCCGACGCGCGGGGATTTATCCATTCTATTGGCAAGCGTCTGGTCGTAACAGACGAACAGATTCAGGAAGTGGACGAGAAAGGACAAATGCGTTGGCAGGTCAGGAGCGAAGATATTCTGTCGGTTCATGTTATAAGTAACCGACCGGTATTCCCCTTGGGTATGGCGAATCGCTGGTGCGCTGAGGTATGGAGTTTGGAACTTCAGAGCGGCCGGATTTTGAGGGTGCCGGTATGGCTCTTGCCGGACCGGGGCCGGCGTTTCAAGCAACGGCTGGATGCTTTTCTCGAGCGAAGGGACTTTAGACCTGCTTGACAATCTTACCAGAAGTTATATCATTCCGCACATTGGACTTAATTGAGTCGCTTGTGACCGAAGGAGACACCAAGATTCTCCTGGTCGTGCTTGACGGCTTGGGTGGGGTTCCACGCAACAACAAAACCGAACTGGAGGCAGCCTGGGTTCCGAATCTGGACCGGTTGGCCGCGAAGTCGAGCCTTGGACTTTCGGTTCCTGTCGATGTCGGGATTACGCCCGGCTCTGGCCCGGCCCATCTGGCCCTTTTCGGATACGACCCTATACATTACTTGGTCGGCCGGGGGGTGGTTGAGGCATTGGGTGTCGGGTTGGATATCAAGCCCGGTGACCTATGTGCCCGGGCAAATTTCGCCAATGTAGGACCAGACGGCAAGGTCAGGGACCGCCGTGCCGGGAGAATACCAACCGAGGTTTGTGCTGAACTCTGCGGCCGGTTGAGGAAAGGAATCGGCCGGATTGAAGATGTCGAACTCTTGATTGAACCAGGGAAAGAGCACAGGTTTGTCGTGGTATTTCGCGGTCGTGGTCTTGAGGAAGGGCTGACCGATTCTGACCCGCTTCATGAAGGGGTTGCCCCGTTGGAGGTTCGTCCGCTTCGAAGCGAAGCTGCAAAGTCCAGCCGGGTCGCCAATGCCTTTATCAAACAGAGTGCAAAGATTCTAGCAGAAGAGAAACAGGCCAATTATGTGCTGTTGCGTGGTCTGGCAAGACCGCCCGTTATCCCGACTATGCATGAGCGATACAAGTTGAATCCGGCCTGTATAGCGGTGTATCCAATGTATCGAGGTCTTGCCAAGCTTGTCGGGATGGAGGTTCTGGAGACGGGCGAAACCTGGGACAGCGAGGTTGCAACGGTGCAGAAACACTTCAGCGATTTTGATTTCTTTTACCTTCATTTCAAGGAAACCGACAGGGCAGGCGAAGACGGAGACTTCGACGCCAAGGTGGAATTGATTGAGAAATTCGACGAAGAGATTATGCCTCATTTGACATCTATGGGATTCGATGTGCTCTGTATTACCGGCGACCACTCAACACCATCGGTTCTCAAGAGCCATTCCTGGCATGCGGTTCCGCTGCTGATTTCCTCCAGGTATGTGCGTCCACAGGTCCGCATTGAGGAATTCGGTGAGCGTGCGTGTGCCCGAGGAAACCTGGGCTATCTGCGTGCCCGACAGGTAATGAACCTGCTTCTGGCCCACGGTTTGAGATTGAAGAAATTCGGGGCTTAGTGGCCGGCCATAAGAAAGCGGTTATCTCGGTCTGGGATAAGACCGGTATCGTCGGGCTGGCCCGGGTTCTTGACCGTGCAGGGTATACAATTCTTTCCACTTCAAAAACAGCAGAAGCGATTCGTAGCGGCCGGATTCCGGTTAGTGAAATATCTGAGTTCACAGGCTCACCGGAAATTCTGGGTGGAAGGGTAAAAACCCTGCATTCAAAGATTGCCAGTGGGATTCTGACGACCAGGCATGATTCAGCAGTGGAATCGATAGATATCGTTGTATGCAATCTATACCCGTTTGCAGATGGATTGAAACATGGAGCGAATCATAAAGAACTGGTGGAACTTATCGATATCGGTGGCGTTACCCTGCTGCGTGCCGCAGCCAAGAATTATGCATTCGTAACCGTTGTTCCTGACCCTGAATACTACCCTAGGGTAATATCAGAAATAGAGGAGCACGGTGCGGTCAGGCTCGAGTTTCGTCTTGAGCTGGCATGCAGGGCCTTCCAGATGACCAGCCGTTACGATGCGGCAATTGCTCGGTATTTCTGTTCCTCCAAGCGATAACCTGAACAGTGCTTTCGCACTTGGGTATTTTGTGCTTGACATTTGCGGTAAATTTATTATATATATCCTTCGGTCTGGACATATATAAGTTTTCTGTTTTAAGTAACAGGAGGATAAGTGGCTAGAATAGCGGGTATTGATTTGCCCGATAATAAGACGATTCTTTATGCCCTGCCACATATTTCCGGCATCGGGCATTTTTCGGCGCGCCGGATATTGGATGCGGTCGGTATCGAGCTAAACCGGAAGGTCAAGGATTTGAATGAAGAGGAGATTGCGAGTATCCGTAAGGAAATAGATAGTAACTATAAAGTTGAAGGCGGACTGAGGGCCGACATATCTGCGAATATTAAACGGTATATTGAAATCGGCAGCTATCGTGGCTTGCGTCACCGGGCCGGTTTGCCGGTGCGTGGCCAGCGTACCAGAACTAATGCCCGGACCCGAAAGGGACCGCGGCGGACTTCAGGCACGATAAAGAAGAAGAGTTAATTATGGCAAGAAGGCCTTCCAAAAAGAGAGTTCCGGCCCAGTGCGTCGCCCATATCAGCACTACTTTTAATAATACAATGGTGACAATTGCAGACCCACAGGGTGCAGTTGTTTGCTGGTCTTCTGCGGGCCGGGTTGGTTTTAAGGGGTCTAAGAAAGGGACTCCTTATGCGGCCGGGGTGTGCGCCGAGGCTGCGGCCAGAGAAGCAGAAAGCATGGGCGTCAGGATGGTTGAGGTAAAGATAAACGGACCCGGGCCGGGCCGAGAGGCGGCTGTCAGGTCTCTGCAGAATGCCGGGCTCGATATTGTAGCAATCAGGGATATTACACCGATTCCCCACAATGGCTGCCGGCCACCAAAGCAGCGCCGGGTGTAGCAAGGCGATTGTTGACTTGGATGCGTCAGCTTTTATAATTCGCAATTGATAATGGCAAGAGATATAGGACCGAAATGTAAAAGATGCCGTAAGGCAAAAGAGAAGCTTTTTCTGCGCGGCGAGAAATGTTTCTCTGACAAATGCGTGCTGATGAAGCGCGGAGAAGAGCCGATGGTTCGAGGTCGCCGCCGGCGGCGGATATCGGATTATGCGATTCAATTGCACGAGAAGCAGAAGCTGAGAATGATGTACGGCGTGCTTGAGCGGCAGTTCCGTAATTATTACGAACTGGCTGCCAAATCCGCCAATACCGCTGCAACGCTCGTTATTCTGCTGGAACGGCGGCTTGATAATGTTGTGTTCCGGCTTGGGTTTGCCAATTCCCGTCCGCAGGCTCGTCAGTTTGTGCGTCACGGTCACATAGCCGTTGACGGCCGGCGGGTAAACATACCATCTTATCTGGTAAAGGCCGGGCAGACAATCGGCATCAATGGCGAAAACGGTTTGAAGCTCGTCAAACCGATTCTTGCGGACAAGGAACCTCCGGCAACAGCGTGGCTCAATATGGACAGTGGTGCCGTGACCGGGAAAATTATCCGGGAGCCCCTGCCAGAGGATGTAAAGGGTATTCCGTGTAACACCCAGTTAATCGTGGAGCTTTATTCGAAATGAAGCTTAAACGGTTCATTATGCCCGAGAAACTGGATTACGAGGCCGAGACGGCCACTGAATCCTATACGAAGTTTATCATTGCTCCGCTTGAGAAAGGGTGGGGCAACACGATTGGAAATAGCTTGCGTCGGGCGCTGCTTTCCTCGGTTCAGGGCGCAGCGGTTACCCAAGTGCGGATTGATGGTGTAGCCCATGAGTTTTCTACTATCGAAGGTGTGGTGGAGGATGTTCCCGAGATTATGCTTAATATCAAGAAGCTGCGGATGCGGTTCTGGTCTGAAACGCCGAAGCTCTGTTATCTCCATGCCAAAGGCAAGCGGGAATTTACGGCCAAGGACCTTACGCTGCCGCCAGAAATTGTCATCGCTAACCCGGACCAGAAGATTCTTACGATTTCCAACAAGAATCGGGCGGTAAATATCGAGATGCTCGTAGAAAATGGCCGCGGTTATGTGAAAGCAGAGCGTCTAAAAAAGAATCAGGCCGTGTCTGAAGGGACAATTTTCCTCGATGCTTTTTTCTCGCCTGTGAAAAAGGTGAACTACTGGGTCGAGAGTATGCGCGTGCTTGAGCGAACCGACTTTGAAAGGGTGGTGCTTGAGGCATGGACCGACGGTTCGGTGAGACCGGATGAGGCTTTGATTCAGTCGGCCACAATACTCAAGAACCATATGAGTATCCTGGTGCCGTCTGAGAAGGAGCCTGAGTTTATTAAGGAAGAAAAGCTCTACCGTGACCGTGACCGGTTGATTGAAGTTCTGGCGATGGACATTGAGGAACTGGAGCTTTCCAACCGTGCTCTGAACTGCCTGAAAAAGGGACGGTCCAAGCGAACAGGCGAGCGGATTTCGATACAGACTGTTGGGGATTTGGTCCAGCGTACCGAGAAGGATATGCTGGATATTGAGAACTTCGGTAGGAAGTCGCTTGAGGAACTCAAGAAGGTGCTTGAGGATATGGGGTTGACTTTCGGGATGGATATATCCGGGTTTGAGTCGAAGGAGTAGTCGTTGCGTCACGGCAGAAAGGTAAAGAAGTTGGGCAGGACCCGGGCACATCGGCTTGCTTTGCTGAAGAACCTGGTTCGGGCGCTGTTTACTTATGAGCGTATCCAGACTACTTTACCGAAGGCCAAGGAAGCAAGGCGTACGGCTGAGCGGATTGTCAGTTTTGCCCGAAAGAATACGGTTGCGGCGCGCAGGCAGGCCGGACGATTTATTACTGATAAGGACTTGCTCAAGAAACTTTTTGATGTTATCGGGTCGAGGTTTGCGGACCGAGAAGGCGGGTATACCAGGATTTACCGGCTTGGACCGCGTGAAGGTGATGGCACGGAGATGGCACTTCTGGAGCTGGTAATCCGGGAAGAGTCTCATAAGGAGAAACAGGCCAAGGCAAAAGCGAAGAAGGGACGTGGCCGTAAGAAAACGAAAAAGCGGACCGAAGAGAAATCTGTCTCGAAGAAAGCCCGGGGTAAGAAAAAGGAGTAGGGGTTTATGTCGAGTTTCCGGATTCTTGTTAAGTCCAAGATTCAGCGGCTGACCGTGACTGGCAAGAACCTCAAATACGAAGGCAGCCTGGAACTGAACGAGGATTTGATGCGTGCTGCCGATATCCTGCCGAATGAAATCGTGCAAGTTGTCGATGTTAATAACGGAAATCGCTTTGAGACTTATGCCATCAAGGCTACCAGTGGTTCCGGAGTGTGCGTGCTGGACGGTGCCGCAGCACGGATGTGTGAAATAGGGGATGAAATTATTGTCATGAGCAAGGTTTTCATTGAAGAGGAGTTAGTAGCTCAGCACCAGTTGAAGAAAATTAAAGTCGATAGGAATAACCGTATAGTTAATGACGGCGGTAGTTCTCGCAGCGGGTGAGAGCAAACGTATGGGGTCAGTGACCCCGAAAGTGCTTTTACCCATAAATGGACGTCCGCTTCTCAGTTATACAATTGATGCGGTCCGTGAAGCCGGGTTGAAGCGCATTATAGTTGTAGTCGGCAATGCATGGAGACAGATTGAAGCCATATTCCCTGATAGTGATATGGAATTTGCAGTTCAAGCCGAACAACGGGGAACAGCCGACGCACTGCTTTCATGTCGGGATTTGCTTGGAGATAACGAAGAATGTATGGTGCTGTGCGGCGACACACCGCTTTTGACCGGCAGGACCATTTATCGGCTCGTAGATGCCTATCAGAATTCAGGGGCCGACATTGTGGTTCTCACCGCGCGTCTGGAGAATCCTTTCGGGTATGGCCGAATCGTGCGTGGTGCTGACGGTAATGTTGAGGAGATAATTGAGGAACGAGATGCACCGAGAGGAGTTAAGAAAACAACAGAAGTGAATGCCGGGGTTTATGTCTTTTGCTGGGGCAGGTTGCGGCCGGTCCTGGAATGTATCAGGCCGAGCTCGGTATCGGGCGAGTACTATCTGACCGATGCTGTCAGGATGATAAGGTCCAGTGGGGGACAGGTTGCGGCTGTGATCGCAGAAGACCCCAAAGAGATTCTGGGTGTCAATACACAGGAACAGCTTGCCGAGGTCAGGTCCGAGGTCGGCCGGCGTTCGTTTCGGGAACAGGTATGAAGCATTCCCTGGTCTGGTTGCTTTTGGGTATTGTGCTGGTCGCAGTTGGCGGTTCTGTAACATGGCGATTCTTGTCCAGTGATGTGCCATCTCATTTTGACCCGAAATCAGTCCGCATAGAAATTATGAATGGCTGCCGTGTTGACCGTTTGGCTCGGTCGGTTGCCGACGAGCTCAAGTTGCGCGGATTTGATGTATACGATGTCGGAGATGCAGACGGCTACCATAAGCGCACAGTAGTTGTGGACCTGCGTGACCCGACCGGTGGGAACGCCCGGAAAATCGCGGCCGCACTAACCGTGCAGCCACGATTCTGGTTTGTTCCGAGGGGTGATAAATTGATACCTGAAGTAACGGTACAGTTGGATTCTTCGCGCTACCTTGAGGCGGGGATAGTGTTAGGCGAAGATTACTTCAGGTTTTTCCCTGGTATCGTTATCCTCCGTTAGAATGACAGCCGAACATCTGGTTACCAGAACTGCTGAAATAATCAGGGATAAACTTGGGGAAGACGTCGTAGTGCTGGACCTCCATGACCATTACGCTCTGACTGATTACTTTGTAATCGCAACCGCCAGTTCGACCATTCACGCCCAGGCGATTGCTACAGAAGTAGTAGAGAAGCTGGCGCAGGAAGGAGAGCGGGTACATCATATCGAAGGGGTTGAAAATGCCCGATGGATTTTGCTTGACTATGTGGATGTTGTAGTGCATATTCTCTTAAGTGATATTCGTTTGTTCTACGGTCTGGAAAGACTGTGGGGTGATGCACCGAAACGGAGTTTTCCGTCAGAAGATAATTTGTCATTCTGAATTTCGTAGGTTACGGAATTCGGGAAGAGCGGGTTTTGTTGTCCTTTTGGACGGCGTTTTTGCCTTGAATAGGAGGTGCTGATTGAGCTTGATGTCTTTGCTTGAACCCGAACGGATAAACCTCAACTTGAGAGGACGCAAGAAAGTGAGCGTTCTGCGTGAGTTGGTCTCAATGGTAAAAGAGGGAGATGGTGCTGAGGCACTTTTGCAGACCCTTTTGAAACGGGAGGA
>DFBN01000026.1:786-13006 GCA_002366635.1 Caldifarciminota bacterium UBA3079 | reverse complement strand
GATAAGCTGGAGATGGCAGTTGGCAGGTCTAACAAAGGTGTTGATTTCGACTCCATTGACAAGAAAGCGGTTCACCTTTTTTTCCTGATTATAGCTCCTCCCCAGGACCGGGGAAACCAATATCTGATTACGCTGGGCCGGGTGGCAATGGTGTGCCAGGAGTTGGCCAAGAAGAAGCGTCTTTTTGACCCGCAGACTCCAGGGGAGTTTCTCGAGCTTATTCGTTCTCTTGAGGAAAAGATTAGATGAATCCCAAAATCGAGACCTTGCGTTCATTAGAGGAATTTGACCATATTTTGCGCGACATTGAGAATGAACATTACCAAGTCGCAGGATTCAAGATTGTCAAACCTTCGAGTGAGTTTATCAAAATAGCAGAAAAAGGACGCGCAAAGTTGACCAAGAAAATTGACCCAAGAATTCTGGCCCAATACGAAAGGATTATGAAACGGTACGGCGGCCGTGTAGTGGTGCAGGTGATTCACGAGTTCTGTGGCGGCTGTTATGTTAAATTACCGTCTGAACTGGCGGCAAGGTGCCGAACCGAACTGGTGACTTGCCCCAACTGCGGTCGTTTTCTCTATTATGTCAAGTGACCACAGTCTGGGTTGACTGCTGCGAGATTTTTTCAAGCAAGTGCCTTTTTCTATGTAATATGCCTGGATAATGCTAATTTGGTTGATGCTGGCGACAGCGTTCGAGTTTCTGGTGCCGACCGGCAATGCCGGCGGGATGATAGCAGGTGGTGCTGTTGCTGACTGGCAGAATCTTTTTCTTCAGAACCCGGCACTTATTATGGAGGCGGAACGGTTTCAGGCTGGTTTGGCTTACAGTCGGCCTTACGGACTCGATTGTGTGGACTGGGGTCGGATTTGCGCTGTGGTAAGAAAAGAACGCTGGGGCAGTGGTGTTGGCTTCGGTAGCCTTTCATTCGGAAACTACCGCGAAAGCGATTTGCAGTTGAACTTCGGGGTGGAACCGATAAAACAGGTGAAAGCAGGTCTCGGGATGCACTTGATGGCGGTGGATATAGGAAGGTATGGTGTCGATGTTGTACCGGCATTTGACCTCGGATTTGCTTGGCAAGCGGGCGTTTTTCGTCTCGGGGCCGCCGGTTTCCGCACTAATCTGCCAAGGTTCAGGAACGGTGACGAGCTGCCTGGGCGTTTTGTGCTTGCGGGTGCAATGAGGCCGGTAGAGACACTGGTTCTGGCACTGGACCTGAGCCGAGAGGGGGGTAAGGAGAGCGCTGCGTTCGGTATGGATTTTCGTTTGGTCCCGCCGCTTGAGTTGCGTATCGGGGTCGGTTATGAACCGTTGTTGTATGCGGCTGGATTTGGTATTCGGGTTGGTGTCTTCAAGATTGATTATGCTTATCGTTTTCACCCGCAGTTGAAAGAAACACATATCTTCGGGATGCAGGCCGCGTGGCATTAGTCTGGATACTGGTTTGTTCGGTTTTTTCAGAAGGATGGGAATTGCTGCCAGAGGCACCGGTCAATGAGGATGACCGTGCATTACAGGAAGAGGTTGAGTTCCGGTTGTCGCATCCGATTGATTTGAACCGGGCGACCGTGGATGAGTTTTTGTCTATTCCCTGGCTTAATCCGGTGCTGGCTTATCGAATTGTGTCTTTCCGGAATGCTTTGGGTCGTTTCGAGAGTCCAACGCAGTTGCGGTCTGTGCCTGGTATGTCAACAAGCTGTTGCGACATGCTGAGTCGTCTGGTGACTGTTACTAAAACAGAGCCTGGTTGGGGTGGAACTGCTTTGATGCGGATGACTGCAGATACTATTCCGTTCGGCAGATATCGATGGTCGGGGTTTGGACGGATTCTTGCCGAACGGGATTATTGGAAAGGGATAGCTCTTTGGGAAAAGGACCGCAATGAACCAGATTTGACCGACTGGATAGGAATGGGGTTGGGCTTTTCAAAAGGGAGATTCGGTATGGTTATTGGTGATTACACCTTTGGCAGTGGACTTGGAGTCGTTTTCAGCGGGCCGTACCGCCGTGCTAACGCACGGTGGGCTGCTGATGTCAAAGGCCCGGTTCTCTTGAAGCTGGTTAAGTCCCCGCTTGAAACTCGGGCTTTATGCGGTGCCGGGACCGAGGTATTGTGCGGAGACTGGCGAGTGGTGGAATTCCTTTCGTATGTCGGTAGGGATGCGCGGTTTAATCCAGACGGGACTGTTGCGCGGCTGAAACTGGACGGGCTCCACGACGATTCGTTATCACAAGCAGAGCGTAACCTTGTTAAGGAGTTCGCATTCGGAACAGCGTTGTCGCGGCAATGGCAAAGGGTAGCGGTGACTGCTGATTTTGCCCATGTGCGTTATAGCCGTGATTTTGCGCCGGTTGATTCCAGCAGTTCTTTCTTCGGCCATGCACTTGCCACCGGTGGATTCGGTGCCGATATCAGGGTAGATAATTATCGACTGGGTCTGGAGGGTGGTATTTCAACCGGAGGTGGCGTAGCGGGTGCTTTGGACCTCGCTGGCGACTGGCAGGAGCTCACGGCCGGGTTTGGTCTCAGCGGTTACAGTAAGAAGTATTTTGCACCGCTGGGTCGGTGGCGCTGTCTTACGGACCGAAAGGAACGACTTTATGCCAGGGCACTTTTGGGCTATCGAATGTATGGTTTCAAATTCGGCATCCGTGGTAATACATACCGTGATTTCCGAATCGACTCATTACCGGCACGGCTGGAAACGAGATTGACCAAGCGACTTGGTCTTTCCTTGTTCAGTTTGAAGCTCGGCCGCAGTTTTGAACTTGAGCAGCGTCGTTATCGGACAAGCCAGTGCAATATCGAGCTTGAGCCCACTCAGAGGTATTATATCAGATTCACAATTGCCGATAAGTATCCCGAACAGAATAACGGGCGTGGCCGGATGGCCGCGTCGTCACTGAGAATGAAGTGCGGGCATTTCTCGGGTGTTTTGTCATGTGCTCGGTTTGACATGACCGGGACCGGGGTAAGGATGTATCTGCATGAACACGGACTGATGCGTATCGGCAGCAGTTACAGCACGGCTGAATCATCCTGGCGTTTTGGTGTGGCATCAAGGTTCGGCTTTCGTAATGGAAGCGGGCTGGGGTTGAGGTTGGGATGTACTCGGAAGGCGACTTTGGTCTTCGAGTTTGGCGGCCAGTTGGAATTCGGATTAAACTGATGTTTGATTACCATGTGCATCCGGATTTCTCTCAGGACGCCCAGGGAAGCATCAGGGATTATTGCAGGCGTGCACAGGAATTGGGACTGGAGGAGATTTGCTTCACTACCCATTATGAGCCGGACCCGAAGCGTCATGATCGCGAGTTCGTCAGGGTCGGCGGACGACCGGTGCCGGTCGATTCAGATTGGCCCAAGGCATACTTCGCCGAGATTGAGGCCGGTCGGCGTGAATTTCCAAAGGTAACAATCCGTGCGGGCGTTGAGGTTGGATACGAAATCGGGCTTGAGGATACGATAGGTGATTTCCTTAATGCGTATCCTTTCGATTTTGTTCTGGGTGCGGTGCATTGTCTTGACCATGTTGCACTTACATCAAGCAAGGAACTGGAGGCGGCTGTGCGCGATTTTGGGGACAAAGAACCCGAGGAAATCGTTACCAGGTATTTTGATTATATTCAGGCTGCAGCAGACAGCAGGCTGTTTGACTGTATGGCTCATCTTGACATTTACCGCAAGTATATTCAGCCGTTGTTCGGCCCGAGGTTTGGGAAATGTGCAGACAATTTTATCGGTGGAGCATTAAAGCACATCGCGCAGGCCGGAATCGGCATCGAGGTCAATACCTCAGCATTTCGTCGGGGTATGGTCGAGCCGTATCCCAAAGAGAAAATAATCAGGATGGCATGGGATACTGGTATAAGGAGTTTTACCACGGGGTCGGATGCGCACAGAACAGGAGATTTAGGCAGTGGCATCGAGCGCGCCGAACTTATACTCGCGGATATCGGGGTAACTCCTGCCAGATTCGAATATCGCCATCGAATAGTCTGATTACCTTCTGGTTTCTGTTTTTACCCGTGTATTGACTTTCCAGGATGCGGAAATACAATTCAACTAATGGATGTCGGTATCCCCAGGGCCCTACTATACTACCGTTACGGCAAGTTCTGGGAGAAGTTCCTGGCCGGACTTGGAGCCAATGTGGTAGTTACCCGCAAGACTGACAAGGTTCTGGTTGAAAAAGGCCTTGGACATGTTTCCAGTGAGGTATGCCTGCCAATAAAGATATTGGCAGGGCACTTGGCTGATTTGAAAGGCAGGGTCGATGCAGTATTTCTTCCCAGAATTGTCTGGCTTGAAGACCACCTTTATGCCTGCCCGAAGATGATCGGGATAGTTGACATTGCCCGTATGATGCTCGGGAATAATACTAAACTGATAGCGCCCAGTTTGAAAGGTAACATTCTTTTGCCTCATCTCATTGCCGGACTGAAGATCAGTCCGAACCCTATTCGCGTTATTAAAGCTTTTTCGCACGCCCGTAGCGAACTGAGTTACCATACGGGGGAACCGGAATTCCGTCCGGGTGAGAAACGGGTCGCCTTGATTAGCCACTTTTACAACCTGGGTGACGATTATGTTGCGCACCCGATACTTTCGACTTTTTCAAATCATGGTTACCGCATTTGCACTAAGGACGAATTGCCTGAGAGTATTCTGCGGAATCGTGATGGGTTTGCAGAAAACATCCGTTGGGTATACGAGCGTGAGTTATACAACGCCTTTGTTTATTTCATGGATAAAGTGGATGGTGTATGTGTCGTTATGTCTATGGGCTGCGGTCCTGACTCGCTTGTAGCGGAATTCATGCGTCAACAGGCACACCAACACAGCATTCCTTTCTTGCAACTGGTGATTGATGAACATACTGGAGAAGCCGGCCTAGTGACCAGGATTGAGGCATTTATCGATATGGCCGAGCGCAGGAAATCAGCTTTGTCGGCAGCCTAGAACCGGATAGCGGATAATGAAAGCGACATTTCCCCGTTTCGGATACGATACTTATGTGTTCAAGACACTCATTGAAGACTTAGGCGGTGAAGTAATCCTGCCTCCTCCGACATCGAAAAAGACGGTCGAACTAGGCGTTAAGCATTCGCCAGAATTAATCTGCATGCCGTTCAAAATAACCCTTGGCAATTTCATTGAAGGACTGGAGAAAGGCGCGGATACACTGCTTATGGCAGCGGGCACGCGCAAGTGCAGATTCGGCTACTACCATTTCCTCCAGGAACAGGCGCTGGAACGGATTGGGAAGAAATACCGGTTTGTATCTGTAGGTCAGTATTCCCCGCTCGGTTTCATATTCCATCTGATGCCGCATATCTTCGGGGTGTCGCCACTTCGTGTGATACGGGCGTTATGCGTGATGCTTGAAAAAAGTGCCATGACGCACGAGTTCAGAGCTCTGCTCAACAGGAAGAGAGCGTTGGACTTTGAGGAAGCGGAGAAACTGAAACGGCCAGCCCTAGGAATAATTGAGCGGGCAAACTCAGTTTCGTCAATCCGGCGAGCCCGGAATAATCTGCGCGTGATGTTCAGTGTTGACGGACGGAAACCATCAGTTCGGGTGGGCTTTGTTGGTGAAATATTCACTATGATTGAACAGGGTGCCAATCAGGACATCGAGAAAGAATTGGGCCGGCTGGGTGTCGAAGTGGTTTTTGAGCGCAGCCTCTGGCATCATCTGCGTCATTTACTTAAGATAGACGCCAGTTATTTCCGGTCTGAAATTCTGGCACGGCGCTACCTTAAAGAATGTCCGGGCGGAGAAGCAATAAGAACGGTTGGTGAATCAATCCATTTCATAGAGCACTTGAAGGTTGACGGATTGGTTCATGTGTTTCCATTCATGTGCATGTCGGAGAATATAGCAATGGAGGTACTGCAGCAGTTGTCCGAGGAAACTCATGTGCCGGTCCTGTCTTTGTCGTTCGATGAGCATACCGCGCAAACCGGGCTCTTGACGCGGCTTGAGGCGTTTGTGGATTTGATAAAGAGGAAAAAGCGTGGTCAAAGGTTATCTCGGAATTGATGTCGGTTCGATTTCCACCAAGGGTGTGGTGATTGACAAAGACTGTAAAGTTCTGGCTAGTAGTTATCTGAGGACCCAGGGGACTCCAATAAATTCTATCAAGAAACTGCTGCGGGAACTGGTCGGACAACTGGACTCAGAAGTGCGTATCGTCGGGGCCGGCACTACCGGTTCGGCACGGCGGCTTGCCGGGGTAGTGATTCAGGCGGACATCGTCAAGAATGAGATAATCGCTCATGCGGTGGCAGTAGGTCAATTCTATCCCGAGGCCCGAACCGTTTTCGAAATCGGTGGCCAGGATTCCAAGATTATCATTCTAAGGGACGGTATCCCGATTGACTTTGCAATGAACAATGTATGTGCTGCGGGCACGGGCAGTTTTCTTGACCACCAGGCAGCACGGCTTGATATTCCGATAGAAGAGTTCGGAGATTTGGCACTTCGCGCCAAGAATCATGTCAATATCGCGGGCCGGTGCACGGTATTTGCCGAAAGCGACATGATTCATAAGGCACAGCTCGGTATCGCAACTGAGGATATTGTGGCCGGCTTGTGCGATGCTATAGTCCGGAATTACATGAATGCGGTCGCCAGGGGAAAGGACCTTCAGCCGTTGTTTCTCTTCCAGGGCGGTGTGGCGGCCAATATTGGCGTGCGTCGGGCATTCGAACGGACTATAGAGCAGAAGGTGGTTGTTCCAAAATACTTCCTGGTGATGGGAGCAATCGGTGCGGCAATTCTCGCATCCGAAGAAGTTCAGGGGAACGGCACTAGGTTCGCCGGTTTCGAAACGGCCGATGTTGAGTTTGAAACCAGGGCTTTCGAGTGTAACGGCTGCCCCAACCGTTGTGAAGTGATAGAAATATTGAGGGAAGGGAAGGTTATTGACCGTTATGGTGACCGGTGTGGTAAGTGGTCTGAGAATCTCGAAAAACCCTCGCCAGGGGGGTAAGAATTCAGGGTAGCAGAGACTCCTGATTGACATGTGGGACTTGAGGAGATAATATAACGGGTATTGTTAAGAAAATGGATGTGGATGGAGAGCGGGTTAGAATCCGGAATCCAGAATCTGGAGGTCTACCGGAGACGGTGGAAATGATGTTATTAGCATCGGTTTTGGTTTTGAACGGGCTGTTTTGTGCCAGCCACAAGGAGTCTACTATGCTTAGAGAACCTGCGGTAGCCGGTCAGTTCTACCCTGCAGATGCGAAGGTCCTGACTGAAATGGTGGACCGCATGTTGAATGATGCCCAGCCACCTGAGCTTATCGGTCGCGTAGTAGCGATTCAGGTACCACATGCCGGTTACCCTTTTTCCGGGCCGACTGCAGCTTATGCTTTCAAAATGCTTCAGGGGATGGATTCGGTTACAGTAGTGATTATCGGACCGAGTCACCGTGTTTATATCGATAAAGCTGCGGTTTTCTGTCACGGTAAGTGGCGGACCCCGCTGGGCGATGTTGATGTAGACGAAGAACTTGCCAAGGCGATTGTGGCCGGGGATGATTTCCTGGTAGATATGCCCCAAGTCCATAAGCTTGAGCATTCTATCGAAGTGGAAGTGCCTTTTCTGCAGCGGGCGTTTTCTGGCTTCAAGATTGTGCCGATAATGTTGCTTCAAGGTTCCTGGGAACAGTGCGAACGGGTAGGCAAAGCGATAGCACACGCGTGTCAAGACCGCAATGTTGTGCTGGTGGCTTCTTCTGATTTGTATCATGGTTATTCTTATGATGAGGACAAGCAGGCCGATAGTGTGACAACCGAGCTGATGGCCGGTTTTGACCCAAAGGCATTCTATGAAGCGCTGCGTCAGGGAAAGGCACAGGCGTGCGGCGGATATCCGATAGTAGCGACGATGGTGGCGGCAAGGGAACTGGGAGCGGATAAGGCGGTCGTGTTGCACAAGACGAATTCAAACGATGTAACCGGGGAAAAGGGTGGTTACTGCGTAGGTTACAGTGCGGTGGTTTTTCTGGATAGTAGCAAGACCGATAAGAAGTCCAATGATTTGACCGAACAGGAGAAACGCAACTTGCTTGGAATCGCACGCAATACACTGGAAGACTATATACGCAATAACAAAATCCTAGAAGTTAAACCTTTAACCCCAAGGTTGTCTGAGAACCGCGGAGTTTTCGTTACCCTTCACAAGCAGGGTCAGTTGCGCGGCTGCATCGGTTATATTGAGCCGGTCAAACCGCTGTATCTTGCTGTGAATGAAATGGCGGTAGCCGCTTCGACCGAAGACCCGAGGTTTCCGCGAGTGACTATGGATGAGCTTTCTGATATTGATATTGAAATCACCGTGCTCAGCCGGCTGCAGCGAATCACTGACCCGAATTCGGTTGTTGTCGGCAAGCATGGTCTGGTGATACGCAAAGGCTACCAGTCGGGGCTGCTGCTGCCTCAGGTCCCGGTTGAACAGGGGTGGGACCGGAAACAGTTCCTGGAATATACCTGTCTTAAGGCCGGACTGCCGACCGATGCCTGGCAGGACAAGGATAGTGAGCTTTATGTTTTTACCGGCCAGGTGTTCGGGGAGAAGGAGCGGTAGAAGGCCGAAGGCAGAAGTCAAAACTCAAATATCAAATTGCAAAATGCAGAGTTCAAATTTCAAAGTTCAAACGACTAATTCCGATTTGACATTTGGATTTGATTGGGCTTTTGGATTTTGTCATTTGGGTTTTTGTGTAGGGTAGCGTGGGTATTCATCTTAACATAATACTGACTATCGCTTTGGCCGTGCTTTTAGGCACGGTCGGGGCCCGGGTGTTCAAGCGGTTTAAGGTTCCGCAGGTGGTGGCATATATCCTGATTGGATTCGGATTGGGCGGAAGCGCGCTCGGGATTATTGACGCGGCAACGATTGAAGGGTTGACACCACTCAGCTTGCTGGCATTGGGGATAATCGGGTTCAAGGTCGGCGGTGAATTACGACTCAGCGTTTTCCGCCGCTACGGTAAGAAGGCAATCGTTATCCTGCTGGCCGAAGGCATCGGCGCATTTGTTGTTGTTACCGCCCTGGTTGGATTGGTTACCGGCAATTGGGCCCTTGCAATTATCTTAGGGGCTATCGGCTCGGCGACTGCACCGGCTGCCACGGTGAATGTAATCTGGGAGTATCGGGCTTTAGGGGTGCTGACAACGATGATTCTGGCGATAGTAGCCTTGGATGATGGACTCGCTTTGCTGCTTTACGGTTTTGCATCGTCGATTGCCCAGGTGATGCTTGGCGGCGGCGGATTCTCTTTTATGAACGCGGTGGGACGGCCTTTGTACGAAATCCTCGGTGCCGCAGTTCTCGGCGGAGCGACCGCGGTTGCGTTCAAGTTTATATATCGTCGGATAAGAGAAAAAGAATTGTCCTTGGCTTTCGCTTTGGGCTGCATCATGCTGCTGGTCGGTGGGGCCCAGGCGTTGGATGTTGACTTGATTCTTTCGACGATGGTGTTTGGGGTAGTATTCACAAATCTTGCCGGGAAAAGAGGTGAGGAGGTATTTGAAACGGTGGAGCGGTTTGCACCGCCGATTTATGTTCTCTTCTTTGTTCTGGTAGGGGCCCATCTCAGGCTTGGAGCGTTGAATTGGGCAATAGGGTTGACCGCGCTCTTGTATGTGGTTGGCCGCACGGCCGGTAAGGTTACCGGTGTCTGGGTAAGTTCCCGAGTTACCCGCGCCGCTACTGTTGTCAAGAAATATCTCGGTTTCTGCTTGCTGTCTCAGGCCGGGGTTGCTATCGGATTGGCGATTCTTGCATCGCATTCTTTTGCAGACCACCCCGAAATTGCGATGACGGTTATCGCAGTGATTACTACAACCACTTTTCTTCTAGAACTGCTTGGCCCGCCATCGGTCAGGTATGCTATTACTAAAGCCAGAGAAACAGGAAGGAATATTACAGCCGAGGATTTGCTTGAGACCTACGCGGTCAAGGACGTAATGAATACGGGCCAGCCTTCAATCCCTCTTCATACACCGTTGCCAGAGGTTCTTGATACTGTTGCCAAAAGCGAAGCCGTTTACTTTCCAGTAGTTGATAGCAAAGGCGCGTTCAAAGGAGTAATAACGCTTGAAGGAATGAAGGCCACTCTGAATATGGCCCAGATTGGTTCTTTGATTGTGGCCCAGGATTTGATGGAAGAGTGCAACTATACCGTCAAACCAGCTACGTCGTTGCAGGAAGCCCAGCAGATTATGAAAGACCGTGGGCGCGATTTCCTCGTGGTTGTTGATGAGAAGGATGGCGGTAAGCTGGTAGGTTTCCTGATTCAGCGCCAGGTTCAGCTTGTGCTTGAGGAAGAAATCGCCCGGCGGCATCGGGCCGCCGAAGCCTAGATTTATCTGGCCGCGTATAAGAATAAGGCATTGGCCAGATAGACAGCAATAGCGGCCCAGCCGAACCAGGTAATGCGCAAGAACCTTCGACCGGGAGGGACTTTCAGGATAATGATGAACAAGCCGGCAAGCAGGAGCCCGGAGGATAGAGGAACGGTATGAGTAGACTGAACCGCAGCGAACAGGCTGCCGCGCCAGTAAACGATGTCACCAATCCCCAGAATTCCCAGATTGAACAGGTTGGAACCGATTAGTCCGCCAACCGCCATTTCAGGAGCGCGGATGCGCACCGCAGCCGTGGCAGTTACCAGTTCGGGCAAGGAAGTGGCAAAGGCAACCATAATCGTGCCGACAAAGGTGTTGCCGAGCCCGGTACTGGTGGCGACATGGGAAGCGAGGCTGGGCAATAGCACTGCGGCTGTTACGACTGCCAGGGCAAAAAGGATGTAGCGAATGACTGCGGTTCGAAGCGATATCCGGGTCGTGACCGGCCGGAGCGAAGCGGTTTCGGCAACAGTTCCGGCTTTGCGCACCGCCCAGAAATAGAGCAGTAGAATCAGCGGGGTGACTGGCGAAATCCAGCCGAGTGCTGGCAGTCTTGGACCAAGCATTATTGAGCCGGCGGCCAGAACCGACATCACGATGATGAACCAGGCAGAACGGACATGGAACCGGCTCAGGCCGTGGAGCCGGGTGCGGGACCGGCTGAACACGCCGACGATTCCAAGGATTGCCAGATTGAGAATATTGGAACCGGCAACATCGCCGGCCGCGATATTAGGTAGATTCTGTACTACCGCACTGGTGCTGTTGAAAAGCTCGGGCAATGAAGTAGCAACGGCAAGGAGCACCATTCCGGCCCATACCCGGCCGAGCCGAGTCCTTTCGGCAATTACATCGGCATAAATGGTAAGCCGAGTGCCAGCCCAGAGGATTGCAGCGGCGCAGCCGATGAAGCCAAAGATTACCAGTGCCACGAATGTTGGAAGATAACCCTGGTTGCACCGATGTCAATCATAGGATATTGGGTTAAGTGCAAGAAAGCCATGGGGTGCGGGATTTAATATTATGATAAAACCGAACATAATCACCGGCCGCAGATGTCTGTCAACCGTGAGCTGTCAGCCGATGAAGACGATTGGAGCATTCTGTGCGAATCGGAGCGCAGAGTGCCATCCGATGGCAGAACAGACGAAGTTGGATGGGTGAGGAAAAAATGAGTATTATGTCCCCGAAATGCTCCATGGATTGAGGAAAAACTCGCAGTTTAGAACCGCAGGGGGTTCAATGTTTCAATCCGGATAGTTGACGGCCTGCCGCCTGGTATCGGGTTAAGACAGGTTGAACAAAATGGGAAATTTTATGGTGTACAATCCTTTGAAGGCAATTTTCTGTTTACAATTAAGTCACGCGATTCCTCAGACAGATATATTAGAGCCAGAAAGAGACCAAAACATAACCAAGGATGTAACCCGTTGCCTTGCAAAGAGTTACACCCCTTTTGGGGGATGCTGCCGACTCAAATCGCATCATTTAGGCTTACCCCCTCCACCGCCCCCCTCTCTGGTTCTCTTCCGGATTTGTTCCCAGATTGTATTCCGGATTCTGTCCAGAATATTATTGCAGAAATGAATCCTGGTATGCATTGAGATTCTTTTCCTGTTTCAAACCCGGGTTTCTATTGAGAAATGCTCGGAAATACGATTCCTGAAATGTTCGGAGATATTCCTCAAGCGATGTTTCCCGCAATAGTTCCCGGCTCAATCGCTGGATGTAAAGGCGCAACTGACCTGGATTGTATTCCCGAACCCATTCCCGAAATCTTTCCCGGTC
>DFBN01000026.1:564-728 GCA_002366635.1 Caldifarciminota bacterium UBA3079 | reverse complement strand
GTCGGTATTCACAAGCACTTGGCCACAGCTTGACAATAGTGGTCTGGCTGGTATCTTTCTGACAGAAAGTGAAATGGTTAATAACCCATTCTGCTTCGGCGATGGCTTCACCCACAATCGGACGAAGAAAATTGAGAAGCAAGACGATTGGAGCGAAGCGGAAA
>DFBN01000026.1:0-527 GCA_002366635.1 Caldifarciminota bacterium UBA3079 | reverse complement strand
AAGTAATGTGTCCCCATAACTCCATCCATTGGAATATGAACTCGGCAATTTATAGAGGATGTGAAGTCGTATGAAAACACTTGTGGTGCTCTATTCGAGGACCGGGAATACACTTTCTGTGGCCAAGAGGATAGCCGGCGAGATAGAAGCTGACCTGGAGGTTATTGAGGATAAGGTAGACCGAAAGGGGATCCTCGGTTTCCTCCTCTCGGGATACGAGGCACTGAGGAAGAAGGTCCCACCGATAGCCGAACCGAAATACACTCCCGGCGATTATAATCTTGTCATCATCGGAACCCCGATTTGGGCGGGACGGATGTCGAGCCCCGTAAGGGCTTATCTTCTACGCTTTCACGGGCGCTTCGGACAGATGGCGTTCTTCGCCACCTCCGCAGGCGGCGGCCATGGGAAAGCCCTCGCCGAGATGGCCGAGTTCACAGCGGCAAAGCCTTTGGCTACAGTTGAGATCACTTCGGACCATGTAAGGAGAGGGAAGGAAGTGGAAGCCATCAAGTCTTTCCTGGAGG
>DFBN01000093.1:22045-24775 GCA_002366635.1 Caldifarciminota bacterium UBA3079 | reverse complement strand
CAGGAAGTTGCTGTCAGGCGATGAAGCGATAGCGCGCGGTGCCTGGGAGGCAGGTTGTCATGTAGCTACTGCATATCCTGGAACTCCGTCTACTCAGGTACTCGAGGCGCTTGCCAAGTTTGATGATGTATATTGTGAATGGTCCACAAATGAAAAGGTTGCACTCGAAGTTGCGCTAGGTGCATCAATCAGCGGGGCAAGGGCTATGGCAGTGATGAAGCATGTCGGGCTCAATGTTGCTGCCGACCCGTTTTTTTCTTCAGCATATATCGGTGTCAGGGGCGGACTGGTTATCGTATCTGCCGATGACCCGGGGCTTCATTCTTCCCAGAACGAGCAGGACAACCGTTTCTACGGTCTGGCCGCAAAAGTGCCTGTTCTTTGTCCTTCTGACAGCCAGGAGGCCAAAGAGCTTACAAAACTGGCGTTTGATATATCAGAACGGTTTGACATACCGGTGCTTGAGAGAATCACGACTAGGATTGCCCATTCAAGTACTGTTGTTGAGCTCTCAAAACGCAATGCACATCCGGTAAAGGGCTATGAGAAGCAGGTTTCCAAGACCGTTATGCTGCCTGCATTCGCCCGTGTCCGCCATATTGATTTGGAGAATCGGCTCGGCCGGCTGCTTGAATATTCGGAAAACACCCCATGGAATTGTATTGAGGAAGGCGACCCGGATTTGGGTATCATCTGCGACGGTGTTGCATATCAGTATGCCAGAGAGGTTTTCCCGGACGCTTCGTTTTTGAAGCTCGGGATGGTTAATCCGTTTCCCGGAGAACTCGTGCGCAGGTTTGCAGAAGGGGTCAAGGAGCTTGTAGTAATAGAGGAAGTTGACCCGTTTATCGAGATTCAGACGCGTGCCCTTGGTCTTAAGGTTACGGGCAAAGACCGCTTGCCACGCTGGAATGAGCTGAGCCCAAGGGCGGTAAGAACCTCACTTAAGAAGTCGGTACCTGATATCGAGCCTGAGTCTGACCTGGCGAACCGGCCGCCCGCACTTTGCCCAGGATGTCCGCATACCGGCATCTTTTACGCCTTACAGAATCAGGATGTGATTATCGGCGGTGACATCGGCTGTTATACGCTCGGTGCCTTGCCGCCTCACAATGCAATGGATACCTGCATCGATATGGGGGCTTCCATAACATTTGCCCATGGCTGTGATAAGGCGCTTGGCAAGAGTGATAAGAGAAGAAGGGTTGCCGTTATCGGCGATTCGACTTTCTTTCACTCCGGAATTACCGGTCTTATCAACGCTACATACAACAAAAGCGATGTGATTGTAATCATCACTGATAATCGCACTACCGCCATGACCGGACACCAGGACCATCCAGGAACCGGTAAGACCTTGATGGGGAAAGGAACTATTGCGATTGACCCGGAGGCGATAGTGCGCGCGTGCGGAATTGAGAAAGTAGTAATCGTTGACCCGTATAAGGTGAAGGAAACACGAAAGCGGGTCAGGGCGATTCTGAAAGAGCCCGGGCCTGCGGTTATCATTTCCCGGCGTCCATGCGCCATGCTTGCGCATTTTGCGGAAAAGCCGAAGAAGGTAAACAAGGATAAGTGTATCGGTTGCAAGGTCTGTCTGGGTCTCGGGTGTCCGGCGATCACAATGGAACAGGGCAAAGCGAAAATCCTTGAAGCAATCTGTGTCGGCTGCGGCATGTGTGCAGATGTCTGTCCGAAGGGGGCGATAGAATGAATATCCTCGTATGCGGAGTGGGTGGTCAGGGGGTGATTCTCTTTTCCAATCTTCTTGCAAATATCGCATTGACAGCAGGTCTGGATGTCAAAAAAAGCGAAGTTCACGGAATGGCCCAGCGCGGTGGAACCGTTAATACCCATGTCCGTTATGGCCCAAAGGTATTTTCCCCGCTTATTGAAGAAGGGACCGCTAATTTGGTTGTCGCTTTCGAGAAACTCGAGGCATTGCGGTATGTTCATTTTCTTGGAAAGAAAGGCCGGCTTGTTTACGATACTTTTCGCCTTGACCCTCTGCCGGTGCAACTGGGCCTTATCGAGCGTCCTGAAGACGCCTATCTTGACCAGCGGATCGGGGAACGCGTGAAGAGGAGTATCCCGGTTGCGGCTTTTGATGCGGCCCGGAAACTCGGGAATACCAGGGTCCAGAATGTTGTCATGCTGGGGGCAGTGTCACGGTTCCTTGAGTTTCCTGCTTCAGAATACAGGAATGCAATCAAGGCCATGCTCAAACCCCGATTCGTAGAATTGAATCTTGAGGCGTTTGATAAAGGGATTAAACTGGTTCGGTCCTGATGATCGGATAAAATCAGCCGGGGCGGAATAATCCGCCCCGGTTTTCCTTGTTGTGTGTAGTCAGTAGCGGTAGTAAACCTCAAGCTCGCATACGTCTGCATAGCCTTCGACACCTTGACCAAGTCTTTCGATTTTCAGTTTCCAGGTTCCTTCTGCGGTCTGGTTTTCGGTGCCGGTGAGCAGGAAATCATCTACTTCCAGGTTCAGCAGGTTGACTCCGTCGTAAACCGGCACCGCGGTGCCGGCAGGCGATATGACCCAGACATTGAATTCTTCGGTTTCGAGCGATTCGGCCGGGTCGAAATCGGTAGTCACGAGTGCAGAATCAATCAAGGCACCGGCTGGAATGACTTCCTCCATTGTAAAGTCGGCTTCGATGGTTCCGGGATTCGGGATATGCACAGAATCAGGGCTTGCGCCGTCAACTTCGGTGTGTTGCCA
>DFBN01000093.1:21368-21946 GCA_002366635.1 Caldifarciminota bacterium UBA3079 | reverse complement strand
TGGCCGACCAGGTGAATGTCAATTGGTCGCCGTCCTCGTCTGTTGCAGTAACATTCAGGGCTATAGTTTCTCCAGGCCGGACCGGACCAGCCGGTGTGGCCGTGAGACTTTCGATTACAGGGTTATGGTTTGTTCCGCCACAACCGATTAGCAGTCCGACTATCGCGACCACCAGCGCTAGCGGCCCGATTCGTCTCAGACTCATACTTCCCTCCTTCTTACGAAAGCACTTCCGTTTTTAACTAAACCGCGATGGGGAAAATCAAGTGTCTAAGACACCATAGAAAAGACTGTTAATTATATCCAATGCAATAGTATTGTCAAATGAATTTACTTTGAAAGATTTATCTTTGTATTCCAGTTAATCCGCTTGTAAGGCCATATGCTGTCGTTATTATCTTTTATGGTTTCATATATATTAGAGCCAGAAAAAACAAAAATATAACCGGAGATGTAATTGATTACCCGGCAAAGAGTTATACCTCATGACGGTCTTTCCATCATCAAATCGCATCGTTTAGGCTTACCCCCTCCACCGCCCCCCTCTTTGGTTCTGTTCCGGTTTTGTTCCCAGATTG
>DFBN01000093.1:20491-21359 GCA_002366635.1 Caldifarciminota bacterium UBA3079 | reverse complement strand
TCCTTTTCTGCACCGAGATTCTTTCCCCGGTTCAAACCCGGATTTCTATCGGGGAATGCTCCGAGATACTATTCCCGAAATGTTCGGAGATATTCCTTGAGTAATACTTCCTGGAGCTTCTTCTGGTTCAATTGCTGGATTCCAATGTGCAGCTATTCCGGATTGTATTTCTGAACCCGTTCTGGAAATCTTCCCAGATTTTATTCCAGAATCGCTTCCAGAAACAACCCCAGACATCATGCCCGATTCCGTGCTGTGAAAATCTCTTCTACCACACCAACTTTGAGAAGGCAGTTATTGAAATCGTCCTAGTATCCCTGAATACAACTTGGGCGGCCAGAACTGGCCGCCCAAGAGATTTGCTCTGTTTTAGTTGAGCAGCAGAACTTTGGTGACTGTCTCCTTATCCGGAGTATTCACTTTGAGGAAGTAGACCCCGCGCGCCAGGTTCTTCGGCTGCCAGTGATAAATACCGTTGCCGGTCGTGATTTCCCGACCGGTTTCTTCCTTCAGCCGGCCGCTGGCATCGTATGCCTTGATTTCGAGTCGGCCCGGGGTTGAGCTGAAGTAATGAATAAAAGTGCCTTTCCGGAACGGGTTCGGCACAATCTCGAACCACCTTCCGGCCCGTGGCTGATTCGGGTTCTCGGCCAGCCCTACCTGAGTATTATACCAGGACTGGGCGCTGTCGGCATTTACTTTGAAGTTCGCTTCGCTTATGCCGCCGACAACGGCAAAAGCAACCCGCTGTTTTGCACCGGCTGGCAAGTCGAACGGCCCGAAAGACGCAACGAGAGACCAGTCATAGGACTCAGTGGAATTCCGGTCACCGATTGCACCGTTAAGCATCCGGTATTTCTGGCCGTCG
>DFBN01000093.1:1380-20406 GCA_002366635.1 Caldifarciminota bacterium UBA3079 | reverse complement strand
GAATGGACATCGTCTTTTCTCGGGTCGGTCCCGACATCGAAGTCAGAGACGACGCCGGCATAGAGGCCGTTTGTGGCGTTTGAGCCGTGGTTCTGGATGTCGTACACGAGAATAACGAAATCGTCGTAACCAGGGTCAGCGCACATATACGAGTTCTGAGTGATTTTCAGGTCTTTAGGCGAAGTATGGCCGGCATCGTTCATGATGCATCTGAAGTGTTCGTCGCCCGAGCCGGGCGGAACTATTGCATGCAGGCTGTCAACGATGCGAAAGTCGGTGTTGACTCCGCTATTGGCCGGCTGGTTGTAGAACCGGTCAACGAGATATGACTGACTGTTGCCCAGCATCAGACTGGAATAGAACAGATGGCTGGCCGAGGTTTTGGGATAGCAGAATCCAGAGCCCGAATAAGAAGGCGGTTCGGTATATCCGATTGAGCCGAGGCAGGTGACGGTCAGTTTGCAGTATCCAGTATCGTGGTCCATTACCACCTGGCCGGCCATAATGTTGGTAATCTGGCTGGTTGTGTCATTGGAACGGTCCATGTCGCTACCCAAAGCGGTGAACATCGAAACCGTGTAACTGTTCCCTGACGGGCCAGTGTTCCAGTCCGGGGAAAAAGTCACTTCAGTTCTGTGGCCAGGCGCTAGCGGACCCGGATAGGTCGTAGTCTGGTTGTACACCAGGGTCCCGGAAGAATCAATCTGGCAGGTTACCGGTATGTCACTTTCAGCAGTCTCGCCGAAATTCACAATCCGCGCCTTGGGCGTGTACGAACCAGGAGTGATGCCCGTGCCCGGCGATAGAATCCTGGACACACCGACATCATGAGCAAGTCCGGATACCGGTTCGACAATCGCCCGGATGTTCCAGTTGTAGTTGAGCTGGGGGTTCAGGTCGGGTAACTGCTGCCAATGGCCGCCGCTGGCACCAGTGGCTATGAATCCGCCCCGGTTCCGTATCATCGGACCAGAATCAACCCCGAGCGGAAACTTAGCCGAGTCATGGGTAACCCGGACACAAGCCCAGAAATCGGTCCCGGCCGTTGCAACCAGTGGCCTCGTCAAGTCAATCCACTTCCATCGCATGGAACCCGAACCGGTATAAGGGAACGAATCCACTATCGAGCCCGGCGTCGTATCATTATCCTCGCCGAAGATAAAGATATAATCATTCGAAGACGCATCGCGCTGATAGAACAATACCGCTTTGACCGTGCACTTGAATGTCGGAGTGAACCTGACCGCACCGCGGTAGGTACCACCGCTGGTCAAGCCGATAGCATTGGCATTGCCACCATCGTAATGCAATGTTTCCGCGGGATTATCGGTCCATTCGAGCCCGGTCAGGGCTGAAGCAAGCACGACCTCTTCTGGTGCAATCTTTGACCCGGCTGTACTCAGCAATCCTGCGGCCGGCGCAGATTCTGCCGAAGCGTTGGCCGCCACAGTCAGGCCAAACGCCAGCACCAGGCTTATGACCATGATGCTACTTTTCATACGCTCCTCCTTCAGGGTTTCTGCCTTACCGACTTTGTGCAGCCGGTTCTCATAACGGCTGCTATCTTAATTCTAGTGTAATCCCCGAACACGAAATGTCAAGCGGTAGAATCCGAGTCAAGAACCGGAATAAAACCGCAAAGATTTGTGACCTTTGTGTGAATTCTCCATTTAATCTTGCCCGGAAACCGACACCGATTACGGTTATTAAAAGTTTGGTGCCACATGTGAAAATTCATGTGAAGCGCGATGAAAGGTCAGGAAGCTTGAGTTCCTGCTCTCAGATGCCCGGTCAAAAGGCGCTGACTTTATCATTACCTGCGGCCCTGTCCAGTCTAATCATGTCCGGGCAACAGTGGCTGTCGGCGCAAGGCTTGGCCTTAAGGTTGTTGCGGTTCTGCGTGGTGAACCGGAGCAGGTTCCGGACGGGAATTTTCTTATTTGCTCGTTACTGGGTGCGGATTTCCGTTTCATAACATCAGCGGACTACAGAAATGTGGATGCAATCATGGAGGATATGGCTCAGGAGTATAGACAGAAGGGTTTCCGGCTGTATGTTATTCCTGGGGGCGGGTCAAACGGGATTGGGGTCTTGGGATATGCCAAAGCGGCCGAAGAGATGGCAGGGTATATTCGGTCTGTTTCCTTACCGAGGTGAGATATTCGAAAACCGCTAATTAGAGGATGTGGATTTCTACTTTGGAGAATTTCGGCTGGAGCCCTGGAATAAACCTGGGTGCGACTTTGAGTGCTTCTCCAGGCAGAACCATGCGGTTTTTCAGTTCTTTCTGGATTATGTTGCACCGTTCGGTTGACAGTCTTTCCTGTTCGGTGTAGACATAAACCACAATTTCTTTCTTGAATTTCTGTTTGGCGATGTTGGCAGCTTCGTCCAGGCGGTGGCCGGCATCTTGGAGAAGCTGGGCCGTGCCAGGTGTGAAGAGTTGGTCTGCTGCTATTGATACTGTCCATTCGTTGTCTTTGTGATAGACCATGCCATTGATGCGTTGAGGCATGATTGGGGTTCTGGTCTGGTTGCCTTGGGCATCGTAGGCGTTGAATGTGAAGCTGTAGATTTCTCCGGTTGTAATGACATCGCCGTTGTCGGTTCGACCGTCCCAGGTGATGGCCGCGGGTGGCTGGCCTTTGCGGACGATACGGCGGACTGTTTTGCCCAGGGAGTTGGAGACTACAAGTTCCCAAGTGGCGACCCGGTTTTCAAAGGATGGGAGAAATACGATGATATCCCCGTAGATAAGGTCTTTGTCTACCGGCACGCGGAGGAAGGATGAGTGGATGAAATGGTGAGGAATCGTTATGGAATCGACCGAACGATAGAGCGCTTGATCGAACACATAGGTTTCAGGAACGAGAAGGTCATTGACAGGTGAGAACGGGTCCAGCCGTGGTGTGAAGTATAGTTTGGCATCATCGATTTTGATTTTGACTTGGCCGGTGATTACTTCCTCACCCAATCCATGTTCTTTTCCGGTTTCAGTCGTGGCGGTTGTTTCAGGTTTTTGGGTTTCGGGCGTCTGCGCGAAGAGAAGTGTGAGGAGCAGGGCAATCATCAGGACAGGGTGAATTTGAAGGTTATCCGGCCCCACTGGTCTTCGGATTTCACGCCCGAGCCCAGTGGTGCAAATTTCCATCCCAAAAGCGCTGCGATGACTACCTGGTCTAGGTCCGGGTATCCAGAACTGGATTCCACGGTGGGCATACCTTTTACATTGCCGTTTGGCTGGACCCAGAGCCGGATAACAACCGTGCCTGATATGCGCCGCTCAAGCGCCCATTTGGGATAGCGGGGAACAATCTTCTTGACGATTTGCCGTTTCGATATGGGTCCGGCAACCATGAAGTGTGTTCCTTTTGAAACCGGGCCTGTTACCTTGGGCAGATTCCGGGCAGGCATCTGGGGTAGTTTCTTTGCCGGTTTTTTGGCCAGAGACCGGTGTTCGATGGTCAACTGGACCGTTGGAGTTTTTACACCAGGGTAGCCGCGCAGGCCGGCATAGCCGGACCCGCTGCCATGGCTCAGTCCACGGGCGAGCGCTACTTTGGGCTGGGCCAGGATTTCATCGGTGGATTTGTTCGAGCCTTTTCCTCCGAGTCGAATTACATCAAGGCCGTCACCCCGGTTCAGTTCGTAACGGTCAAGGTCGATTTTGGCCTGGCTGGGGTTCCGGTCAATGGTGGCATTCATGTCGATGGCCCCGGTTTCTTCGGATGCAATACCCGAACCGTAGGTTGCAACCGGGCCGGAAATCTCGGTATTGCCACCTTGGCCGCCGATTGCGGCTTTGGGCAGGATTTTTGCTACTTCAGGACGGTAGGTTACATCCATAAATGTCACTTCCTGAAGGTCAAGATATTCCTTGGCGGCCGGAGTAGCACGGGAAAAGAGCAGCAGGAATCCGATGTGCAAAACAACCGATGCCAGGACAGCGATGTCAATGAAGTGGGATGGGTGTTTCGACATCATTCTTCTCCGTGGATTTTCTTGGTAGCGCATGCGATGCGCAGCGCACCGGCTCGTTTGGCAGTGGCAAGGATATCCAGAACTTCGGAATGGAGCACATCTTTGTCTGCGCGGACAACCACCAGGACATACGGGTCGTTAATGAGTTTTATTTCCAACTGGTCCTCAAGGTCGCTTAGGTCAGATACCGGTTTGTCATCCCAAAGAAGCGTGTGGTCGCGCGTGTAGGTTATGGTGACATTTTCTTCGACTTTGCGCTCGGATGTATGGGTCTGCGGGACAGCAACCGGGGTCTGGTTGTGGGCCATCACCAACGGGGCAACAACCATCATGATAAGCACGAGTATCAGGCCGACTGCGGCCATTGGGAGAATGTCAATAGTTGCGGATTTCATTTGACTTTTTTCTTCCTCAGTAGTGCCAGGTCTGCCGCTCCTGCCTGCTTGGCTATGTCCAGAACTTTCATTACTCTATTATACTTGACTTTGTCGCCGGCGGCAACTACGACCTTTCGTTCCACGCTGCGGCTGAGCAGTTTCGGAAGCAGTTGGGCAAGGTTGTCGTATGATACCTGTGCTTCGTTCAGAAGGATGCGGCCGTCATTGGTTACAAAGATATTGGCCTTGATATCTGTGCCTTGCTCGCTTTTTCCAGCCCGCGCGATGCCCGGGGCCGAGACGAAAATACCGGTTTCGAAGAAAAGCGGCATTGAAACGATGAATGCTATGACCAGGGACAGCGCAATGTCAACCAAGGATGTGAGGATTAACTCACCTCTTTTTGCAGAAACACGGCTGCGGCGACGCATCAGAATTCCCAGTCAGTGTCCTTTGTCGGAACAGGCTGTGGTTGTGGCGGCGGAACCGGTTTGGGAGTTAGAGCTGGAGTAACAGGCCGGTTTGGTGCCCACTTTTTGAATCGTTCCAAAAGCACGATTAGCCGGTCTGATGTCGCTTCGAGAGTCGCCGACATATCCGTGGCCTTTTTTGTGAAGTAGTTGTAGAAGAACAGAGTCGGGATACCGATGATAAGACCGAACGCAGTAGTCAGTAACGCTTGGGCGATACCAGCCGAAACGACGACCGGGCCTCCAGAACCCGTAGCTGCAATATTGCTGAAGGCTTGAATCAGTCCCACTACGGTTCCGAGCAGTCCGAGAAGGGTTGCGGCATTGGCCAGGGTGCCCATACCGCCGAGCAGCCTTTCGTATCGGATTCTCTCCTCTAGGATGAGACTGTAGAGCAGGTCGGAAAGTTCGTCGCTGTCCAGGGAGATATTTTTGATTGCGGTAGTGAAGAGCCTTCCTAGTGGATTCTTTATCGTCTTAGACCACCTCAGAGCTTCTGCAGGACCGTTATTCTTCAGGATACGGCGCAATTCGACCAGGCTTTTTGCCGGCTTGAAACGATTTCTGGAAAAGTACCAGAACCTTTCGATGACCAATGCAAGCGCAGCTATCGATGCGATTAAAAGAACAACCATAACCAGACTGTTTCTGAAGATTTGGAGTAAGGTCTGACCCATTATCATTGTTGCCTTCCTTGTTTTGGCGGGTTGGGTTTTTGTTCAGGCGCCGGAATTTTTCCGGATTCTTTTTCAACTTTTTCTGAACCGGGCGGGTGTTCCTCGACCACACCGGCCCCCAAGCGCTTCTGGCACGAGCTGATGTTATCGCGGGCGCTTTCCGCATATTCTGATTTGGGGAAGGAGTCAACGACAGTCTGGAATGCTTCGAGGCTTTTTTGATACTCGCCCAGATTAAAATAGGCGATTGCCATATCGAAGAAAGCGCCGCTCCTTTGTTCGTGTTCGGGAAAATAGTCGAGGAATTTCCGATAGGCCCGCGTTGCCTCATTCCATTTTTTAAGCTGGGCATAGGACTCTGCGGTAAGGAGCTGTGCGTCGCCGGCTAAGTCCGAACCGGGGAAATTGACTACGGCTTTTTGCAGTTCAAGCACTGCCTGTCCGTAGTTTTGAGCATCGAACAGGGCCCTACCTTTGTCATATTGACCTTCTGCCGCCATTTCCGACTGCGGGAATCGCCTGAGGAATTCTTCCATGACAAGCGAATCTTCCTGCCCGCCGAGGTAATAGCTCATCTCCAGGCTTTTGCGGACGCTCGGGCCTTGGGGGTCAGAAGGGTAGAGGTCGAGGAATTTCTGGTATTCCCTTACCGCGTCAAGGTACTGGCGGCGGTTGTAATAGCATTGTGCGATAAGGGCCTGAGCAGGAGGGGCGTATTCAGAATTCGGATGCCGTTCGACTACGAATTCAAATGAGGCGATTGCCTTGTCGTACTTGAGCGCCTTGAAATAGGTGTCGCCGGTGCGGAATGCCGCTTCAGCTACCTTGGGGTTGTTTTCAGGAAATTTGTTCATCAAAACGGTCCAGGCATCTACCGCCTGGCCGTAGTATCGCAGTTGGTAATAGCAATAGCCGGCATAGAAATAGCCGGGAACAGCAGCCAGCCGATTGTCTGAGAAAGTGTTTGAAAGTGCCTCGAATACATCCAGTGCTTTCAGGTATTCACACTGATTGAACAGGCTGTAACCGTACCCGAGATAAGCGCTGACCGTATAGAGGGTATCGTCAGCCTTGGCGCTCAGGAGACCTTTGAACCCGCTTACCGCTTCGTCGAGCCGGCCGAGATGGTAAAGGCAGAAGCAGCGTCCCAGACGGGCATAAGGGGCGATGTCAGAACTTGCAGGATTGGTATATGCCCTTTGATAGTAAGCGTCTGCTTCGTTGTATTTCTGGTAGTAGTAGAACCCTTCTGCCAGGAAATAGAGCGTTTTGGCTCGCCATTCGGTTGTGTCGTTCGGGTAGTCAGTTACATATTTGGCACCGATAGCAATGGTTTTCTCGAACTGGCCGGAGCTGTTGAGAGACAGAAGCAGCATTGCACAGGCCGGTTCGCGTAATGAGGTTTCAGCATACTCTGTCAATATGGATTCGAATTGCCTGTCTGCTTTGTCGAATTCGCCCATCTGATAGAACAGAACGCCGGAGAGATAGTCACCAACACCGGAAATTTCGCCTGTCTTGAACATCTGCGCAAGCTGAGAGGTAGTAAGCAGGGTCTGTGCTGTATCGGCAGTTGCCAGCATTGCTTGCGTAAGCTGGAGGTTCGCATAGGAGGCAATTTTTGTATTCGGGTAGTTTGCCCGGACTTTCTGAAATCGTTCTACTGCATCTGCGGGTTTCCCAAGCGCTTTGTCGGCATAACCGATGAAGTAGTTGGCGTGGGCGGCCAGGAAGTTGTTTGAATGACGGGTGAGGGGCATGAGATGGTCGACTGCAGCACCGTAATCCTTCAGGGCTATCAGGGTGCAGCCAAGGAAGTAATTGGCATAATCGACAAGTGGGGAATAAGGGAAATTGTCAATGAAGAACTGGAGTTTGGCACGGGCACCGTCGTAGTCGTGGTTGACGAAAAGCGCAATACCGGCAGCGAAATGCGCCATTGTGGCAAGCGGAGTATTAGGTACCTCGGTAGTGATTTCCTTGAACTTCAACAGGGCGGGCAGGGGTCGACCTGTTGCTGCATAGGATTTTGCCAGATAGAATTTTGATTCTGGCAAGTCCAGGCCGCTGAGTTTAGATATGGCCGGCTCATATTCTTTTTGAAAGTAGTGAAGAACGCCGAATGCGAAGCTGGTCCGGTCGTCTTTCTCGTATCCCTGCTTCTTGGCGAGGCGTTCCATTGCCAGCCGTGCCTGGCGGTAGTTGCCGGTCATGGCATATGATATGGCGACGCCGTACATCGCTTCGGGTTTTATATAGGAGTAGTGCGGCCGGGCGAGAATCTGTTTGAAGAGGGAGAGAGAATGGCCGTATTGTCCAAGGTTGAAGTATGATTCAGCCAGGGCGAAGCGCAGTTCACCGCCGAATTCGCTGGAACCGTAATCCTTTACCAGTCGCTTTAAGCCGGCCGTGGCCTGTTGGTAATTCTGTTCTGCGACTGCGGTCTGAACTTTGTTGTACCGCTCAACTAGGATGCGTGTCTGCCCGGTTGTGAGCGCATTTGACAGAACGAACAGCAGCAGCCACATGGTTCTATTCGCCGGGCCGGATTTCCACTTTACCTTTCGGCCCTTTGGTTTTGATTTCGGTGAGAAACCCGGAAAACTCCAGTGGTGAGTTGTGTTTGTCAAGGACAATAATATTGTAGTAGTAACGGCCGTCAGCGACCAGACGGCCGACATCGTCCAGCCCGTCCCAGCTCATGCGCAGCGGTGGATTTTCCCAACTGCTGAATGTGCGTACTATTTCGCCATAGCTGTTTTTGATAAGTATCTGCCATCTCTTTACCGGGGCACGACTGAGAACGCGGATATCCATCCAGAGAACATTCTGTTTGTTTTCCGGGGTCGGGCTGAATACACTAGGCAGTGCGTCTATCCAGACGCGAAAGCCTGCGAAATCAATGAATACCCCGACTTTGTGAGTAGGAGCAAGCCGGTAGCTGGATTCGTGGTGCAGCAGGAAGGCGTAGTCCACACCGACGCCCATTTTGCCCCAGGATTTGTGAACCCCAAGGCCCAGACTGATTTCATTCTGGTCCACACCCGCACGCTGGACCAGGATTCCGGGCACAATCTGGAATTCAACACCACCGTGTAGTACAGGATGCGGAGTGAAGTTCCGTGTGGGATTACCGATGGAATCAATGTTCCAGACCAGAGGCACGGACAGGTCGGCCGCGATAACGGCACGGCCGCCGAGTAGCCGAACCGCGCTGCCGACTCTGAGAGTGCGGGGATAGATTTCCGGGATATCCTTAAGCGTTAATGTGGGCTGAACAAGGTTTTGTGCGGAAACACCGAAGCTGAAAGGACGAGGGAGTTTGATAAGTGCGCCAAGGTCCAGTCCCATACCGACATCAGAGAACTCGGCAATGTTTTTGGTCAAAAGCTTCAAGTTGAGGCCGAGGCCGAGGGAATTCGTGGGATTGTAGGAATAAGAGACTAGAAAGGCATTCTCGGCAAAAACGAAATGTCGGTATTGCGCGTTTTCAGGTGTCCTTGAATCCAGTCCCTCAGCACCGAAGTTGAGCAGGGTCAAGCCGAAAGTACCAAGTTCTTTGGTGGGCAGGGCATAACCCATGAATTCCATGCGAGCGCCGTATAACTGGGAATGGACAAGCAAGACCTCTTGGGCGTTGAGCTGGAAAAGGCCACCCGGATTGAAGTATCCGGCCTGGGCATCGTCAGCGATGGCGGTAAATGCCTTGCCGAGCGCAAGACTCCGAGGTGCGGCACCGTAAGAAAGAAAGGCGCCTGGAAGGCCTCCTTCGGCCCAAGCGGCTGAAGGCAGGGCTGCACAAATCGCAAAGAGCAGTATTCGTTTTACCATACGACTGCAATCCGGTGGGTGTTTTTGAAAGTGGTGGCGGTATGGAGTTGGCCGATTACCTGGACCACATACATACCATTTGCTACTCTGCGACCCTGGTCGTTTCTGCCATTCCAGTATAAACGGTTAAGACCTGAACGGGCGCCTGGTCTATTCCTTGGAAAGTACCAGGAACGGACTGCATTGCCAAACGGGTCGTAGATTCTCACCGTGATATCGCTTGAGGGTTGAAGGTAATAGCTGATTTCCACAGATTCCCGGTTGTAGCCGAATGGATTTGGAAAGGCGTGGATTTTGCCCATGGCGAGTGAGCTGTCAGGCATGTCTATATAAATGCCGATGTATTCGGTGGTATCAGCGCATATTTTGATAGTGTCATTTTCGGCCCCATGGTCTGCAGTGCAGAGGAAGCGTGCAGTGAGACGGCCTAAGGTATCGGATAGGAGTGCAGAATCGAGCATTTCGCCCATGCCGGTTATGACTGCAAAACGGCAGGGTGCGGCGACGATAGGTTGGAAATTCGCATCTTTCATGGTTACTTGGATATAAGTCGTTTCGCCGGCACGGACTGTATCCGGGGCTGAGATTACAAGTTGTGTGGCAAGCGCACGGATATTGAGCCAATTGAGGTAGGATACCAATCCGCTGTGCAGCGTCGTAGCCCAGATGTTCTGGTTTGGTCCGGCATCGTTGAATTGAACCGAAAAAACGGCACCGTCAGCAAGTTCGGCCCGGTCTGGCGCAGACTCAAAGGAGAAGTCGGAGTTGAGCATTACGGAATCCCCCTGGTTTACTACACGATTCCAGCAGGCATCACATGGATAGACTGTAACATTGAACGGTGTCCGAACATATTGTGTCAGAGGTTTCCCGGCTTTGCCTGGGGTCTGCCAGACATTGGTTGTCGGGTCTCCGGGCAGGAGGGTTTCACCTGGGAAGAGCGGCAGTAGATGCTGGAAGCTTCCTGGTACTACGGTTACTACCGAGGAGGTACCTGCCTGGATGGACGAACCTTCACCCGGCACGACGGTCAGACGATGCTGGCCGGCTTGGCGTAAGGTGACGGTGAATGTTCCACGGCCGTTTGAGAGCTCGCTGCCACCGGGCAGTTGAGCAAAGCTGTCGGTGACGCTGAAGTAGACGCTGTCATTGCGGAACTGGATAAGGTTATACCAGGCATCAGTCAGGTAGACTTCGAAGTTGAAACTGTCACCGGCAACTTGGTTGCGTGGTGGAGTTGGCTGGCGTCCTTCGGGCGAACCTGGTGCCATTTTTTCTCCTGGCATGAGCGGAAATAGCTTCTCGGGCGGGCCTGGGAAAATATTGATGGTATTACTCTGACCGGTTATAAGGTGCGTTGGTTCGACACAGCGCAGCTTGAGGCTTTCCGCTAGTGTAACAATAACCTTGTCCTGCCAGACGCCGTTGCTGAAGGTGATAAGGCTTGGGTAAACATATGTCCAGTAGTCGTCCCTGGTTGTGGATAAAAGGGCACTGCCATTATACGGATAGATGGCACCATATGGGTCCTTAGCTACTATCGTTATGTTGAAAGAATCCCCAACATACTGGGGACTAGGAATCTCTGTGAACTCGAATGAGTTCAACTGAGCCACAAGGAACAAACCCAAAACTACGCTCATTACAGTGCATAAATTTTAAGTATTCATGCTTTTATGTCAAACAAAACAAGAAACGCTTCCTGGGGAAAATTGTGGTTTTGGACAGGCGGTTCAGTGGTTCGAGCCGGGTTGCTGGCGCAGGTAGACGGTCTGAATCGGGAAAGGTATTTCGATGCCTTCTTTTTTGAACCTGGCGAAAATGCGTTTACGCAGGTAGTGCTGCACCAGGAACTGGTCTGGGAAAGAACGGACATGAACGACAAGAGTGAAATTCAATGAGAAGTCACCGTATCCAGGCATAAACAGGACATAAGGGGCCGGTTCGGCCAGTAGATTTTCTACTTTGCCAATAGCGTTTCTGGCTTCTTCGACGAGCACTTTCTCGATATGTTCAGGGTCGGATTCATAGCTGACACCGACTGGAATATCCAGGCGGAACTTCGATTCTTTAAGGTGGTAGTTGGTTACGACTGATTGTGCCAGTTTGGAGTTGGGAATTATGACAATGTTATTGTGGATGGTGCGGACAGTTGTTGCGCGCCAGGTGATGTCGGTAACGATGCCTTCTTCACCGTTCTCGATTCGGATGTAGTCTCCCGGCCGGATATGTCGCGACAGGGTTATGTATATACCGGCAAAGGTGTTTGCAAGAGTATCCTGTAAGGCCAGGGCTACTGCCAAGCCTCCGACCCCCAATGCGGTGATAATCGGTGTGATTGATATGCCCAAGGCATTCAGCAGAACAAGCCCGCCGATGACGATAATTGTGATGCGGACTATTGTCTGCGTGAGCCCAACAAATGCGATGCTGCTGCCGCGTTTTACTCCAACCCGGCGGATGATACTGATTGTGGTTTGTGCAGCGCTGTAAGTAATCGAACCGATTAGGAGAACCAGAAGTGTTTTGTCACTTACTTTGGTGAATTCGTGAGGCAGGAGGGCGATACGGGTGGCTGCATAGAATCCTCCGCATGCGCACCAGAGGATGAACGGACGGCGGGCAGCGGCTACGGCTACATCATCTATTATAGTAGTGGTGCGCGTAGTCCATTTCCTGAGTGCGGCAAAAAGAAAGTAACGAATCAGGTATCCCAGACCGATTGAGCCGCCAAAAACCGCAACTGCTATGATATAGAAAATCCATTGCTCAGTGCCGGAATTCGGGTTGGTCACGGCTAAATATAGGTTTGAGACAGGCTCTGTCAAATTATCACGGTCTCTCTTGACTGTAAAGGTCTGGAATCTAGTCTAGGTGTGATGACCGAGCTTTATGGTAAAAGACTGATCGGTCAGACAGGAATGCGCTACGCGGCGACGCGGGCCTTGATCGTAGCAGGTGCCGGCGTCGTTCTGAGCCAACTGTTCCCAGTTGCATGGTGGATAATACTAATAGTTATTATCCTTGCTATGGCGTCGGCTCGATTTGCGCACGGCTATCCGTTATATGTAGCACTCGCCGCCGCGGCACTGCTTTACGCGCGGGCACGGACGCTGCCTGTTCCTGAGCCGGGTTTGTATCAACAGAACCGGTCCCGCGGCGTCGTGGTCGAGGAACCGCTTACCAGGATTAACCCAAGGCTAGTCGTGAAACTCGCTCAGCCGTGGTGGGGGAAGGTGTCTGTATGGTTAAGGGATAGCTCAAATACGCCTCGTTACGGTGACCTGGTTGAACTGAGAAATGAGGTCAGGCCGTTCAGTTTTCCGCGCAACCCGGGCCTGGTTGATTACAATATCGTGTTGAGCCGTCGGGGTTTCGTGGGCCAGACTAATGTGAGGAAGAGCCAGATAACTGTTCTCAGTCATGGTCATGGGAAGATATGGATGAGGCTATTGATAGTGCCTTGCCGTAGGTATGTGTTCAGGACTATCAATCGGTTCCTACCTCGTAAGGAAGGTGCGCTGCTCACAGGTCTGTTGCTCGGGAATAAGCAAGGTCTGCCCAGAAGTGTTCAGGCGGCTTTTGCCGATTCCGGTGTAATGCATGTGCTGGCGGTTTCTGGCCTGCATGTTGGAATTGTGATAGGAATGATATGGTTGTTGCTTTCATTGATTTGGGTGCGTGGGTGGTGGCGTTTCGGTCTGATAGCGTTTGCAGTTATCATGTATGTGGGATTGACCGGCGCAAGGCCAGCATCTTTTCGGGCTATGGTAATGGGTCTGGCTGCGTTACTTTCGATACCTACTCAACGCCGGGTAACACCGGTCGCCAGTTTGAGTGTGGCCGGGTTGTTCCTTCTGGCAATGAACCCGCAGGCGTTGTTTGAGGCCGGGTTTCAGCTTTCATTTGTGGCGACTCTGGCAATTCTGTTGATTGTGCCGCCGATTAGCAGGAAGCTGCACTCGGTTCATGTCAGCCAATGGTTGCGAAAAAATGCGCTTCTGGCCTTGGCTGTTTCAGGAACCGCGTTTCTGGGCATCGCACCGTTGCTGTTACATTATTTCTATCGTGTTGCGATGCTCTCACCGTTTTCCAGTTTGCTGATTGTGCCACTGGTTGGTCTGGCAATCCCTCTAGGATTCCTGGTTGTGGTTGTGAATCTGGTAAGTGGTTTTGTCGCGGCCATATTTGCCGAATCGCTCAGGTTGGTGCTGAGCGTTATTCTTTGGTTAACACAGTTTCTTGGCGGGATGGATTGGACCGTGCTGGAACCGGGCAAGTTGTGCTGGCCGTGGATATGCTGTATATATGGTCTGTTTTTCCTGGCATTGAACTGGCGCAGGGGTTGGGCCAGGACCGGTCTGAGATTAGGGCTGGCTGTCAGTTTGAATATTCTTGTTTGGCGTGCTGCTTTTACCCGTCCCCAGACAAATGTGGTATTCCTTGACCCAGGCAGGGGGGATGCGGTTTTTCTTGGGGATAGCCTTGGGCGGACCGTGCTGATAGATGCCGGGATTAATCGCAAGCGTGTTCTGCGGGATTTCCTGCGGAGTCGTGGTATTCACAGAATTGATATTGCAGTCGTAACACATCCGGATATTGACCATTATGGCGGGCTTCTGGATTTGGATAACCGGTTTCATATTGATAAGCTGTTGATATCGACTACACAAGGCCGTCATGCTTATCAGCGGATGCTTGACCGATTCAGGAAGGACAGAACAGAATTCGTGATAGCTGGTAAGGGAACAGAAATTCAGGGGTTGGGATTTGGTTTGCGATTTATCTGGCCCGAGGGCAAAACCAGGTTTCTGTACAGGAAGGGTCTGGTTTCAACGAATAATATGTCCTTGGTTGCATTTGCTGAATATGCCGGGTTCGAGATGCTGTTCACCGGTGACCTGGATGCCCCGAACCTGATTCAAGACCAGGATGTGCGGGCCGATTTGCTTAAGTCTCCGCATCATGGCAGCAGGAAAGGAAACCGTCAGTTACTTTATGATTGTGTTCAACCTAGGTATGTTGTGGTGATGGGACGGTATCCCACTCCTGCCGGATTGGAACAGAGGCTTATCGGTTATGGTAACCATTATATCAATACCAGACAGGAAGGTGCATGGATTTTAAGGTTCAGAAATAACGAACCAGTGGCTTGTCCTTATCTGGCTTCACGTTTTGGCCGATAAGAACGGTGGTTCTTACGGCCTGGGATGAATTTGACATAGGCTGAGGCACGTTCAGAATCTCCAAGCAGGCCGTAGGACAAATAGACTATATCCACACCGAGGAATAAACCGGGGGTTAAGTTGTATTCGTAACCGATACCCAATGACCATCCAGACCAGGTGCCAAGGTGAAATCCGGTCCGATACCCACAACGCAGGTAAATCCCTTGCTCAGTCGTTCTATTGCCGGATGTGCCGGCCTGGTTTCTTTTCAGATATAATTCCGCACCGGTGGATATGGTCGGGTTAAAATCCGGATAGATAGACAGGTCTGATGCAACCAGGATATGGCTTTCAGAAATAGGAATCTTGAGAGCAATCCCGTTTCTCAAATTGGCCGGAGGATACTCCCAGTCGGAAATGAATTTTCTGGGCGGGCCCAGATGGAGCAGGCTTGCACCTATTGTCAGGAAAACAAAAGGCCGGTAGAGTAATCCTCCATCAAAAGAAAGCGCGCACGCCTGGAAGGAATCGATGCGACTGGCAACATATTTTACAGCGACCCCTGTGCCAAGGTTGTGTGACAACCGCCATCCGATACCCGGACCTGCAACGAGGTCATTCAGGCCGAAAGTGCCGATTTCTTCGCCTGTTTCGCTACGGCGGATGTCAACCGCGTTCAGATATCCTGCGGCTGCACCGATACCCAGTTGCCGGCCTATCGGTGATATGAGGCCGGCCGAAGTATAGGAAACAGACTGGAACATACTCATGATAGTAGCATTCGCATTGAACTGCTGGTTCAGCGCCAGTCCGGCAGGGTTCCAGAACAATGCATTGGCATCGTCTGCAACTGCTGTGAAAGCACCGGCCATTGCCATTGGTCTTGCCCCAACACCTATTTTCATAAAAGTGAAACCCGAAGGTTTTGTGAGTCCGAGCACAACCGCGGGCAACAAGACGATAAGTCTTAAATGTGCCAATTATTTTTTTGTTATTGTGCCAGAATATGTGAATGTATGCTGCTTCATTCTGACCCATTTCTTTTCTATTACGCCAATCAGATTTCCGCAACTGCATCTGATTTCATTACCGTTCCGGACGCTGTAGTCTTTTACTATCCGGTCGCTCCAGCAATGCAGCAGTTTGCCTTTTCCAATCTTGTTATATTTGAAGATTTTCCTGCCGCATTTTGCACATTTCACAGTTATCATTTATTCATAAGTTCTTAGCGATAGTTCCGTCCGGCAGCATACAGTCTGGATGGAATTCTCCTCTTTCTTGCATCTGATAACGGACACAGGCTTGCCAGTTTCCTTATTTCTTGCTTTCACATTTAATAAACTCAATTTTCTCTGTTTTGTCAAGTGAAACTTTCCATTTTACTTCGGATCGTTTAATCTTCGTTATAGTCTAAATGTAATGAACAGCCAAGCAAAATGTCGCCTAACGGTTTCGGGCTATACGAAGTCGGCGAAGGCAGTTTGGGCGAAGTGAAACGAAGCCGCAAAGCCCGTGTTAAGTGCCGTTGCGCCCTCCTACTACATACGGCCTTCTTTCTATGTAATACACAAGATGACCAGTATTATGTTCAAATCCAATTGAATTGTAAAACTGTTCCTCGCAATTCTCAACAATGTAAACTGTGATAAAAGTTGCTCCCATTTTGATCAACTCATCAATAAGAACCTTTCCTATCCTTTTACCAACACCTGACAAATCTTTTTCAATGAGTGAACCATTGTTATATTTCAGACTATCTCCTTGGTACTTTAATTCTAAGCAAAACTCCATAATGGCGCCAGACAATCCGTCAAACATAGCACGTGCTATTCCAACTAATCTTTCTCCTTCAAATGCACCAATAATAAGACTGCTGTGGTCTAAAACCTTGGAGGCAATTTCCTTACCAAATCCTTTTTCACAAATACCATTTCTCTCATAGAAGGAAAAGAGTTGGTCAGGGGTTATCTTGGGATTAACTAATATTCTAATGTTATCTGTCTTGGTCATCTTCTATTCCCTCACAATAGCAATGGCACTTAACGTCCCGAGCGTATCTGAAGTTCCCTGAAGGGGAATTTGAGCGGAGGTGCGAAGCACCGAAGCCAGATACGCTCTGTTAGGCGAAGTCAAGTTCATCGTTTCTTCTCTCTTCTCAAAAACTTTTCTTTGGTTAAGGCAACATCATAATTGTAATTTGCCTTTCTATCTGGATTCTCTTTTATTTTTGAGACGATTTCGTATCCTACTTTCTGGAATGCCCTGAGGCTTCCGATATTATAATCCGCTATATCACATCCAAATATCATATTAGCGCTTTCCTTTAAGAATCCAAATTCTGTAAGCAGACGAATTACCTCAGTTCCAATTCCTTGCCCCCAATATTGTTTCTCGCCAATCATTAAATCGATTCGACGGCAATCTAAATCAGGATACTTTTGGAGAATTCTTTCAAGATTCATCTCCTGAAGCCAACATTCTCCAATTGGGTCACCATCAACCTCAATAATGAAACAGAACGCATTTTCGCATACTGAATGATATATACCTTGAATCTGCTCGAGAGTATAGGCAGTGACATTGTCTCCTTCCGAGTAGTAAAGAACTTCTGGATCGCTATTCCACTTGAGTAAAATATCCCAATCATTCTCGCTCATGGGACGTAACCTGATGCTCCTACCTTGTGGCATTTTACCTTCTAATATAACCTTATGTTGCTTTATCTTAGCCATACACTATCATCGTTTTTCTCTGATTTCGCCTAACGTTTCCGGGCTTTGCGAAGTGCGGAGCAAAATTTGGGGAAGCGGAGCTTCCCACAAACACCGTGTTATGTGAAGTTTTGCTGAAATCATTTTTTCCCCCAATCAATTCCTCTATATTTTTTACTTATCCTAACTTTTTTATAGAACTTATCATTGATGTAGACTTCGGCCACCAAATTGGGGAAGTTCAAAGCTACCATATCACTTTTGTAGCCCACGCTTGAAGTTAAATAGGCTGTTTTCGAATATCTTGGTCTTAAAGGTGCATCTCCATATCCAATTACATAAGTTAAAGCATCGCCAAAAATCTCTTTATTCGATGTGTTAATAAACGTTACTTTTACTTCTAATCTATCGATATCTTTATCAGATATGTTTTTAAATTTAATTTTCAGCTTCGGACAAAGTAGTCTATCACCTAATAATCCTGACCAATCCCATTCAGAATTGACAGAAACAATTCTTATGCCTGTAATTTTCTCAGATTCACGTTCCACTTTTATGATTTCATATTTCTTTTTATAATAATCAAGTTTCTTTTTAGCTTCTTGTATTAAATCAGCAGGATGTGACTCATTGATATAAATCTCAAGTTTATTAATGGAGATCTCAATGTCCTGCTTCTTAATGCTTACCAATAAAGCATGTAACTCCTCCTTTTCCTTTCTGTAGATTTCCTTTATACGATTCTGTGCTTCCTTTATTTTTTTGTTTGCTTCACCGACAAGATGGCTGGAAGGAAATTTAGATTTCATTTCTTTAAACTTCTCGATGGACTCTTTGTATCTCCCCTCATTAGAAAGTTCTACAGCAGTATTGAAGTAATTTTGATCTGTCTCTCGAAGTTTTTTGATTTCTTCTTTCAACTTGGCATTTTCTTGTTCTAATTGAGCTATTCTTTGATTAAGTGCATTTATTTCGGACTTATAATCCTTACAACCAGAAAGCATAAAAACTAAAACTACTCCCCAGAAGAATAATACATAGTGATTCTTAAAATTCATCATTTCCTCCTTTCAGCGGAATTTCACATAACTTGTTCATATCCGCATTGCGTATATCCCGCCAATTTGGTGGTTTATGCGCAGTAATGCGTATATTTTTCCTTTGGCTGTTTCAATATTATTTTCTTTCCCATTCTAATCTAAAGGACTCTTTATTTTGAGCAAGCTTTTTCTTGTTACATGTGTATAAATCTCCGTGGTTTTACTGCTCTTATGCCCTAACAGTTCCTGAATATAACGAAGGTCAACTCCATTTTCAAGCAGGTGAGTTGCAAAGCTGTGTCGAAGTGAATGGACTGAAGCTTCTTTCTGTATGCCAGCCTTTTTAATAGCATGTTCCATTATTTTTTCAACACTTCTACGAGAATAATGTCCTTTCCTCTGTCCCCCAAATAGCCATTCTTTGGGGCGATATGCTTTGTAATAATTGCGCAAGGTTTCCAATGCAATTCCCGACAAAAGAGTGTATCGGTTTTTAGCCCCCTTACCACCCCGAACCCAGAGCATTTTGCGGTCTCCGTCGATATCTCTTATCTTAAGTCTAACAATTTCACTCACACGCAAGCCAGCTGAATAAATCAGCATAATAATTGCCCAATGCTTCAGATTAATGATTTTGGACAGAATTCTCAACACCTCGTGCTCCGGCAAAACGACAGGTAATTTCCTATCCATTTCCTGTCGAGCTTTCCCTGTTCATAAAACCTTTTCATCGGGCATACCTGGTACCATTTGCATTCGAAGCTCATCGGT
>DFBN01000093.1:0-1364 GCA_002366635.1 Caldifarciminota bacterium UBA3079 | reverse complement strand
GCCACAAGCCAGAGGATATCTTCAGGTGTCTTGATGCGCGGCCATCGGCCGCGTCCCTTTTCAACCTCTTTGACATTCCGGCCAAAGAGAAAGAGTCCCATCATCAGAACCGCCCACACCAATAACAGCAGCCCACGGAGGTCCTTGACCTTAAACACAAGGGCCGCAACCGCGACAGCGGCCATCAGGACCAACTTCACAATGAAGGAAAAGATGTTTCCTCGCCTTGGCAGATTGTCTGTAGTTTCAGGTTCCTGCATTATAACCTCCTTATTTCATCGCTTCGGCTTTGCCGAAGTTACGGTCCAAAGCAAACTGGTCTAAAGGCAAAGAAGTTCTGTTTGTATCAATCAACTCGGCCATCAGTTTGCCGATTGCCGGACCGAACATGAACCCGTGGCCGCTCATCCCGGTAGCAACATAGAATCCGTCAACCGGTGTTTTGCCGCACAAAGGATTGCCGTCCGGGCTCATACCGTAAGAACCGGCCCATTGGCGCAGCACCTTGATACTACCGAGTTTCGGAACCAGCCGCACCATCCGCCGCGGCATCTCGGTGATAAATTCGTCTGATGAATCAATCCGATGTCCTGGAAACCTCGGGCTCGGTGTATAGCAGCCGATAAAATGGCCGGTCCTGATATGCTGGACAAAATAGCAGCCATCAGAACGGTAATCAACCAGCATCGGGTCGAACAATTTTTCAACCGCTTCGGTTACTAAGGCTTCGTGCCGTTCCGCCTTAATCGGAACACGAACCCCGGCCATCTTGCCTACCTCATCGGCCCAGCAACCGGCAGCATTCATGACATTATGCGCAGAAATCTTCTCGCCTTTGTCGGTTATTATTGAAACCACCCGGTTCCTGCGGATATTGATACGCTTCACTTCGGTTCTGACCAGAACCTCACCCCCGAGCCGCCGAATTCCGGCAAGATAACCATAGGTTACCTTGAACGGGTCGGCCTGGCCATCGGTCGGGCAATAGGCACCACCAACCAGACCTTTGCTATCCAGACCCGGCACGACTCGGCAGCAATCGTCCGGTGATATGAAACTAACATTCAGCCCGTAACCCCTTTGTATTTTAATGGCATCCCGGAAAAATTTCTTCTGCCTCTGGTCAAATGTAAGGAATAAATAACCGCCCTGATACCAATATACATCCTCACCCAGTTCTTCATTAAGCTCGGAGAATATGTTAATACTTTCAAGCATCACCCGGATTGAAAGGCCATGGGTGAACTGGGCTCGAATTCCGCCGATGCACCGACCGGTCGAACCGGAACAGGGAAAATTCCGCTCCACAAGCACAACCTGCTGTTTCCTTTTGGTCAGATAGTAACCGGTTGCCGCACCGATAA
>DFBN01000095.1:8244-9580 GCA_002366635.1 Caldifarciminota bacterium UBA3079 | reverse complement strand
CACCGGTTTCAGCGTTTTTGTCCAATTCAAAGCAATCGCCAATCTCATATATATGCTGAGGCATCGTCCTGGTTGAATTCTTCTGGAAGGTCGAAAGAATTCCGGCAATAAGGTTGTGCCTGGGCATAGTTTGTTCTAAGCTGGCAGGATTTTCAATCTCAGGATGCACGGGCTCGGGAATCATGAGAAGCTCGAACTGCGCCTGCGGACTCGATAGCACAAGGGTCATTGTTTCAAAGAACCCGAAACCGGTCATTACTTTCCGCACCTTTTCTGATAATTCTTCGAGGGCCTGGGGTTTGCCTTTGGTCATTGTCGGCACCAGCCTGGGCTCGATATTGTGATACCCGTAACCGATAGCCACATCTTCGATAATGTCGCATTCGTGCATTATGTCTGACCGGAAAGCAGGAATCCTCAGCTTAACTATACTGCCTTCTGGTTCTGCCCCATAGCACATACGCTCCAGCAGCTTTGCTGTCTCTTTTGCCTGAAGAGAGAACCCCAGCAGTTTGCTTGCGGTCTCCGGATTCAGACTGGCCCTGGCCGGCCGAAGGTCCGGTGTCGTTTCCTTGGTTCCATCAGGATAAGTTATTTCTACTGTTTCAATCTTTCCACCAAGCTCAGCCAGGGAAGTTACCAGCACATTCAGGCTTTTGGCAATCGCATATTTGTCCGGCCCGGTAACATCAATAAAGAAATCCTGGGTGGTTTTTGTCACCCGGGTGTTTTCGCTATTGATAATCGGGGGCATTGAAAGCACTTGGTTCGCAGAATCAACAAGCAAAGGATAAAAACTCATGCCTTCAAGCAAATGACTGTATGCCTTGCCTTTGGGATGGCGTTTCAGAATCTCCTCAGGCGTGAGAAGGGCATCCGCCTTTTCGGGCAATCCGCCCAGCGGCACGAATTTCAAGCCACCAGGCTCAACCGGCCGGTACTCAAAATCCGGTTTCACAGTCCCTAAATCATAAACACCGATTGATGCCCGGCGCCGGTCCCGTCCCAAGGCCCAATGCAGATTCTCTTGCATTTTCATTACTATTTTGACTGTTTCGTCATCCAGGGTCATCCCACGCATAACTGCTGCAACTATAAAAGGCCGAATCCGCTCAAGACCGGGTCGCACTACTACTGCAAAACCCGACTTTCCCAACCGGTATTCCGGCAATCCGGTTTCAATACCCAAATAACCGCGCAGGGCCCGGGCCAGTCCGGCAACATCAAACATATCCGGCCTGACCGGCAAGAGCTCGATTCGGATAACATCACTGGTCCCGACAATGCTTAGTGCCCGGGAACCGCAGGGACAGGTGTTATTGAAATCCTCCTGCTC
>DFBN01000095.1:0-8195 GCA_002366635.1 Caldifarciminota bacterium UBA3079 | reverse complement strand
ATGGTCAATCTCTCGGCCGATGAGTCGCCTCAATTTCTGGACCGGAATGCTGACTAACGGCACAGGGCCGCCTTTTTAAGCCAGTCGATATCACACCAGTATAATTTGCGCATGTCAGGGACACCAAACCGCAACATCACCAATCGCTCAAGACCAAGACCCCAGGCAAGAACTGTGGCTTTGCAACCCAGAGGCAGGGTAACCTCGGGCCTGAATATTCCGGCCCCGCCCATTTCAATCCAGGCGCCCAACTGTTCCATCCGGACAAAAACCTCAACGCTCGGCTCGGTATAAGGAAAGAAAGAAGGCCTGAACTTGAGCTCTTCTGCCCCCATTTTCCGGTAAAACTCCTGCAGAGTGCCGAGCAGGGTAGCAAAACTCGCCTGCTCATCAATGATGACACCGTCAATCTGAACAAACTCGGGCAGATGGGTCGGGTCGATATTCTCCCGGCGGAACACCTTGCCGACGCAAAAGACTTTGCGTGGCGCTTCTGGATTGGCTGCGAGTGCCCGGATTGTCGTCGCGGTAGTATGGGTTCTCATTACCAGCCTTTTGGCCAAAGAACGATTCCATTCATACCGCCAGCCGGTCGAACCGGTTCCGCCGCCGTTTTCATGGGTGCGGCCGACGCGCATAACCAGCTTTTCTGCCGGCAACCGGCCCTGAACCGGTTTACGCATATAAAAGGTATCCTGCATTTCACGGGCCGGATGGTCCTGAGGTTGAAATAGTGCATCAAAATCCCAGAAGGCAGTTTCCACAACCGGTGATGCCGCTTCTTCAAAACCCATCTCGAAAAACGCACGCCTTGTTTCCTGGATAATCCGCTGCAAAGGATGCGGTTTTCCGGGATACCGCGGTGCAGTCTCAAGACCCGGGTCATAGCGCTTGAGGACGACATCGCGCCACTTGCCTGACACAATCAGCTCAGAAGTAAGTTGAGTAACTTCCTGGGCCGGGACTACAGAACCAGGGCCGGCAGCCCATAAGCGCTCGCCACTCTCGGTCAATGACAGCACCCGCCTCACCCGGCGTTTCTTTTTGAAGAGTTCACCCCGACCCTTTAGCAGCTTTAGGGCAGCGTCGACATCAACACCTCTTGCTTTGAGGTACTCCCTAGTCGCCGGTGTATCCATATCTCTCGGTCCAGCCACCACTTTGATAAACTGTTCATCTGGGCCATCCTCGGGGAACTTAGCTTCATACTTCTTGGTCACAACCAACGAACCTGCCTCACGATTACACCATCCTTTCCGGGTCAACCACTTCACTTCAGACCGGACCTCATCCTTTCCTAACAGCTTGGGCAATTCCTGGAACTTAACTCTGCCGCCTTTTTCTCTTATTTTGGCGAAAGTCCTCCGTTCCGGGAAGAAGTCGCCAGCGTACTTCTCTCCTTTGTCGGTAATGATGAACTCTTCACGGGGTTTTTCCTCAATCTTCACCCAACCACGCTGTGACAAGGCTTGGGCAGCAGCCGTGACTAGTGACTGGTCTAGCTTAACTTGCTGAGCCACTGCTTCAACTGACAGGGGCCCGCGCCTGACAGCAGCGAAAGTCTGGTATTCGTGCTCAGGTAGTTTTAACATCACGCTCAATATGCTCAAAAAAAGAACAAAGTCAAGAACTCGGTTCACTGTGTTAAAATAATACGGAGGGGTATGCCCTAAAAAACGGCCATAAATTGCAGAAGTGCCTGAAACAAAGCCCGTTACACGATTGATCAACTGGCCCGGCCGTTAATCGCGCCGGGATTTCGGGTCGGATTGGTAGGAGCGACATCTTCGCGATGGGGATTTGAGATTTTAGATTGGGGATATAGCCACAATGCTGGGACTGGCCTTGACTGGAAAGGAACTGTCTGTTATCCTGATTTTGATGCCAGAAAAAACACTGATGGGAGAACTTCGGGAATTCTGCATTACTGATGTCGGTAGCACTACGACCAAGGCAATACTGTTTAAGAAGTCTCCCGATTGGCGGTTCTTTCGAGAAGAAGCCGTGACAACGGTCGAAAAGCCTCATGAGGATGTAACCGTGGGTGTTGTCCGGGCATTGCAGGCATTGGAAAAGATAACCGGCGAAACCCTGCTCGAGAACGGGGTGCCGGCCGTTCCCTATTTCTCGACATCGAGTGCAGGAGGTGGTCTGGCAATGGTAGTCACCGGCCTGATAAAGGATATTACTGCAGAAAGCGCCGACCGCGTAGCACTGGGTGCAGGTGCGGTTGTGCTTGATGTTGTTGCGATGAATGACGGCAGAACGCCTTACCGTAAGATTGAGGACCTGAAAAGGCTCCGGCCCGATATGGTCCTGCTGGCAGGAGGCTTTGATGGCGATGCTGTCAGCGGCCCGGTATTTCTCGCTGAGTTGATAACAGAATCCGGCCTGCATCCGAAGCTCAACCCGAATGCGAAGCTGGCGGTTATTTATGCCGGGAATATAAATGCGCAGGAACATGTCAGAGAAACATTGAGCGACCGGTTCATGTTTTATCCGATCCCGAATATCAGACCTGCTGGTGAACAGGAAAACCTGGAACCGGCGCGCGATGCGATTCACCATCTATTTATGGACCATGTAATGTCACAGGCACCCGGATATGAACGGCTGAAGCGGTGGGTGGATGCACGGATTCTGCCGACACCTGCAGGATTCGGCAGGATTCTCAGCCTCATATCAAAAGACATGAAGGCAAGAATCCTCGCTATTGATATCGGCGGCGCAACCACCGATGTATTCACTGCCGAGAACGGTAATGTATTCCGCACGGTCAGCGCCAACCTCGGGATGAGTTACAGCATATTGAATGTTGCCGGTTTGAACGGTGTTGGCCCGATTAAGCAATTTTTGGATTTCCCGATAACCGAAACAGAATTATGGAATCGAATCGGTAATAAGCATATCAACCCGACCAGTCTGCCTGAAAATAATAAGGATATGATGATTGAATGGGCAGTTGCCACTATCGCGATTCGCGAGGCGGTAAGCGAGCATCTGAAGGTAATGCAGGGAAAATCCTTAAGTTCTGGCCCAGCCGAGCTGAATATTAACAACTTCATGCGTGTCAGGCAGAAAAAACCGACAAAAGGAAAACCGTTTACACTAGAGGATTATGACATGATTATCGGGAGTGGTGGTATTCTTTCCCATTCACCGAGGGGTGCGGCCGCAATGATGCTTGTTAATGCACTCCAGCCAAAGGACGCGGTGCAACTGGCTGTTGACCGTGCGTTTATGTTTCCACATCTGGGCGTGCTTGCAGAAGTGAACCCGGAACTTGCCAAGGAACTGTTCGGCAAACTGGGAATTGTGAGGCTGAAACCGGGTAAGAAGGTTGACGAGAAAAGTTATGTGCCACCGGCCAGGAAGATAGAACTCAATCCTGAAGAACGGATTTACCGTGGGGCGATACATATGAGAAGAGAACTTGCCATACCGGGCCGGATATTCGTCAAATCCGGCGACATGGTCAAGCCGGATACGCTCGTTGCAAAGAGTGTGCGGCAGTTTCTCAGGCCATTCTTCATCCATGTTGCAGAAGCGCTTGAGGTCAAGCCAGAGGAGTTGCCGAATTATCTGGTCAAAAAGGTCGGTGATGAAATTGGACTGGGAGACATCGTTGCCAAGAAACACCGTCTGATGTTTCCCAAACTGTTTTTATCGCCGGTTGAAGGCCGGATTGAAAGAGTCCTGCCTAGTGGAACCCTGGTTGTCCGTGAAAAACCCGAGGCCGCGCGAGAGTTCACAACTGTGAATGTTGCCAAAGAACTTGGGGTCGAATCCAGGGAAATCAAGCCCTATCTGAAATGTGAAATCGGCCAGGAAGTATCCAAAGGCCAGTGGCTGGCAGCAATCATGCGCCCGGGTAATATGAAAGTCTGTAAATCTCCGGTGCGAGGCAAAGTAAACCGAATCAATCTGAACTACGGCATGGTAATTATTGAACCGCTGCTTGAGGAACTTGAGGTGCTTGCCTGGTTACCCGGTAAAGTCCGGAAAATCTCTGATAAAGGCGGCATTGTTTCAAATCAAGGGATTATTATCACGGGCGCTTGGGGTCAAGGGAAAGAGGCTTTTGGGAAATTGAAGTTTGACAAGGTTGAAGCCGGTCAGATATCTGTTACGGATTGGGCCGACCGCAATTTACTTGTCCAATTGCAGAAAAGGGGTGCTGCCGGGTTGATAACCGCTGGCCTGGATTTGGAAAATGTGCTTGAGCCTAATCCAGGTTTCACAATCGTGGTGACCGGTGGATTTGGTCAGCGGAAAATGGATTCGGATATATTGGAAATCCTGAAAATACGGGAAGGAAAACTGGCTTTGATTGACGGCACGACTCAACTCAGAGTCGGGGTGAAGAGACCGAGGATTATCCTGCCAGACTTGTCTAGATAAAAAAGCGGCGCCGCTTAAAAGCGGCGCCATTCAGTGATAGTATATCACCAGGTATTGAATTTACCGGTATGGCGAATGTCGTGGTGGAACATCGGCCATGGGGTCTGAGCCAGCGTGCCAGTTGAGCGACCCGCGATTGCGAATACCCCGTCGAATCCAGAGGCTACATAAATAATGCCGTACTGGTCGATTACTGGCGATGGCAACAGGTCCTCAGCACCAAAGCGCCGTTGTTTGCTTTGGTGGCTTTCAGGTTGCTTCAATTCGACATTCCAGGCCACGGTTCCGTCTTCGCGCACCGCATGTAACACGTCGTCATCGCTTGTGACATAGATGATGCCGTCGGCAGATACGGCCGGAGTGGAAGAGACCTCTGACTGAGAGAGTAAAACCGGCCAGTTCTGCATCGGCTGGCCGGTAGTTTTGTCAAGGCGATACAGGTAGCCGTCGTTCGCTCCGAAGTAAATGCTTCCATCAAGCCCGATGACCGGCGACGAATAAATGAATGTGGATGGAGTGATTTCATAGCACCACAACTGGCTGCCACTTGAAGATATGGCGAACAACTTGCTTTGTTCGGTGCCGACATAGACAGTGCCGTCTGAGCCGATTGCCGGAGAAGAAGTTATATTGCCCTGAACATTGAATGTCCAGTTCAGTGAGTGGTCCGGAGCAAAAGAGTATACATATCCAGAGTCATCACCCACAATCAGGTTTCCGTTCGGGTCCAGCACCGGTGAAGCATTGAGTTCTTCCTTAAGGTGATAATTCCATAGTTCAGTGACGCTTGTGCCGTCGTCCCTGAGCTGCTGGATGCACCCGTTTTCACCACCAACATAGATATTATTGCCGTCCACAACTGGCGTCGCTCCCATGTCGTCGCCGGTCAGGGAATCTGGATAGCACCAGCTAAAAGTATCAGATACCATGTCCAATGCATAAACATTGCCGTTTTCATTGCCGATATAAACAGTGCCGTCTTCGCCGATTGCCGGTGAGGAATGAAAGGCCTCAAAAGTCGGCTCATAGACTGTATGGAGTATTTCGCCCAGATAGGCATCCATCGCCACAAGAAGGCCGTTGGTGATGCCGATTACTACTGCGGGTCTGGATTCTCCTTGGGTATTGGCAACACTGGTAAGGGCTGGTGATGAGATGATTTCTTCACCGAACAAGTAACCCCAAATAACGGTTCCTTCACCTACGACCACAAAAGTGAACGAGTCTGAGGTATCTGAGACCAGACCTCCCTGGTCGCGGGCGATAGCGCGCAAGTTGTAGGTTCCTTCTGCACTATAGCTCCATGAGTCCATTACTGGAATATCGTGCTGGTAGAACTGGGTCCAGGCCGAGGAGTCACCGTCTCCCCAGAAGAATTTGTACTGAACGCTGTCGCCTTCCGGATCACGTGACCTTGCGTAGAATCGATATTCTGGCCCGTTTTTGATGCCGCGGCCAGGACCGGTGATGGTCGGTTTGCCAGGTTTTGTGTTTGACTGATTTGCAAAGAAGACTTTCGGCGAGGAGGTATCAGAAAGGGCCGAGTCCTTGTCCATCGCCACAGCCCGGATGTTCTTGACCCCATAGTTAAAATAAGTCACAGAATCAGTTACGGTGGCGCCACTCGGCACAAGCGGGCTCCAATACGAAACCCGGTTGTCTTCCCCCCAGATGAATCTGAGTCGGACCGAGTCGCCATCCGGGTCAGTTGCTGAGGCGCTGAATACCTGGACCGAGTCAACCCAACCAGTGTCTGGCCCGGTAGGTGCATCGGGCGGGTTCGGCCGATGGTTCACAGGGCTGCCGCTGATAATGACATAAACCATGTGGGTATCAGACCAGTCAGCAGAAAAAAGTCCCTTTTCATCCTTTGCCTTTACTCGGATTGCATAGCTGCCGGTGTCAGTCCAAGCATGGCTCACTGAAACCGTATCACCGGATGCGTTAAAGTTGGTCGTATCGTTCTGGCTGTCATCCCAGTCGAATACATAAAGCACTTGGTCCCGGTTCGGGTCGGTCGTGACACTCGAATAAGTAGCGAGTGTATCCTGGAGTATAGAATCCGGACCGACTGGCCTTGCCGGGATGTTCGGTGGTTTATTCTTGCAGCCTACGGTGAGCATCAAAACCGCAAGCACGACGGATATTAGGGCTAGGTCCTTACGCATACTTCCTCCTAGGTATGAGTTTAATAGGTTCCTTTTCAATTCTGGAGTAAAGATACCGCAAACTGCGAACTAAGTCAACATTAACCTACTAACCGCGTGACCGCGCTCGGAGTGCGTGCAGAAAGACACCTTTGCCGTAATTCAACCGCCGGAGCGCAAAATTACATAGAATATGGTAATTGACAAACTCATGTGCCAGTATCACCACCCTGAATCCGGAAAGCAGTTGAGCAAAAACCCTGCCCGCAATCGATGCCAGGAACATCGCCATCCCGACCACAACCGAGAATATTGCGAAATAACTTTCCTTTCGCGTTAGCTGACCCCGTATTTCTTCTATGGATTCGTTCAGTCTTTCAACCGGGAAAGACCTGGTCGGCGCGATATGAGCTGCGCACTAAAGGCCCGCAGAGTGCCCGACAGAAACCCATCTTCAGTGCCTGTTGTTCCCAAAGCTGGAATTGAACCGGTTCGACATATCGTGAGACCGGGATACAACGACGCGCCGGCTGCAAATACTGGCCGATCGTCAGAATATCGCAGCCGACCGAACGTAAATCTTCCATTGTTTGAAGAATTTCTTCATCGGTTTCCCCGAGACCGACCATGATACTGCTTTTGGTGAAAGTATCGGGTGATTTCCGCTTGGCTATGCTCAGGACTTTAAGCGAACGCTGATAAGAAGCACGCGGGTCACGCACATGAGGACTGACCCGCTTTGTTGTTTCGATATTATGGGCAAAAACATCGGGCCCGGCTTCAAGCACCTGACCAATCAGTTCTGCCCGGCCGCCAAAATCCGGGGTTAGAACTTCAACCCTGACATCGGGAATCGTTTTGATGGCTTTGATGGTTCGGACAAAATTTGCAGCACCTGAATCTTCCAGGTCATCACGGTCAACCGAGGTAAGGACAATGTATTTAAGTCCGAGTTCTCTGACTGCGCTCGCTACCCTTTCAGGTTCATCTTCGTCAATCTTGCCACGAGGATTGCCTGGAGGAACTGAGCAGAAACGGCAGTGTCGTGTGCAGGTATCACCAAGAATCATGAAAGTAGCAGTGCCGCGGCTCCAGCATTCGGCCAGGTTCGGACACCTAGCCGCAGTGCAGACCGTATTGAGCCGGTATTTACGCAGCTTTTGATTCACCCGCTGGAAAATTTCCCCGGATGGGAATTTCATTCTAATCCATGCAGGCTTCCTTAAGAGAGATTTGTTCACAGGGCCCGAATCTTCAGAGCAGATTGGGGACATTTCCGGACGCACTCAAAACAACGGATGCATTCAAGCTGGTTCGGGTCCTCATTAGCGGCAATATTCATCGGGCATACCCTTTTGCATAACCCGCAACTATTGCACCGCTCTTTGTCCAGTTCTATATGCAACATGCTTGCTTTGTTGAATACCGAATAGATTGCACCTATCGGGCAGATAAACCGGCAGAAAGGCCGCTTGACCGCAATCGCCGCGATGACTATCAGAAGCAGTATGCCGATTTTCACCCAATAGAGCCAGCCTATGAGATTACGCAACTCATGCAGAGGGTCCCATAATACCAATGGTATCCCTGCACCCAGGGTGCCTGCAGGACAGATTTTGCAGAACCAGGGTTCGGTAGTCTTATAGG
>DFBN01000019.1 GCA_002366635.1 Caldifarciminota bacterium UBA3079 | reverse complement strand
GGCGCAAACGACATCCGGCATCTGAGTCCTGGCGTCTATTTCCTGCGGAGCGAGAAGGACATCAAAACCACAAAGGTCATCATCGGGAAATAAAGTTCAAGGAAATACCGGCTTTTACACTTGCGTGCGGAAAAAACTCGGGCTAGAATTCTGAGAATGCCTAACAGGCTTGAACGAATCATCGAAAATGACCCGAAGTTTGGTATCGAGGCGTATCTTTTTGTATTCGAAGCACTCGCGGTTGCCCAGAAACTTTTCAAGCACAAGCGTCATGTTACAGGAAAAGAACTGCTTGAAGGGATAAAGGCCCTTGCGCACGAGCGATATGGACGCATCGCAAAATCGGTTCTCAACTCATGGGGAGTGCACACCACAGATGATTTCGGCACGATTGTGTTCCACCTTGTGAATGCCGGTCTGATGTCCAAGACCACAAAAGACCGGCCAGAGGATTTCCATGCTGTTTATGATTTTGACCAGGCATTCATCCGTGACTATCACATATCTGATGAATCCCATAATCACTGACCCGACATCTCTGTTTCGTCCTGGCAGCAGGCTTGGTCAGGTATTACCTACTTATGAATACCGGCCCCAGCAGGAAGAAATGGCAAGCCATGTATGGCACGCACTCACGACCGGCTCTAATCTGGCAATAGAAGCAGGAACAGGCATCGGCAAAAGCTTGGCCTATCTTGTACCGGCTGTGACATGGGTGATAAAGACCAGAAAAAGGGTTGCAGTTTCCACCTATACTCGGCTCTTACAAAGCCAGCTCATCAACCAGGATATTCCACTGGTGCGCAAACTCATCCCCGACCTTCCCAAAGTAGCTGTGGCATATGGCCAGGAAAACTATTTATGCCGGTTCCGGCTCCGCTCCAGGCTCGCGCGCGGTCTTTTCGACACCAGGCAGGAAGCAGCTACAGCCTCACGACTTCTTGATTGGGCAGAAACTACTACCCAAGGCATCCTGCTCAATTACCCCCATCCTCTACCTGCCAAGCTCTGGCACCGTATTTGCCGTGACCCGACAACCTGCCGCAGAAATGACTGCCCTTATTTCTCAGACTGTTTTTATTACCGTGCCAGAAGGAACTGGGAAAAATCGGCTATGCTCATTGTCAACCATTCACTCTTTTTTGCCGGCCTGGCCGCTGAAACAGAACTCCTCCCAAAGATGGATGCTGTCATATTCGACGAAGCCAACCGACTTGAAGATGCATGTGTCCGTCATTTCGGCATCAGGGTATCGCAACGCCGGCTTTCCCAGATTCTTGATTATATCTGTCCTGTTGCCGGAAGGGGTCTTATTCATGCCCTGGCGCATCAAGCCGGAATCGTGGAAAATATCGAAAAAGAAGTCGGTTTCTGCCGCAACGAACTCCTGAATTTCTTTCAAGAAACAGAATCGCTTCTTGGGCCCGATGCCATCCGTTTGCGTCTCAAACAGCCGCTTCAAGCGGTCCCGGTTTCGGCATTGAATCGTCTGAGCGCATCACTTAATAAAACGGCCCGGGATGCCGATGATGAGCACCTTGCATCAGAACTCAAAGGCACCGCGAGAAAGCTTGAGGATACGGCCAATTCTCTGACCGAATTCATGGACCTGGATACAGAAAATGCTGTTCAATGGGTCGAGCGCACCGGGGCAAACAACATCAACCTGATTTCTGCGCCTTTGGATATCGCTCACAAACTTAAGGAACTTGTTTATCCCGGATTCACAAGCACCATAATGACATCGGCAACCCTCACTGTCGCCGATGAGTTCGGTTTCATATCCTCACGCCTCGGCCTGGACCAATTTAAGACTTTGCAGTTGGACTCGCCTTTTGACCACGGCCACAACAGCCTTTTGTTCGTGGCTAACAAGATTCCGCCCCCGAATCATCCCGATTTCAACCAGGCAGGCGCCAAGCTCATCCAGAGAATTCTCAAGGCCAGTCATGGCCGCGCGCTCGTTCTCTTTACCAGTTATGATATGATGAACCGGGTGCGTAACCTGATTCCCCAGCATTCTTATACCCATCTTTATCAGGGCGAACTCCCAGTGGCACAATTACTCCAACAGTTCAGAAACGACACCCATTCGGTCCTGTTCGCAACCCAGTCTTTCTGGCAGGGAATAGATGTGCCGGGCGAATCCCTGACCTGTCTCATCATCTGCCGGCTTCCGTTTGAAGTCCCAGACGACCCCAGGCTTACCGCCATTGCCGAACAACTGCGCAAACAGAGAATTGACCCTTTTAACACCTATCAGGTGCCGACTGCGGTTCTCAGATTCCGCCAGGGATTTGGCCGTCTCATTCGGACTAAAAAAGACCGTGGCGTAGTCTGTGTGCTTGACCGCAGGATACTGGACCGCGGTTATGGAAACTCTTTTCTGAAATCGCTTCCCAAAGAACTGCCGCTTACTACGAGCTTCAATCAGGTAGTCCGGTTCCTGCGCAAGGTTGATAATCCGGACATTTGACCCTGCGATTCTAATATTGATTGTTCCGAATGGATTGCTATACTCCATAGTCTTATCTGCTTATCCTTGACAGAAAGGTATATTTCAGTATAAAAGGAAGCTGTAAATGAAGATTTTTGTACTTAAGAAAGAAGCTGTTATGCGCAACTGGTATCTGGTTGATGCCCAGGGCCAGGTGCTGGGCCGGCTTGCCAGCAGGATTGCCAGATTGCTCATGGGCAAACATAAACCTTTCTATACACCACATGTTGACGCCGGTGACCATGTGGTAGTCGTCAATGCAAAAGGCATCCGCGTAACCGGCAAGAAGCAAACAGACAAGATTTATTATCATCATTCCATGTATCCGGGCGGCCTGAAACAGCGGACATACCAGCAAATAGTAGAAAGATTTCCAACTCGCCCCCTGGAATTGGCGGTCAAGCGAATGTTGCCGAAAAACCGGCACCAGTCCAGAAGGATGCTCCGTCTTCACATTTACTCTGGCCCCGAGCACAAACAACAGGCACAGAAACCTGTCCCGATAGAATTATGAGCAACTCTTACTTTGCAGTCGGTTCCCGCAAAAGGGCCAGCGCCCGCGTATGGCTGATTCCGGGCGATGCCAAGACGTCAGTGAATAAAAAAACATTTGAACAATACTTTGGCCGGGCCGACCTGGTTCAGAATGCACTGGAGCCACTTAAAGTAACTGGTAACCTCCAACAGTTCAGTGTGAAGTGCAAGGTTGCCGGCGGCGGTTTGAGTGCTCAGGCAACCGCGGTTTCATTGGGTGCGGCGCGTGCCCTTGTGATTTATGATACAAACCTGCGCAAGCCGCTTAAGGATGCCGAACTCCTGAAACGCGACCCGCGCGAACATGAACGCATGAAATACGGACTTGCCAAAAGGAGAAAAAGATTCCAGTGGACCAAACGATAACACTCAAGAACCTGCTCGAAGCCGGACTCCACTTCGGCCACCGTTCCCGCCGCTGGAATCCGAAGATGAAACCCTTTATTTTCGGCAAGAAGAACGGTATCTACATCGTCGATTTGGAGAAAACATTGGAAAGGCTGCAAATCGCTTACGACACAGTCTGCAAGATTACAGAAGCCGGCCAGGATATTCTCTTTGTCGGCACAAAACAGCAGGCACGGCTTATTGTGGAAGAAGAGGCCCGGCGCTGTGGCGCATTCTATGTAACCGAGCGCTGGATCGGCGGAATTCTGACCAATTTCGATGTGGTTTCATCCCGCATCGCCAGAATGGCAGACCTCGAACGCATGATAAAAGAAAATAATTATGGCGATACTACCAAGAAAGAAGCCCTTCTGCTCCAGCGGGAGTACAAGAAGTTGACCAAGATGTTCGGCGGTGTCAAGGAAATGGACCGCCTGCCGGGTGCGGCATTCATCATCGACCCGGTTCGGGAAGATACCGCACTTGCCGAGGCAAAACGCATGCAGATACCGGTAGTGGCACTGATTGATACCAATGGTGACCCAGGACTCATCGATTATCCAATTCCAGGTAACGACGATGCCCTCCGTTCAATAAAACTCGTAACCAGCACCATCGCAAATGCAGTCATGGAAGGCCGGAAAGGGCACGATACCGATACAAAGGAAGAAAATTGAACCAGCCTATCAATAAAGTAAAGGAACTTCGCCACCGGACAAGCGCCGGTGTCCTGAACTGTAAACAGGCACTGGAAGAGGCAAACGGCGACATCGATAAAGCAATCGAAGTCCTCAGAAAAAAAGGTATTACCAAAGCCGCTAAGAAAGCGGAAAGGACCACCAGTGCCGGTCTTGTTGATGCCTATATCCATCCGGGTGAGCGTCTTGGGGTTCTGATTGAGGTGAATGTCGAAACCGATTTTGTGGCCCGCAATCAGGAATTCCGCAGATTCGTCCGTGATTTATCACTACAGGTCGCAGCCGCCGACCCTGTCGCTATCGACCGGGACGGTGTGCCGGTAGAGATAATCGAACGGGAAAAGCGTATCTACAAAGAACAGGTATCCCAATCTGGTAAGCCTGCCAGAATCGCCGAAAAGATAATCCAGGGCAAGCTGGAGAAATTTTATGCGGATGTGTGTCTGTTGGAACAGCCGTTCGTCAAAACCCCGGGGAAAACAGTAGGTGATTATCTGAAAGAACAGATAGCCAAATTCGGCGAAAACATCCGCATCAAGAGGTTCGTCCGGTTCAAAGTGGGTGAATAAGTTTTCACGCTACAATCGAATCCTTCTGAAAATCTCGGGTGAGTGCTTCGCATCTGATAAACTCCTGAACTCGGTCACCAGACAACTGGTCCAGGCTCATAAGAAAAAAGTGGCACTTGCCGTGGTTGTCGGCGGAGGAAATATCTTGCGTGGCCGTGATGTGAAAGGTTTTGACCGAACCTGGGCCGACCGTGCCGGAATGCTGGCCACGGTTATAAACGGCATTAGAATCACTGAAATCCTCAAAAGAAAAGCTACAGTTTATCACTTATGCACATTTGAGATTCCGGGCTTTGTAGAACGATACATTATTGAAAAAGGCCATGATGGACTGAAAAGCAGCAAAATACTCATCCTTTCCGGCGGAACCGGTAGCCCTCTTTTCTCGACCGATTCACTGGCAGCACTGCGCGCTGCCGAACTGGAAATGGACGCAATCCTGAAAGCCACCAATGTTGCTGGAGTCTATTCTGCCGACCCCAAAAAGCACAAAAATGCCCGTCTCTACCGTAAGCTTTCATACAAAAAAGCGCTTGTAGAGAACCTCAAAGTTATGGACCCGACCGCATTCGCCTTTTGTATGGAAAAACGAATCCCGATAAATGTGTTTGACATCAACCTGCCCAATGCTATCATTGATATAATCCAAGGGAAACAAATCGGGAGCTGTGTATGTTAGAACAAATCTACAAAGAATTCCGGGCCGGAATGGCCAAATCTTGTGAAATGCTTGAAGGCGAGTTCGCCCGCCTCCGAACATCCAGGGCAAATCCAGCTATTCTTGATGGGATTCGAGTCAACTACTATGGCACACCGACACCGCTCAAACAGGTAGCAAACATTTCTGTGCCCGAGCCACGGCAGCTCGTGGTTCAACCATGGGACCGTTCGGTCCTGCCCGAAATAGAAAAGGCAATTCTGCGGTCTGAGCTGGGACTCAACCCGAAAGTAGAAGGAAACCTGATTCGTCTTCAGATTCCGCCCCTTACAGAAGAAAGGCGCCGTGAACTTGTCCGGCTCTGCGGAAAACTGACCGAAGAAGCCCGTGTTGCAGTGCGCAACCTGCGCCGTGAGGCGAATGAACAAATCAAGCACCGCGAAAAAGACAAAAAAATATCCGAGGACGATGCCAAAACCGGCAACAAAAAGGTCCAGGAGCTCACCGATGATTATATCGCCAGATTGGATGAACTGTTCAAGAAGAAAGAAGCCGAAATCCTCGATAAATAAGCCTTGAAAATCCCGGCCCATATTGCGGCGATAATGGACGGCAATGGAAGATGGGCACATCGCCATAGTCTGCCACGCGCTCTGGGTCATCAACAAGGGGTAAAGGCACTGCACGAAGCGGTCCGCACCTGCGGAGACATCGGTGTAAAATACCTTACGGTCTATGCCTTTTCAACTGAAAACTGGCATCGTCCAAGAAAAGAAATAACCGGACTACTGAACCTTATGGCCAGCTCAATAGATGCTGAGCATCTTGGTCTGATGAAAAACAATGTCCGTGTGCACACCATTGGTCACGCCAGTGACCTTCCTGATAAAGTTCGCACGAAGTTCCAGAAGCTGGTATCTGACACTGCTCAGAATACCGGTCTCACATTCACTCTGGCCATAAGCTACGGTGGCCGTGCTGAAATCCTCGATGCTTTCAGAAAGGCAATGAATCAAAAGAAAATCCCGGAATCCGAGCAGGATATTGCTGCCATGCTTTATGACCCATCCCTCCCAGACCCGGATTTGCTTATCCGCACGGGCGGGGAAAAACGCATATCGAACTTTCTACTCTGGCAACTTGCTTATACAGAACTCTATTTTACTGACACCTTATGGCCTGACTTCGATAAGAAAGAACTCCTTGCTGCGATAGAAGAATTCGGACATCGTCAGCGTCGCTTCGGCCGGATTTGAAAACCACGGGACTGCTCGGACGCGTAATAATCGGGACGCTATTCGGTGTTGCAGTTTTCCTTCTCATAATGTTTACCCCGTTACCGTTCCTTGTCCTGCTCGTTGCAGCATGGTCTGTTCTTGCCACCCTGGAATTCATAAAGCTTCTCAGAATCGCAGAAATCTATTTGAACCCATGGTTCCTTTCTATTCTGAATGTGCTGATTATTTCCGCGGCCTGGCGGGGCTGGCTTCCGGGATTTCTCATCGCTCCATTGGCAATAGTATTCATTGCGGCAGTTGTTATAACCGATGTAAAACCCCGTATCCCGGTTTACAACACATTTATACTCATTTATCTCGGGTTCCTGCCGGCGTATCTCATAATGCTCAAAAGCCTGGCTCTGGAACATGCTATCTCACTCTGGCTCGTGATGTTTCCATTGCTTCTAACCTGGACCAATGATACCGCAGCCTGGGGAATCGGCAAACTCTTTGGCCGTCATAAGCTCACCCCCAGTCTCAGTCCGAACAAAACCTGGGAAGGCTTCATCGCCGGTCTGGTATGCTCTGCCGCACTCGCAGCACCGTTTCTGAAACTGTTCCATCCCTTTTCCGACCTCGCTTGGCCTTATCTTGCAGTAATCGGCATTGGGCTCGGTACCTTGTCCCAGACAGGTGACCTGTTTGAATCCATCTTCAAGCGTGCGGTCGGAATCAAAGATACCTCCAATATTCTGGGTGAACACGGCGGTTTCCTCGACCGCATCGACAGCCTGCTCTTTACGATTCCTGCCTGGTACTATCTGGTCCTGTTCTATCTCAGATGAAACTTACCGACCCGGTAATCGGCGGCCAGAAAATCCAGGTCGAATATATCGCTTTCGACTCCTTCGGTGTAAAAAGCATGTGCACCCGCATCAAAACGCCGGATGTTATAATCACCATTGACCCGGGCGCTTCAATTGAATCCGCTTCATTTACCATACCCGAACCTATACGCAGAAAGCTTCTGGCAAAATACCTTGAAGCATACAGGAACTCCAGCGCATCATCAAAAGCGATTGTCATATCACATTACCATCTGGACCATTTCCTCCCTTCGCGCGACCCGGAAGTATATGGCGATAAAATTATCTTTGCCAAGTCACTCGATGACCTGCCCCAAAAACAGAAAACCCGTGCCAAAAGATTTCATGAGTCTATTAACGGTCTGCCAGAACAAATAATCTGGGCCGATAACCGGAGGTTCAAATTCAAAAGGACCGAAATCGGCTTTTCCAAACCGGTGTGGCATGGCCGGGTTCGCGCTGACCCCGGCACAGTTATAATGACTGAAATCAAGCGTGGCCGGGAAAAAGTCCTCATCACATCTGATGTCAGCGGCCCAACCGAACCGGAAACAACCGACCTCATTTGTGCCAGCAAGGCCCAAACTATTATCCTTGATGGTTATCCCACTTATCATCTTGGCCAGTTCGCAACCGATTTTGACCTGGTAAAAAGCATCATAAATATCTGCCGAATCCTTGCGATGCGCAGTCTTAAAATCCTTGTCATTGACCACCATATGGCCCGCGATTACCGCTACCCGGCCTTTTTCAAACTGGCATACCAGAAAGCCGGGAAACTCAGGAAGAAATTCGGCACCGCAGCCGAAATACTCGGCAAGACCAGCCAGGTAATTCAAGGTTACCAGGACTATGGCCCGACAAAATGGCACCGCTGGGTCCCATTAGACCAAGACCAGGCACAAAAAATCCTTGAACATGCGATAGCCCATGGCAAAACCGAACCCAACTGGCTCAAACAATTTGACCGCTGGGTAGTTTAAGCACCTGGAGTGCACCGCGAACCTCCAATTTGCCGGTTGCGTTCCAGAATAATCATTCCCTTTCCTTCATCGGCCTGCATTTTGCTTCCAAACCGACAACTCGACCAGTCCTGCCCGTCGATTTCGGCCAAGCGCATATATTGACATTGGCCTAACCGGCTTATATGTTTCCACTCAATATGGCTTTAATGCAAACCGGCCATTCCAAGAAAAAGGAGGCGTTTCCATGTCAAGTTACCGGGAAATCACGATAGGAGAACTTCTTAAAGAAACCGTAAGCAGATATGGCAAAGAAGAGGCGCTCGTCGCGCCTGAGACCGGCCTGCGACAGAACTATCAGGAGTTTTATAATACATGTAAGGATATTGCCAAAGGATTGATGGCGATGGGCATCCGTAAAGGTGATAATGTTTCCCTTTGGGCGACAAATATCCCTGAGTGGGCACAGCTTCAATTCGCATTGGGCATGGTCGGTGGCGTGCTTGTTACAGTGAACACGAGTTACAAGACCCGTGAACTGGAGTACATCCTGAAGCAATCCGATTCAACTACACTGTTCCTGATTGAAGAATTCAAAGACACGAGCTATTACGAAACCACCAGGGGAATAGTTCCTGAGCTGGAAGAATCAGAACCAGGCAAAATAAGTTCTTCTAGCCTGCCTTATCTTAAGAACATTGTGTATATCGGCAACAGGGGGGAAACACCCGGAATGTTCAAATTCAAGGATGTCGTCGAAATGGGCAAGACTGTCACTGATGAAGAACTCGAACAACGGCAGAAAACATTACACACCCATGATGTAATCAATATGCAATACACTTCCGGAACAACAGGATTTCCCAAAGGCGTAATGCTTACCCATTACAATATCATTAACAACGCCCGTCTGGTAGGCGAAGTAGCAGGCATGACCCACAAAGACAGACTCCTGATTCAAGTTCCGCTTTTCCACTGTTTCGGATGTGTCATCAGTTCGCTCAATTGCGTTTATTTCGGGGCAACTATGGTGCTTCTGGACCATTTCAATCCTTTGAAGGCACTCGATATAATCAACAGAGAAAAATGCACCGCTGTCAACGGCGTCCCGACGATGTTCATTTCGATTCTGAACCACCAGGATTTCGATAAATACGATATGTCTTCCTTAAGAACCGGGGTTATGGCTGGCGCACCGTGTCCTGCCGAAGTCATGAATCAGGTAATCAACCGGATGCATTGTCCTGAAATAGTCATCGCATACGGCTTGACAGAATGTTCACCCGTAATAACCATGACCAGAAGGAACGACCCTGTTGATGTGCGCGTTTCAACAATCGGCAGTCTGTTGGACGGTATCGAAGGCCGAATAGCAGACACTGCCACCGGAAAAGAACTTCCACTCAATACCCAGGGCGAAATCGTTACCAGAGGCGGCTGTGTGATGAAAGGTTATTACAAAATGCAGGAGGCAACCGATAAAGCCATTGACAAACAGGGTTGGCTTCATACCGGTGACCTTGGGACTGTTGATGAAAACGGAAATTTCCGGGTGACCGGTCGGATGAAAGATATGATTATCCGCGGTGGCGAAAATATCTACCCCAGAGAAATTGAAGAATTCCTTTACACCAATCCAAAGGTGCGTGGTGTGCAAGTCGTAGGAGTTCCGGACGAAAAATACGGCGAGGAAATCCTGGCCGCAATCCAGCTCAAGAAAGGTGTGACATCGTCGGTTGAGGATATTCAGGAATTCTGCAAAGGGAAAATCGCCCGCCATAAGATTCCGCACTATGTTGTCTTTGTCGAATCATTCCCAATGACCGCAAGCGGCAAGGTGCAGAAATACAAGCTCAGAGATATGTTTGCCGGAAAACTCAAGTCCTGATGTCACAACAACGCCTTGTCACTGCGGCTTATAGTCACCGGTTTTTCTGTGGGCGAATTAGCGAATAGCGGGGGCTGGATTCGAACCAGCAACCTTGAGGTTATGAGCCT
>DFBN01000138.1:2491-3088 GCA_002366635.1 Caldifarciminota bacterium UBA3079 | reverse complement strand
CCCGGGTTTCTACCGGCTGTCTACTGATGACGGTGTAACATGGCAGCCGCCGGTTGACATCGGCTGGCCACCAGCGTTTGGCGGTGATACGCTTACCAGTTTTCACATTGCTTCTTTCGGCTCGATGTTCGACCGGGATGACAGCCTGCACATTGTTGCCGCAGTGATGCCTTACATCGGTGGTCAGGGATATGTTGCGCCTTCGGAAATCTGGCACTTCTGCCCGACCAATGACCCGGTATGGAATCGGATTCACCGGGCCGACCCTGACACGATTCCTTATCCTGTGGGCTACAATACCATTTTCGCCTGCCGGCCCAAGATCGGACAGGACCCGGCAACAGGCCGGCTTTATGCTGCCTGGTCTGAGTTCGACAGTGAGAACTTTGAGCCGGAGACCGAACTGCTCAGGGCTGACATCTGGGCCAGCATGTCTGCTGACAACGGCCTGACCTGGACTCCTGGAGTTCGGTTGACCGGGCCGGACAATGCCAGCCGGGTCTATTTTGACTTGGCCGATATCGTCAACGATACCCTGCATATCGTTTGGCAGGCTGATTTGGTTGCCGGTGCGTTCGTGCAGGCCCAGGGCCCACC
>DFBN01000138.1:2147-2416 GCA_002366635.1 Caldifarciminota bacterium UBA3079 | reverse complement strand
TGCGAATCTGGCCGAATCCGGCTGCGAACCGGGTATGCTTCGATGTCGGGTTGGAAGGTCAGCGTGAAGGCAAACTGAAGATATGCGATGCTGCTGGTCGGCTGGTGGTCAACTGCGACTTGAGCAAGGCCGAGTCTGGCCGCAGGTTTTCCTGGAACTTACGAGACTCGGACGGCAATCGGGTGAAGCCAGGCGTATATGTTGCACGACTTGAAGCAGACAGAAGGTCATGGACCGACAAGCTTATCATACTGAGGTAGGATGCAGTA
>DFBN01000138.1:406-2062 GCA_002366635.1 Caldifarciminota bacterium UBA3079 | reverse complement strand
AATATCGGCACAAGCGGTTTTCCTTTGGGATGACAAAGTAGTTTATGTAGTATTGGTAGCTTGACATCCAGAAGTGCCGGGTTATTCTGACCGGTTATGAAAGTCAATCTTGCCGGCTATAATATCGAGCAGGAACTTATTCAGAGTCTGACCAAAGGTCACAGGACTATCGCGACGCCTGAGACGGTTTCGGCCGCTTATGCCCGGGTGAGCCGGAGCACAAAACCGGTTGATGAACTGAGGCACGAAGCCCGCAAAGAGATTTCCCGCGCGCGCAAGTCAAACCAGACAATTGTATTTGAAATGGGGCACCATTCTATTGCAGAACATGCGGTCTTTAACTTCGATGTCATCGGTCTGTCTCGACTTGCAGTCGAAGCAATTGAGCACCACCGCCTGAACGCCTTTACTGAGAAGTCGCAGCGCTATGTTCCCCTGAGCGATGATTTCTTGGTGCCAGAGGAAATTCAGAATTCCGAGTTCCTGGAAGATTTCGTGAGCATGGTCAAGACGCAGAACCGCTATTACCATCTGCTTTATGAGAAGCTGCGCCAATATTTTAAGGATAAGTATCCGAAGTTGAAAGACGCCCCGGTTGGGCTGGACAATGCGGCCAAGGAAGATGCCCGTTACATCACCTGTCTGGCTACCAAGACCCAACTCGGGATGACCGTTAACGCTCGCAACCTGGAACTGATGATTCGGCGGTTTGCAGCCAGTGAACTGGCCGAAGTACGGACCCTGGGCCAGAAGCTCTACCAGCAGGCAGCACGGGTTGCACCGTCGCTTCTGGTTTTCACCGGTCCGACTGATTATGAGAAAAATACCTATCCGAGGCTGCGTGAATATGCCACCAGTTTCATGGTGCCGGCATTTATTCATCGACCAAGGAATTTTATTGCATATTCGGCCTCGGATGTATCGCTTGTGGACTATACCCAGAATGCCGATAACAAGCTACTTGCCGCCCTGTTGCAGACCTGTTCCAGGGCGTCTTTTGCCGAATGTCTGGCCCGGGTGGAGCGGCAGACCCTTGCACGCAAGAAGGAAATTTTCAAGCTGGCCTGCCGTGATTTGCAGGCATATGATGCGGTGCTGCGTGAGTTCGAGCATCTCAGCGTGACATTTGAACTTGTAATATCGGCTTCATGTTTTGCCCAGCTCAAACGGCACCGTCTTGCTTCGGTTACATGCCAGCCATATAATCCGGATGTCGGTTGGACAATCCCGGTTTCGGTCGCCGAAATAAAAGAGCACAAGAATTTCAAGACGATTCTGGCTCGGACCGAAGAGACTTATGACCGACTCACTGCTCATAATCCGGTCGCGGCCCAGTATATTCTGACAAATTCGCACCAGCGCCGGGTTCTCATGACCCTGAATGCGCGTGAGCTCTATCACATCGTCCGGCTGCGCGAGGATATGGCTGCGCAATGGGACATCCGTGATATAGCAGGAAGAATGGTTGAGCAGGCGCGGCACGTAATGCCTTTGACTCTTATCTTGGCATCGGGCAAGGACAACTATTCCAATGTTTATCAGGATTTCTTTGGCGAACTACCCGCGGTAACAAATCTTGAACTTCCGGTTGCCAGGCCACTGCCTGAAGCGGCCCGGGCTACTTCAAGAAAGAAAGTGGCCAGAAGTACGGGCGGG
>DFBN01000138.1:0-275 GCA_002366635.1 Caldifarciminota bacterium UBA3079 | reverse complement strand
TCAAAAAAGGTCAGGACTTGGGAGACAATCCGGAAAGTAGCAAATATTGTTGTTTTCATCATCTTGGCATTAGCGATATTTGCCTGGGCCAATCCAATCGGCTGGGATTTACTTGAGACCGGTTCGGCCCGGCTCGCACGGCAGATAATGCTCGGCGTCGGCGTAGTTCTGCTTTTTATGGATTATTTCCTGCCTGTGGTTCGGAATTACAAAATAGCGGGTCAGGACAAATCTGGGCTTAAACTGGTCAACCGTAAGACCCGATAAGCTCGTTT
>DFBN01000006.1:12357-23197 GCA_002366635.1 Caldifarciminota bacterium UBA3079 | reverse complement strand
TTTCTGTCTTGCTTTTCTGCGGGCACGGGTTTTGCGTGCCAGGCGCATGGTCTCAACTTCGGTCATTGAGGGCAAATGGTCGAGTTCGCCTTGTTTTTCCATCGCGTTGAAAAAGCCGATAACGTCTTCGCGGATTTGGCTAAGGCTGGATTTGTGAAGAATGTTCTGGTCGCTTGCCCAGTTTTCGATTTCGGCAAGGCGCTGTTCCCTGGTCTTGCGCGGTCGTCTCGGCTTGCGGATGAGCCCGGGTTTTGGCCTTGTCTGTTTGAGGATGCCCCAGATTCTGCGGCCATATTCGCGGACAAGCCTGCGGACCGAAAGTATCGGGGTCAGGTTAAGGTCTTTCATTACTTCATCCAGCCAGGCTTCGAGTTTTTCTTGCTGGAGCAGGGCTGCGGCAAACTTGCGGGCATGGAGTTCACGTTTCACCTCGGACAGCGGCTTTTTACCTGAGAACCTTCGGTCCACTGTTGTTTTGATGTCGTAGCGGGTCACTTTGTGTGCGACTCTTGCTGGAAGCTGTTCCAGCAAGGCGGCTACTCGGCGCTGGCCTCTTTTCTCGGCAACTACTGGCTGAGAGGTGTATGAGTTCAGGATGTCAGCGATGTCATTAAAGCCGGCTCGGCAGGCGCGCAGATAGTCGGCAATCATGGCGATAGTCGGGTATTTGAGCCGACCCCGTTCCAGCCTTGTGACCCAGTTCCGCATCGTGGGGCCGCACCGGCCCATCAACTCGGCCAGTTCCTGCTGGGTCAGGCCGGCTTGCTTGCGCAACTCGCGCAGCCGCTTTCCCAGTTCAGGGGGAAAAACAAAGGTTTCTCCGGCTCGGTTCTCAGGTGCTCTAGGCATCAGAAAATGATACAATACTGTTACATAAATTACAAGGGCTGAATTGGGGTTAAATGGCGCAGGACTTGGGGGTTGCAGCATTAAGACGGGAAATGAGTCCCCAACCCCCCGGGTAGCCTTTAGGGTTATTCTGCAATTCATCTTCAAACTTATACTTCAGGTCATTTTCACAGGCAATTGTGCAGTTATTTCTTGATGCATGTGGAGAAGCATTTTGTCGGGCATTTTCAGGATTATTTCCTGACTCATCGGTTGAATTATCTGCCAAGTCGTGTTCGGATTTATTCTATCGAGTCTGGAGTCAGGTCACATTCCAGCAGGCCAAACCAGAGCAGTGGCCTGAGCACATGGGAATTGAGTACCCTTTTGCACACGCATTTGTCAGGACTGGCAGAGCACGATGCGGGCATCGAGCACGAGGGCACCTTTGCCTTTTTCGGACACCAGTAATGGGTTGATGTCAATCTCGTCGAACTCCTCAAAATCGGTCACGAGTTGCGAAAGCCGCTGCAGGCATTCCCGGATTTTTCCTGTGTCTTTAGGCGGTTCCCCGCGGAAGCCTTTGAGAATCCTATAAGCCTTTATGCCGGTAACCATTGATTCTGCCGAGATGTCACTGATCGGCGCAACCCTGAACACAACATCTTTCAGGACTTCGACCAGGATACCGCCAAGGCCGAACATGAGGAGAGGGCCGAACTGGTGGTCGCGTTTCATTCCAAGGATGGTTTCAGTTCCTTTGAGTGCCATTTTCTGAACGAGAACGCCCCAGATGTCCGCATCTGGTTTTCTGTTGCTGACAGTTTTGAGTAATCCGGCGAAGTCGTCGCGCATTTTGGCGTCATCGGTGATATTGATGCGCACGCCACCGGCATCGGTTTTGTGCAGGATTTGGGGTGAGACTATTTTCAGCACCACCGGGTAGCCGATTTCGGCAGCGGCTTTGATTGCCTGTTCAGATGTTTTGACCAACCGGTATTCCGGGACCGGCAGACCGTAAGCCTTGAGGATTTCGTGGCCTTCAGGTTCGGAAAGGAACACCGGCTGTCTTGATTTTGCCTTGCTGATAATGGCGCGGACCACATCCGGTTTTGTGTCGTCATATTTCACTATTTTACCCTGGGGCCGTTTGCTCCAGTAAGCGAATTGAGCCATCGCTGCCATGGCACGGGCTGCGTTTTCCGGGAATTGATAATGGGGTATTTGTGATTTCAGCAGTGCCTCGCGGACTTCTTTACTGCGGCCGATGGTCTGCAGGCAGCCAAGTATCGGTTTTTTGCTGTTCTTACCGACATCAGCGATGGTTCTGGCAATGTCTATTGATGATGTCATCAATGTCGGGGTCCAGATCGAGATAATCCCGTCAACATTTTCGTCGGCGGCCAGTAGTTTTAAGGTAGTGCGATAGCGCTGTTCATCCGCATCACCGACAATGTCTACCGGGTTTTGAGTAGAAGCGGTTGGGGGCAGGTGTTTTTTCATATCGTCCGTGGTCTTGGATGTCAATTTTGCCATCTGCAGGCCATTTCTTATGCAGGCGTCTGTTGCCATTATGCCGATGCCACCGGCGTTTGTGAGAATCGCTATGCGTGAGCCTTTGGGTGGGGGCTGATACGCCAAAGCAGCAGCCCTGGCGAACAGTTCGTTGATTGTTTCGACCCGCAGGATCCGAGCCTGGGCGAAGAAGGCGTTATATGTTTCGTCTGAGCCGGCCAGTGCGCCGGTATGGGATGATGCGGCTTTTGCCCCTTCAGATGTCCGGCCGGATTTGATGGCAAGAATCGGCTTTGGCTTGGTCGAATGGGATGTTATTTCCCGGGCGATTCTCATTGACTCCTTCGGATTCACCAGGTCTTCCAGGTACAACAGGATGACATCGGTTTCTTCGTCGTCCTTGAGATAAGCCAGAATATCATTTTCATTGACATCCGCTTTGTTCCCGATAGATATGAATTTGGAAAGGCCGACATCCTCAGACTTGGCATATTCGAGTGCTGCTATTCCTACGGCGCCGCTTTGAGAAACAAAGGCGATATTGCCATGTCTGGGCATTACCCGGCCGAATGTAGTGTTGAGCCGGACACGCTTATCGGTGTTTATCATACCGAAACAGTTCGGGCCCACCAGGGAAATGCCGTACTTACGGGCTTTCTCACCGACGCTTTTCTCAAGCCGAGCGCCTGTTGGCCCAAGCTCTTTGAAACCCGCGCTGATAACGATAGCACCTTTGATGCCTTTCTGTCCGCATTCGGCCAGGACCGCAGGCACCGCAAGCGCGGGCACAACCAGAATCGCCAGTTCCACTTCGTCAGGGATATGCAGAACAGAAGGGTAGGCCCTGACACCGAGAACGCTTTTCGCCTTCATGTTGACCGGGTAGACGATGCCGGTGTAGCCGTTCAAAAGGATATTGGCGAAGAGCGCCTGGCCGATGCTGCCTTTCCGTCTCGATGCGCCGATGACCGCAACCGACTGCGGCCGGAAGACGAAACGGAGATTATTTTCGTCCATACTGGAACCTCAGTGTCAGGGTATAAACGCCGTTTTCCCATTTTGTTTCTATCGGGTTTCCGGTTTTGGTCATTAAACGGTAGGCGCGGGTATTTGAATCCAGGATATATCCAATGAAGCCTTTCAGCCGTTTCATTTTGGCTATGCGAATCAGGTAATTGAAAAGGACGGTGCCGACGCCGTTGTTCTGATATTCATCCTGGACTATGATGGCAAATTCGGCGAGTCCGGTTGACTTGTCGACATAGTAACGACAGGAACCGATGATTTGTTCCTCGCCTGCCGGTTTTATCACGGCTACAAGCGCCATCTCGTTTTTGTAGTCAATATTGACGAACTTCGAGAGTTTCTCGTGGGGCATGGCCTTGAGATAGCTGAAGAAGCGGTAGAACACGGTTTCTTTGGAGAAGGAGTAAAAGAGGTTCCTCATTGCTTCTTCATCGGTCGGTTTTATGGGACGGATGAAAATCTGAGTGCCGTCGCGGAGTTTTGCGGTTGTCTCGAACTCTTCCGGGTATCTGGCTTCGATAAGCGGTGCTTCGGGCTGGTCGGCGTAAATATAGTTGCGTTCTTTGGCCTGTTTCATAAGTTCACGCCGGAATTTGGGATGGGCAACAGAAATCAGCGCCAGTGCCCTTTCCCTGACCGACTTGCCGTGCAGATATGCGGTGCCCCATTCAGTTACTACATAGTGAACATCACCCCTTGAAGTCGTTACACCGGCCCCTTCGCTCAAGACCGGGACAATGCGGGAATATTTCTCATTGGCGCGGGTAGATTTGAGCACGATAATGGCTTTGCCACCGTGCGAGCGTGAGGCCCCGCGCACGAAGTCGAGCTGGCCGCCGATGCCGGAATAGAATTTGTAACCGAGTGAATCGGCACAAACCTGGCCGGTCATATCTACTTCCAGTGCCGAATTTATCGAGACCATCTTGTCGTTCTGGGCAATGACGAACGGGTCGTTGGTGTAATCAACCGGGTGGAATTCGAACATCGGGTTATTGTGAATATAATCGTATAGGCGCTTGCTTCCCATGACAAACGATGCAATGACTTTGTGGGGATGGAGCGTTTTTCTGCGGTTATTGATGACACCGGATTCGATAAGGTCAATGATGCCGTCGGAGAAGACTTCGGTGTGGATACCCAGGTCCTTTTTGTCCTTGAGATAGTGAAGCAATGCATTCGGTATGCCGCCATAACCGACCTGGATAGTAGAGCCGTCTTCGATGAGGTCAGCGACATTCCGGGCGATGCGGCGTGCTACTTCACTTGCGCCCGGGGTGATGAATTCATAAATCGGGGTGTCGTTTTCCACCAGGGCGTCGAGCTTGCTGACATGGATGAAGCTGTCACCAAGGGTGCGCGGCATCTGCGGGTTGACTTCCGCAATGATATGACGGGCTGCCTCGGCCGCGGGCTTGGTGATATCTATCGAGACACCGAAGCTGCAGAAGCCGTGTTTGTCCGGTGGTGTCACCTGGATAAGCGCAACATCAATCGGCATCTGGCCGGAGCGGATGAGTCCGGGGATTTCCGAGAGGAATATCGGGGTGTAGTCGGCCCTTCCTTCCTGAACCGCTTTACGGACATTCTTGCTGATAAAGAAAGAATTGGCCCGATAACGGCCGGCAAGTTTTTCCTGGGCATAAGGGGCAACACCGAGGGTGAGGAGGTGGGTGATTTCAACATCTTCAATCGGCCGGTCGGCCAGCGCCTGAACAAGCCGCTGCGGTGTGCCGCAGGCCGACCCGATGAAGAGGCGGTTACCCGGTTTGAGGATTTTGAGTGCCTTGTCAGCGGTTTTTATTTTGTCTTGGTATCTAGTGTGCCAGTCTGTTTCAGCCATTCTGTTCTCCTTTTATAGCAATCGGCATAATCTGATTGATATAGTAACTTCTGTTTTTTCTGGATATGATGCCTGCGGCGAGTTTCGGGTCGTGCACGAAGAAACAGACCCATTTTCCCCGGATGGCCCTGGCGACAAGTTCTTTTTTCTTTTCCATCGTTTCCAAAGGGAAAAGGTCATAGGCTGTTACATAAGGTATTGAGATATGACTTGTGGTCGGTATGATGTCTGACCAGAAGACCGAGGTTTGGCCATTGGATTGGGAAAGAACTATCTGGTGGCCACGCGTGTGGCCACCCGTGAGGATGAGTTTGATTCCGGGCAGGAGTTCGTGGTCGCCGTCAATGAGTTGGAGCTGGCCGGCTTTTTGAACCGGCAGGAAGTTTTCCTCAAGATATGCGGTTTTTGAGCGTGGGTCAGGGTTTGTTGCGTCCTCCCATTCTTTTTTCTGCACGATATAACGGTTCAGTTTATCCATTCGGCATCAGGCAAATCCAGGTCGTTCCTCGTGATATTACCGACTATTACTATCAGATATTTGCCGGGATGAAGATGTTCTCTTGCCGAGGTTTTGAGGTCCGAAAGTGTCAGGGCATTGATTTTATCCGGGAAGGTATCGAGCCAGTCGGTTCCGAGGTTGTAGAGTTCGAGTCTGGTAATCTGATAAAGCTTGCCATTACTCGAGCTGTATCGAAGCGGAAAGCTACCCGTGTAATAGTTACACGCTGCTTCCAGTTCCTTTTCCGTAGGGCCGGAACTGTGCATCCTGCGGATTTCGGCAAGCATTTTCTCAATCGCTGGTTTCGGATTTACGGTTTGAACCGTTGCCCGGTAAGCACCCATGAATGCCCTTCGGTCAAACCAGCACCGGACATCATAAGCCAGACCGGCTTTTTCTCTGACCGCCTGGCCGAGTCTGGAACCCAGGGCCGAGCCCCCAAGAATGAAAGACATCAGCCGGGTCGAAAGCATCTGCGGGTCAGAAATCGAAATCCCGGGATGGCCGAGCATGATACAGGTCTGGGAGAAGTCAGGCCTGGTTATGAGTTTGACCCTCATGGTTTTGGGATATGCAATTTCAGGCACATGGAGTTTCTTGATAGTGCCTGGTCGCCATTTGCTGAAACGGTTCCGGATGCTTTTGAGTATATCCTTGTGTTTGGTATCGCCGACAATGATGATGAAGCTGTTGTTTGGCAGATAGCATGTCTGATAAAATGTCTTTGAGTCTTCGGGTTTCAGTTTTCTTAATGTTGCGGTATCGCCCCACGGCTCTGAGGCATAAGGATGGTTCCCGAACAGGAGACGGTCGAATTCGGTCATTACTACTAATCTCGGATTATCATAACCGCGCTGGGCCGCTGTCAAGGCTTTTGCCTGTTCCCGGCTGAATGCTTCGGGTCTGAAAGCCGGGTTCAACACGGCATCGGATAGGATATCAAGGACTTGGTCCATGGACCGAGAAAGGGTTTTGATATCTAGGTATGAATAGTCATGGTCAGCACCGGCACTGTGCTTCGTGCCGAGGAATTCCAGTATGTCGGCAACCGAATCGCCTTTCATGTTTTCGGTGCCGCGCAAGAGCATTTTTGCGGTCAGGTTGGCAAGGCCGGACTTAAAACGAGGGTCATATGCGGCACCGGACCGGCATACGAATCTGATGTCTACGACCGGAAGCCGGTGGTCTTCATATGTCAGGACAACAAAACCATTAGACAGTGAATCGCGGAACAAAGGCACGGCTGAAATCTGACCGATAAGCAGTGCGATAGTGACAATGGAAAACATCAGCCGTTTTTTCATTTCTCTTCCTTTTTCGGCAGGAGTAAGGCAGTAGTGCGGTTGTCGGTTTTGAAGTAGTGTCGGCAGAATTCCTGCACCTGCGCTTTTGTGACTTTTCTGATCTGGTCAGGGTATTGCTCCAGGAATCGCCAGGAGCCGGCTGTAATCTGGCAGCGTGCCAGAAAATACGCCATGTCGGAAATGTCGTCTTGGTCGAATACATCCTGGGCAAGGACCTGATTCTGCACCTTTGCGAATTCATGGTCGGTAACCAGTTCTGTTTTCAGTTTTGTCAGTTCCTGTTCAATCACCTGACTGATTTCAGGGATGTCTTTTTCAGACTTCGGTGTGATATAAATCGTGAACAGGCCAGGGTCTCTGGTGGTGTAATCCCCTCCGCCTACCCAGGTTGCAAGGCCGGTTCTGGTCACTAGGGCCTGATAGAGTCGGGATGTCCGTCCCTGGACCAGAATAGCCTCAAGCACCTCGGCCGTATAGAACTCCTTATTTCTGATACCCGGGACATGGTAACCGATAAGCATGGCCGGTGCTTGTGTGTTTCGGTGCAGGATTATGCTGCGTTCGCTTTGCTGGGGCGGTTCAAGGTCGTAAAAATCGGCCCTTTTGACCGGTTTTCCTTTGAGCCGACCGAAATGTTTCTTGACTCTGGCTTTGACTTCCTCGGGTCGAACATCGCCGGCAATTACCAGGACCGCATTGGCAGGGTTGTAATGAAGGTGGTACCAATCCGCTACTGCTTCGCAGGTGTAATTATCAATGTCATGCTTCCAGCCGATAACCGGCACGCCCAGGGGATGAGCGATATATGCGGTTGCTTCGTATACTTTCCAGAGTTTGGAAGTCGGCCGGTTTTCACCCAGACGCCATTCTTCGGTGACGACCTTTCTTTCCGGCTGGAACACATCATCCTCGAATCGGCACGAACTCATCCGTGCTGCTTCGAGCTCCAGGCTCAGTTCCCAGCGGTCTTTTGCAAAGGTTTCGTAAAAACCGGTGTAATATGTTGCCGTGAAGCCGTTCTCCTCTCCACCGGCGGCACGAACGATCCGGGCGAACTGGCCGGGTTTGTACCGGTCGGTATGTTTGAAAGTCATGTGTTCGAGCATATGTGAAATTCCGGTCTTGCCGGTCGGTTCGTCATAAGCGCCGACCTGGTAGAACACAGTAGTCGAAACGACTGGGGCCGACGAATCAACATAGATAATCACATCGAGACCGTTGGCAAGGTCGTATTCGGTGACTTTTGACTCGAGTCCGGCAAAGCAGAATGCAGCCAGGACCGCAAGCAGAATCGCGACTCTTGGTTTCATTGGTCTACCTGGCAATTATCACCCGAACCGGTGAAGCATTGGAATGGTCGAGCCGGGCGAAGTAGACTCCGGCAGGCACAGGCCGGTTGCTGTTGTCCAGTCGGTTCCAGACCAGGATTTTGCTTGGGGCCAGGGTGCGAACCAATCGGCCAGTCGGCGCGTAAATCAGGAGATTCTGTTCAGGCTTGCGATTGAAACTGAACCGGACCGGACCTGCGCACGGATTCGGTTTGAGGTGAAATGAGAGCGGAATCGATTGCAAAGTTTTGTTTTGTTCTTCAATACCGGTGTAATTGACTCCTTCGATTGCATCAAAATAAAAGGTGCCACTGGCAGTAAGTTTCAGGTAGCGGACACTGTCGAGCGAAGTAGAAGATAAATCAAAACTGGTTTCAGGGCTGTTGGCAGTGCCGATATTCACCCACTGACCGAGCCATGAATTTGCACCCTGGACCGTTGCCGAGCCCGAACCAGAAGAACGGTAAACAGTGAAGTCAACACCAGTCTGGTCATGAATCGGCTTGTCCATATCGATACATACATACTTGCCGCTTTCAAGCTGGAATGCCTGGCCGTCATGTTCTCCCAGTGCCGAGTTCGGATAGGTATGATTGGACGAAGTGCTGACATAACGGTTGTAAACGACCCGGAAACCAAACAGTGGGACGTTTATGTCGGGTGTCAACTGGACATTCACTGTGACCGCTGAATCACCGGAATTCGGCACGATAACATCGGAAACTGTGGTATCGCAGTAACCCGGTGAGCGGAAGGTGACCTCATAAGTGCCGGGTAGATAGAACCGGTGATAATCACCCAAAGCAGTATCATTAAAACTGGGCCAGTTGCAAGGGCTTACCCAGACTTGGGCATGGACCGGCCGGCCGGTTACAGCGTCGGTAATAATCCCGTGGATTCCCTGTGCTCCATGATGGGCAAGCTCGAGCATTGCACCCCGGTTCAGGTTGAAAGTCGGAACGATTTGGGAAGCGTCAGGCCATTTTGTGATGTGGATTTCGATCGACCAGGACATGGTTCCACTGGTTCCGTAGTCATAATCTTTGGTAGAGCCGTTGAATGGATACATCCCGGTTGCACCCTGGCCATAAGGATAGCTATTATAGGAAGAATAGCGCTGGGAAAGAAAATGGACCAGCCTTTTCTCGGGGATGGAATCGTAGCGCTGATAGCTCCAGGGATAAGAAATGTATTCGGTCCCGGAATGATAAGACGCATCAAGCACAACCGGATGGCGCCAGAAATGATAAAGAAATGCTCTGGATTCGGGCTCGCTCATCGGCGAGGCTCCGGGTGCACTTGCATCGCCCCAGGTCCAGCCCCAGTTACGATTCAAATCAACATTGTTATTGTTCCGACGGTGGTGACCTTCGTAACCGTCCGGGTTCACCAAAGGTGCAATCCAGATTTCCCGCTCGTTGATGAGCCGGGTAACCAGGGTATCGGTGCCATAATTCGAGGCCAAGTATTTGACCATTTCCATATGATTTGCGAATGTGATTGCTTCGTCGCCGTGGATATTCGCCTCGAAATGGACACCGGGTTCGTTCTCATGGATATTCGGGTTGTCTGAGAATTTCATTATCAGAATCTGCCGGCTGCTTGCAGAATAGCCAAGGGTTTCAAGTCTGATAAAAGACGAATTGTTCTGGGCGATAGTGACCATGGTATCGCGATAATGGGTATAGGGCATGTACCAGGCATAAGGGGTAAAAGTTTTGCTGTTTTTGCAGTAAACTTCGTCAATATTATGGGTAATAAGTTCAACACTGTAACCCATTTTTCCGAGCTGGGCCTCTTGGTCACAACCGGCCTCGGCGATAATATTGCCATGTTCGATACCATTCAGCACCACACCCAGAAGTTCAATGTCCTGGATTTGGTCCGGGTGCACACCGGATATGCGAATGAGGTCGCGATGCGCATCAGCCTGAGCAGAGATGGCAACACCGAAGAACAGGAGGGCCACCGCTACAATCAGGACAGATAAATGTTTTGTCACTGCTGACTCCTTTCAATTAAACGACGCTTTGCTTTATTCAGATTCATATAATAATAGCCTGCACATAATCCCTGTCAACCGGCTTGCATAAATCTGTGTATATTCACGCTCCTTAAGTAATAATAAATCATGCATGCATCGAACATAATGACATTATCGCGGTGCTTTCACAGGTTCCGACTTCTTTCTTGACAAAGGAATGGATTTGATTAAATTAAGCCAAATGGTTGTCGTATGTGTGAATTTAAGGAGGACTAGATGATTGACTGGTTCAACAGAGGCGGCTTCACAATGTGGTTCCTGCTCGCCTGTGCGATTTTGGGTCTGGCCATTATTATTGAACGGCTTTACACCATTCTGTTTCGGCTGCGGGTTAATGTGAAGAAATTTACGCCTAAGCTTATTGAGACGATAGACAAGGGAGGGGTTCTGGCCGGTATGAAGTTGTGCGACCGGACGCCCAGTCCGGTGGCAAAGGTGCTTAAAGCCGCGCTG
>DFBN01000006.1:11504-12278 GCA_002366635.1 Caldifarciminota bacterium UBA3079 | reverse complement strand
TGGGAGAAGTTGAGCCGACCGTTGTCGCAAGTGGTATTTCCGAAGCTTTGATTACTACTCAGGCAGGCCTTGCTATTGCTGCTCCGCTTGCAATTGTCCATATCCTGCTTTCGGGTCGGGTTAACGGCTATCTGCGCGATATGGAAACCGCATCCATGGAGTTGCTGGAATACACTGCGACCAAACAGCGTCAGCAAAAATAGGGATTCTCGATGGCGTTGAAGTCCAAACTCAGCACACGAACTCAGAGCAAACCCGATATCCCAACTGCTTCAATGGGCGACATCGCTTTCCTTATAATCATATTCTTCATGACTACCAGTATCTTCAGTCGTGATAAAGGTCTGAAGATTGTCCTTCCTGAGAAAGGCGAAGAGGTCAAAATCAAGAGCGAGAACATCATGACCGTGCGGGTAAGCTCTAAGGGTAAAGTTCTGATTGGAGACCAGGTGGTTGAGATTCCCCAAGTGCGTGAGCTTATCATCAAGAAGCTCACAGAGAATCCCGATATTGTGGTAGCGCTCAAAGTAAGCAGGGGTGCCAAGTACCGGACTATGATTGATGTTTTCGACCAGTTGAAAATGGCCAAGGCAGAGCGTATCAGCCTGATGCCGGTGCGCGAAGAAGGGGGCTAGTAATGAAGAAGATTGCCAAGCAGCGGCGTTCAAGGCCCGATATTCCGATGGCGTCTACTTCGGATATCGCTTTTCTGCTTATTATCTTCTTTATGGTATCTACCGTGTTCCGCAAGGAGCAGGGGATGAATATCACACT
>DFBN01000006.1:457-11464 GCA_002366635.1 Caldifarciminota bacterium UBA3079 | reverse complement strand
GTCAAGACGGATATCGTCACATCGATTATGGCCGAACGAGTCATTGAGAACCCTGACCTGGTGGTAATGATGCAAGCGGACCGTGATGCTGCTTATGGCACGGTGACCGATATCCTTGAGGCGTTGAAGGATGCGAGGGCATTGAAAGTGACTTTTGCCACCGATTATCCGAAAGGTCAGGGAGGATAGTATGGCAGAAAGCAGTGGAATGGTTGTGCTTGAATGGGAAAGTCACTATTATGCGGTTGCGATAAGGGTAGGTGCGGCAATTGCTTTGTTGGCCATATTGGCTGCTTTCCTGCTGTTGCCAAAGGAGTTCGAGGTGAAGCCTTATAAGCTGCGCAGGACGGTTGAAGTGGTAATGGAGGCTTTACCTCCAGAACTGGAAAAGTTTGCCGAGCCACCCAGGGTGGAGCGGCCCCAGATGCCGGTTGCGGCCGAATCCGATGCCGAGGTCGAGGCGCAAACGATTGAAACTACTACCTTCTCGGAAATCGTCAAGCGTCCTGAAGAGACCGAAATTCCGGTAGTGCCTTTCTGGAAGGTGGAAGTGAAGCCCAAGCCCGTTTCTATTCCTACCCCGGTCTATCCTGAGCTGGCCCGTCAAGCCGGGATAGAAGGTGAGACCGTAGTGAAAGCCCTGGTTGGAATTGACGGTTCGGTGATTGACGCCAAGATTCTTAAGAGTTCAGGTAATCAGCCTTTGGATGCGGCCGCAAGAAAGGCTGCGATGAAGGCCAAGTTCACCCCGGCGAAGCAAAGGGATAAACCGGTGCGGGTATGGGTTTCCATGCCATACCGGTTCATGCTTCATTGAGGTGGATGTTTGCAAGCAAATGTGGTCTCTTAGACCACGAGAATAAAACGATAAGGAGGAACTAATGCGAAGCATGCTGTTAATAGCCTTGCTTGTGCCGGCCCTGGCACTTGCAGGTTCAAATCTGACACCGGTGACTACGGTCGCTCCTGAAAACGGCGGAGAGACCGCAGCCCTGGTTGTGCGGGCTGACGGCAATCGCGAACCCGGTGAGTCAACTGTGCTCATCGGGACAGTGGACACTATCGGTGGCACCACTTATGATTGGCAGGGTAACGGATGTATCTACCGATTCTTAGTGAATTCGTCTGCATACGGAATCCACGCCCTGTGGCAGTATTCTGCTTCGACCGTGGGAACTACATTCCCGGACCGGAGAATGCGCTATAACTTCTACGATTATGGGGCAGGTGAGTGGAACTGGATTGACCCTGACCATATGCAGTCTGGCGTGAATGTAGAAACCGACCGTTCTGGTTATGGCAGCCTGGATGCAGACTCTGCAGGTCTGGCAATCGTTTCCTGCCATACGGATGCCATACCAATCTGCCCGTCTGTTGCCCGCGATATGGCACCGGGTGCCGGTATCTTCGAGTATTGCAACGGTTCACCGGTTATGGATGGTTACCTCTGGCCGCCGATTGCAGTCGGCCAGAACCAGACTATCCATTGCCATTGCATCGACGATGCGAGCCGGAACATGGTTTTCTACAGCCATGTAACACCCTGGTGCACCTGGAGCGACCCGGTCGGTATTGCATCGCCCCAGCCCGACCCGGGCTTCCCTGACCAGAATATTGCTGCATCAAAGGTGAGTAATAAGGTATGCCTGACTTGGGTACCCCAGACTGGCCCTACCCCTGCTTTCTACAGGATTTCCAATGACGGTGGTGAGAATTGGGAGAACCCTGAGGAATTGCTGTGTCCGCCTGCTTATAGTGGTGATACTATTGCATCATTTCATATTACATCTCTTTTCCCGTTCTATGACCAGTATGACAAACTACATATCGTTGCTAGTGTAATGCCTTATGTCGGTGGTCAGGGCTACATCATCCCGGCCCAAATCTGGCACTGGAGCCCGGATAATACCCCGAACTGGACCCATATCACTACTGCGACTTGTGACCCTACGCATTTGCAGGCAGCGGTTGGTTATAATGCGCTGTATGCCAGCCGGCCGAGCTTAGGCGAAGATGGTGAGGGCAATCTTTTTGTAGCATGGGAGCAGTTCGATTCTTCTAATGTCGAGCCTGGACCACCCGAGGTTCTGAGGGCAGATATCTTCATGACTGGTTCTGGTAATCATGGCCAGGAGTGGGGTGAGCCGGTCAAGCTGACCGAAGGCGGCACTGGTTCCCACCGGTTCCCTTCGATAATTGACATGGCGGTTGACGATACACTAGCGGTGATATACGAAATCGACCTGCATGCCGGATTCTTTGTCCAGCAAGAGGGACCCGCAACCCCGAACCCGATTATTGTTCAGAAGGTATCAACGGACGACATTCCTCATCCTGGTGGTGGTGGTATTGAGCAAGGCGGAAACCTGCCTAAGCTTATCGAGCTGAGTGCCAAGCCGAATCCGTTCGGCCACAGAACGGTCATTTCCTATGCGCTACCGAAAGCAGGACCGGTGTCACTGGTAGTATACGATGCGGCCGGCCGTCCGGTTCGCACACTCGAGAGTGGTATTTGCCAGGCCGGTTACCATACGGTTACCTGGGACGGAAATGGAGCGAACGGCGAGAAAGTATCCGCAGGTATCTATTTCTACACAGTGACTACTCGTAACGGTTCTCAGACAGCAAAGCTCACTCTGGTCTACTGATTCTGATTCTTTGAGTGGCCGGCGCAAATCGCCGGCCACTCCTCTTCGAGCCCGCATAAGAATGACAACACAGTCTCTCGGCAAAGGAGGTAAGATGCGTTTCGGTCAGGTAATTATATCTGTCCTGATAGGGGCCGGCCTGGTTCTATTTCTGGTTAACGGATGCGGGACTGAGCCGCCACCACGCTGGCCGTGGTGGACCGCTGAGGATTCAAGCGCAGTGCAGAAGGAGCTCGGTCTCTGGCGGGATGTGTTTAATCCCAACCATACGCTGGAAGGGGCCATGGATTCGAAGTGGAGCAGTGGACTGACATTCGAGGACAGCACTTCTGAGACCGGTGACACCCTGTATAAATTTGCCCATCTCTTGTCCGTATCGATTGAACCGACTGACAGCGGTCATACCGATGAGTTCCAGTTCGGCGTAACCGTGGATACGGTGGCAATGAAGGATACCTTTTGTGAAGTGGCATACCGGGATTCGATGGAGAACTGTCTTGCTCATTTCGATTATGACAGTCTATGGGTGGTTGGATTCCGTCCGGATACGACAATAGATACTTCGGTCTGTCCGCCTGAAACTATTATTGTTCAGAAGGTAAGCTATACCGAGTTGCGAGGGTTCGGCAGTCCGCAACGGGTTACAAAGAGTTATAACTGGTCTGCTTTTCGCAAGCTCTTTTTGAGTAAGGATACATCCGGCTATGCACTGACCAAGGCGACCGGTTTTGCGGTTCATGTGCCTTCGGCCGAGGATGCGCCCGAAATCTTTCGGGTTGTTCTGTCCAGACCTGGTCGGTCGGATACTTTCTTCTATTCGCCTCGTGAGGATGGCAGTGGAATTTATAACCTCAGACCGATTGATTCTTTGTATGCCATTGAACCGGATGAAGAAGTGCAGTTGGAAGTTGAGATTAAAAGCTCCAGCGATACCAGTCTGTTCTTTGTGGGCATCATGGGGACAAAGACCGAGATTACCGTCGGGCCAAGGCGCGGTGAAGGCACGGTTGCCTTTGCTGAGGTAGGTTATCATCATATCTATATCGAGGTGCTGCCTTTGTCGAATGTGTTTTATCCGGATGCCGATTATACCGGAATCATCTGGGCCATCCCGGTCCGCGTCTGCAATCCTTAGGAGGTTTTATGAAGTGCGGAATCGTTTCCAGGCTGTTGGTGCTCAGTTCGGTTCTGGTCGGTATGCTTCTGGCTGGTGAATCCGGCCGGATTCGCGGTCGGGTAGTTGATACCCAGACCGGTGAAGCCCTTGCCGGTGCCAATGTTATGATTGAAGGCACTATGATTGGTGCCGCAACTGATGTCAATGGCGAATATCTGATAAGCAATGTGCCGGCCGGGAAACAGACATTGGAGATTTCCTATATCGGTTATCAGACTGTTGTCAGAAAGGATGTGCTGATAATTCCTGACCAGACGATAACCGAGGATTTTGCATTGAAGTCCGGCACTGCATTCAAGATAGAGGAAGTTGTGGTTCCGGGCACGAGGCCGAGAATTGTGCGCACCGATGCAACAACCAGCCGGTATATGACTACGGACGAGTTTGACAAGATGCCGGTGCAGACACTGTCTGATATTGTTCGTCTGCAGGCCGGCGTGGTGACGAGCCCTGCTTATGGTCAGCACCTCCGTGGCGGCAGGCCGGACGAGGTGATGTACTTCCTGGACGGTGTTGCCACACGGGACCCGCTTTACGGGTATCAGGCTGCAAGGGTCAACCCCGAGGCTACGGCTGAAGTTGTGGTGATTTCCGGAGGGTTTGACGCCGAATACGGCGAGGCGATGTCGGGTGTGATTCAGGTTATAACCAAGGAAGGTAAGGCATATACCCAGGGACGGGTTAAGTATACTACTGACGAGCTCTTTCCTTCGGCATTGAACTTCGGGGACAATCGTTATGAGTTGTCTTTGGGCGGGCCGTTTCCGGTCTGGAAGAAACTGCGTTATTTTCTGTCCGGTGAGCTCTATTTCTCCGATGATTTCATGCCCCAGGAGTACAAGCTGCCACACCACAACCGCCAGGATTATAAGACGACGGCTAAGCTGACATATGCGCTGCCGTTTAATCAAGGGATGAAACTGACTGCAAACGGCTTCATATCCAGGGTTCAATACGAGCTTTATCCTTATGACCGCAACGGCGAGAATCACCTCGGTTTCAAGTATAACCTCGACCATTTCACTTCGCGGCGCGAGCGGGTAAAGAAAGGTGACCTTTCGGTTAATCATATGCTTACCGAAGGAACATTTTATACAGTGCGGGCCGCCTACTTTTACAATCACCGGACAATAGCGGTGCGCGACCTGGAGGCCGAGGATTCGCTCCGTGACTTTTCGGTGCGTTTCTGGGAAGACTATATCTTCAAGGCCGAGGATACGGTGGCAAAAGATGAGTCGGTGCTTTTCCATCCGATGCCGGGATATGTCGAACAGTCCAAATCCAATACCAAAAATCCATGGGGCATCTACAACATGTTTTACGGGTCTGGGGACTACAGGTATTTCCTGATGCACTGGGCAAATGTGTTGAGTCTCAAAGGTGACTTGACCCATAATGTCGGCAAAGTGCACGAGTTCAAGACCGGTCTTGAAGCCCGCAAGAATTATCTGCACCGTCGGTATAACTCTTTGCCCTGGGACCCGAACCCGTTTGTGGATGCTTATGATTTCGACCCTTTGAACCTGGCGTTTTTCGTTCAGGACCGGATGGACTTTGAGGATTTGGTAGTCAGGGCAGGGCTCAGGTTTGACTATCTTGACCCGGAAGCTTATAAGCGCGCTAACCCGGAGAATGTCGAAGATACATCCATGATAGCGGCCAAGCTGAAGTACAAGGTTTCGCCAAGGCTTGGGCTCTCTTTTCCCATCAGCGAACGGACCAAGTTCAGGTTCAGCTACGGCCATTTCTTCCAGACCCCGGACTACCGCTATCTTTATGACAATATTTCATCGGCCGCATATGCCCGGGGTAATCAGATTATCGGCAACCCTGACCTGCGTGCCCAGCAGACGATCGCTTATGAGCTCGGCCTTGAGCAGCAGCTTTCCGATTTCGTGGTAGTTGACCTTACCGCTTATTACAAGGACATTTTCGACCTGATGGGGACACGGTTTCAGCCGGCGGTGCCGATGGGTTATTTCCCGCTCGTGAATGAGGAATACGGCAGCGTGCGAGGATTTGAAATCGGCATGGTCAAGGCGCTCGCAAATTACTGGAACGCCAGGATTTCTTACGGGTTGTCGATGGCACGGGGGACCGCTTCTTCTACATATGAGTGGTATTATGAGCGGTATCGCTATGGTGTTGACCCGGTAACCGGTTTGCAGATGGAGCCGCCCCGACGAGACTATGCGCTTGAGTTCGATGAGCGGCATAACGCCAAGCTGAGTCTGGGGTGTGATTTTCCTCTTGATGTGGAATTCCAGGCTTTGCGCGATTTCAACGGGACGGTCCTTTTGAATTTCGGTTCTGGTTTACCTTATACACCCCGTGAAGTAAGAAAGCTCAATGCCGGCCGGAAGACTGCCGAGCAGAATTCGGCACGGATGCCTACCAGGTTTACTGCCGATTTGAATGCGACCAAGCATGTATCGGTCGGCAAGTTAAAACTGGGGCTGACATGCATTGTCACAAACCTTCTCAATGCCCGAATCGTGCAATGGGTTTACGGCCATACCGGTGCACCTGACAATGACGGTTATGTCGAAACTTACTCACCTGATAACTGGGTGCTTGACCCCGATGTGACTCTGCTCAATCCGGTCAAGTATAATCCGGTGCGTGACCACAACCATGACGGCTATATTACTGATGAAGAGGAATACCTGGCTTATCGGATGGGCTACCTCGACTTCGTCAATAACCCGATGAATTTCGGACCGCCGAGGCAGGTCAAGCTCGGTGTGAACATTGAGTTCTGAGGAGGCATGATGAGAACGATAAAAAGAGGGTTGTGCTATCTGTTTTTGTTACTGGGTTTCGTTGGTATTGCCAGTGCCCGGACCGAAACAAAACCTTGGAAACCTAGCCGTATCTATGATTATCAGTGGTATCAGAAGAACCAGTGGCGGATGCCGATAACCAACTATTCGACATTCGGATACGGAATCGGCCGTCCTGGTGGAGAGTGGCCGGCCGGTTCAGGTGATATGTATATTTATGGTGCGGGTATCTGGATAGGTGCGCTGAAAAGGAGTTCGGCCGGCAAAGATACCCTGGTTTCCAATGGGTATAACCCCAATTCCGGCAGGTCGGAGATGACGCCCGGATGTTATGACAACGCGCCGGGCGGTTACAGCAGCCGCGCATTCGAGAAGGTGTATATTTATCCTGGGGACTGGCCGCCTAATCCAGACGATTTTCCGGCTTCGCTTCAGGACTCGGTGCTTACTCCGCTGAGAATTCCCACGGGCGGAGATACTATCAAGGGCTATTTCTATTACCTACCGAGGAAAGCAGTTTCCACCGGCGATGCCTGGACTGTGTTCAATGACCGTGACCCGGAGAATCATACTTCGGGCCGGACACCCCGACCGATAGGCATTGAGGCTTACCAGACTGTTTATTCATGGACCCTGCCCTGGAACAGGGACATCGTTTTCTGCAAGTTTGATGTCAGGAACCGGACCGACGACAGCCTGCACGGGGTTTATCTCGGGATGGTGTGTGATGCGGATGTCGGCAATGCAACCGATGACCGGTGCGGTCTGGCTTTGTGTAAGTATCTCTACAACAAGGACCATACCGATTCGGTCTATGTTGATAATATGGGCTATGTTTACAGCGAGGATGCGGTTCCGAGCGGGTTTGTCGGGTTCGATTTTCTGCAGAGTCCTTTTGTCAAGAATCCGGACGGTTCGATTGACGGTTTTGACGGCATCGACAATAACGAAAACGGCCTGATTGACGAACCGGCCGAAGGACGGCAGCTCGGTATGACCGCTTTCAAGATATTCATCCTGGCGAACGACCCCACGGACGACTTCGCGCAATACCTTGCGCTTTCGGGTCACGACTGGGACCCGCCTTATAATTATAATCCTTATGACTCGATTGACGCCGGTCCGGCTGACAAACGGTTCCTTCAGGCAACCGGGCCTTTTGATTTGGCACCGGATGAACTGGCTACAGTAACTATCGGAGTGATTGCCGCGAATGCCGACCGCAGCGGGGAAAGAACTACCTGGCCTTTCCAGTTGGGTGTTGCTTCAAGGGCGGCCCAGGCGGCATATGACAATAACTGGATTATGCCCGAGCCGCCGCCCAGCCCGAATGTCACTCCGATTCCGGGCGACGGCAGAGTGACTCTGGTCTGGGATGATTTCCCCGAGGATGGGCGCGACCGGTTCTATCCTGTTGCTCCGGCTTTGCAGAACCCATATTATATTGAGCAGGATTTCCAGGGATATAAGGTGTATCGGAGCCGGACCGGACAGCCGGGTGATTGGCGACTGCTGACCCAGTTCGACCGGATTGACGGCATTCTGTATGAGGATACGACCGTGGTCGAGTCGCTTCGGACCAAGGCTGGGGATAGGGGGCTTGCATACAGTTATGTTGATTCCAGTAACCTGAGGCTCGGTTTTCCTTACTACTATGGGGTGACTTCTTTCGACATCAACTATCTGGGCGCGAATCCTGACAGTCTGGATACACTGTCGCTCGAGTCCGGAATCACTGCGTTGCATGTGGTTCCCAGGACCCAGCCAGGCAATTACAAACCGCCTGAGTCGGACTGGTTCCAGGCGGGTGGTAACAGCCATTTGCGTCTGGGGATTTTGCCGTTTGCCGTTTCCCCGCACGCGGTCCGGGATGAAACCTATCGGATTCAGTTTCTTGAGCCTGGTTATGACCGGCAAGGTTATCAGCCGGCGTACAGGTTTATTGTGACAGAACAGGATGGTGATACAGTAGTCGGATTGACCGAGTTCGGGATGCACATCGACAGTGTTACCGATACTTTCCGTCTTGTTCCGACCGTGTTCGACTCGGTTGTGACCAAAGTGGAGAAAAAGGTGAGTGTGACCGGTGACACTACTTATGATACCACCAGGGCATGGCTGCCCGTGGTTCAGATTGGAATGTGGCTTCAGATGGACCAGATACCGTTGCAGTTCTATGAGCGGGTTGATGTCGTTTTCGGTTCTTATCCCGAGGATTCGCTTATCGTTCCTGAGCTGGCCGATAACAAGTGGTTGTGGGCATATCGCGGCTCGAACTACCGGATTACCTGGCGGACGAATGACAATGGTGCTCTGACTTGTGATGTTCATGACATTGATAATGACATAGCGGTGCCTTACCGTTATTGCGACCGTGGGTCGGTTGCGGATTCTGCCAACGGCTGGTGTTTCCGGGCACTGAGGGGATGGGCCAGTGATACGCTGGAACCGAATCAGACCATAAGCTTCTATATTTGTGGCAGTCAGTTTCTATTTCGGCCTGGGCAGAGACCGGTTATCGATACTGTGTTGCCGCAGCCGGGCGATACCTGGATTCTTTATACCAAGAACCTTTCTCCGGCCCCATCATATTCGGCGTTTGAGGTCGAGTTCAAAGCGATGGTGTTTGAGGGCAGCATGCCGAAACTGGATGTCAAGGTCGTGCCGAACCCTTATCTTGTGCGCAACGAATGGGAACGCCATCCGGATTTCCGCAAGCTCAAGTTCATCAATCTACCCAATGAGTGCACCATCCGGATTTATAATCTGGCCGGTGACCTCATCAAGACGCTCGAGCACAATGATACAAAGCCCGATATCGGCGGGCTGCCCAATCAGTATGGCGGCGATGAAGACTGGGATTTGCTGAACGAGAATAAACAGAAACCCGCACCCGGCATTTACATTTTCCATGTGGAATCTGATGTCGGTACCCAGGTCGGCAAGTTCGTGGTAATCTATTAGGAGGTGGCAATGAGACATGACAGTAAAGCAACGAGGATTCTGGCATGTGCGGTCCTTCTGGGGGCAATAGCCACTCCTGGCCGGGCTGCGTTTACCAAAATAGGAATGGCTGGTTTGCCTTTCTTGAAAATCGGTGTTGGCCGTTGCACCGGCATGGGTGATGCTTTCGTAGCGGTTGCCGACGACCCGACTGCGGCTTACTGGAATCCGGCTGGTCTGGCGTTACTCAAAGGGCGTGAGGTCGTAGTCAATCATATCGACTGGATTGCGGACATCAATCACGATTATGTGTCGGTAGCGATGCCGGCTTTGTCCGGCAGCTTCGGCGTGGATGTAACCGCATTGTCCCTTGGCAAGTTTGAGGAGACAACAATCGAGGATTACCAAGGCACAGGCGAAACATTCACCGGCACCGACCTGGCCGCCGGGCTTTCCTATGCACGGATGTTTACTGATAAACTGGCCTTCGGGTTTTCGGCCAAGCTGGTTTCCGAGAAAATCTGGGATGTCGGCTGCACCGGTGCTGCATTCGACTTCGGGCTGCATTATAACACCGGCTGGCGCAATCTGAGGCTGGCGATGGCTATTGTCAACTTCGGGCCTGACCTGCATTACAGTGGCAGCCAACTTGACTTCACTCATGAGCGGGAATGGGAATGGCCATGGACCAGAGAGCCGATTCCGGCAACCTATCTGACCGAGACATTTCCGCTGCCGGTTGTTTTCCGGGTTGGTATTGCTTACGATTTTCTGCACACCGACCGTTCTTATCTGACCGGAGCTGTGGATTTGAACCATTTCAACGATGTCAATGAGAAAGTCAACATGGGTTTCGAGTATAACTACCGGGTGCTGTTTCTGCGTGCCGGATATGTTCTTAACACGGATATGGATTATGCTGATAACCTGGGATGGAAAACCGGTCTGTCTGCCGGTGTCGGATTCAAGGTCAAACCGGCTGCATTCGGACTGACCATGGACTACAGCTACCGTGATTTGGCAAGGCTTGGCGGTTCTCACAGGTTGACTTTGACGGTTGGTTTCTAGCAGAAATAAATGCGGATACTCTCCTGGAATGTGAACGGTATCAGGGCCTGCGCCCGAAAAGGTTTTCTTGACTGGCTGGGAAAGGATTTGCCTGATATCCTATGCTGCCAGGAAACAAAAGCCAGACCCGAACAAGTTGCCGACTATATCGACCGTCCTTCGGGTTATTATTCTTTCTGGAACCCGGCCGAGCGCAAAGGATACAGCGGGGTCGTTACTTTCAGCCAAAAGAAGCCTGACTCAGTCAAGACCAGCTTCGGCACAAAGCGGTTTGATAATGAAGGCCGGATTCTTATTACTGAATATCCCGGGTTTGTGCTTTATAATATCTATTTCCCCAATGGCAAGAAGGATGCGGAACGGCTGAAATACAAGCTTGCGTTTTATG
>DFBN01000006.1:215-380 GCA_002366635.1 Caldifarciminota bacterium UBA3079 | reverse complement strand
TTCCTGCCGATAGAAAGGGCATGGATGGACAAACTGGTCGAGCACGGGTTTATTGACACATTCAGGATGTTCCACCCTGAGCCGAATCAATATACCTGGTGGAGTTTTCTGACCCGGGCCAGAAAAAGGAATGTCGGCTGGCGGATTGACTACTTCTTTGTCAGC
>DFBN01000006.1:0-130 GCA_002366635.1 Caldifarciminota bacterium UBA3079 | reverse complement strand
TGCCCGGTCGGGATTCTGCTCAAAGTTCCTGGCTGACCGTTCCTTGCCGTCGCTGCAAAGAGCAATCTAACCACAGATAGATACAGATGAACGCAGATGAGGCCAAAGGCCAAAACCGCGAAGGTCGGCT
>DFBN01000084.1:2416-7646 GCA_002366635.1 Caldifarciminota bacterium UBA3079 | reverse complement strand
TCCAGTCGGGTCATAATCCTTTTGCTTGACGGTGTCGGCTGCGGCGAGTTGCCCGATGCCGAACAGTTCAATGACATCGGTTCAAACACACTAGGGAACCTTGCAAAAGCGGTCCGCGGTTTGAGTTTACCGAATCTGGCCAAACTCGGTCTTGGCAATATCATTCCGATTCAAGGCGTCCCGGCTCAACAAGAACCCGAAGCCAGCTTTGGCAAAATGGCTGAAAGCTCACCAGGCAAGGATTCAACCACCGGCCACTGGGAAATCACTGGCCTGATTCTTGACAAAGCTTTCCCGGTATTTCCTAGTGGTTTCCCTGAAGAAATCATTAGGAAATTTGAGAAGGCAATCGGACGCAAGACCTTGGGCAATGTTGCCGAATCGGGAACGGAAATAATCAAGCGTCTTGGGGCCGAACATATGGAAACCGGTTGCCCGATAGTCTATACCTCTGCTGACAGCGTATTCCAAATCGCCGGCCACGAAGACATAGTGCCGGTCGAACAGCTCTATGATATGTGCAGAACCGCACGGGCATTACTCACTGGCAGATATCGAGTTGGCCGGGTTATCGCCCGGCCTTTCATCGGTAAGCCCGGCTCTTTTGTCCGCACCAAAAGAAGGAAAGACTTCTCTTGTGCTCCACCCGGCCCGACCTTGCTCGACAACATCAAGACTGCCGGCCAGCCGGTCATTCTCATCGGCAAGATTGACGAACTCTTTGCCGGCCAGGGTTTCACTGGTCATTATCATTCGGTCAATAACCAGGAATGCTTTGACCTGACCCTCAAAACAATGGGAAATACCCATAATGGCTTGATTTTTACCAATCTGGTTCAATTCGATATGGACTGGGGCCATCGTAATGACACTAAGAATTTCGCCCGGGGGCTTGAGGAATTCGACATCCGGTTACCTGAAATCACAAATAAGTTGGAACCACAAGACCTCCTGTTCATTACCGCCGACCATGGCAATGACCCGACAACACCCTCAACCGACCACTCGCGCGAACATGTGCCGCTTTTGGCCTTTGGGCCGGAATTCCGCAAAGGCATTGACCTCGGCACAAGGCCGACATTTGCCGACCTCGGCCAGACTATAGCCGAATATCTCGGTGTCGAACCCACCAGGAACGGCACCAGCTTTCTAAAACAGATTAAGGTATGAACCACAGATAAACACGGATGGACACAGAAAAATGAACTCCGCAAAGACGAAATGGTTAGCCGACCTTGGTCAATCATTGTGTCTCAATGATGAATAAAGTAACACAGAATAAAATGCTGGCTGCAGCCAAGAAGGCCGCTTTACATGCTTATGCCCCGTATTCAGACTTCAAAGTCGGTGCTGCGGCTCTGGATGAGCAAGGTCGCATTTATGCCGGTTGCAATGTGGAAAATACCTCTTACGGCCTGACCATCTGTGCCGAAAGGGCCGCTATTTTCAAGGCGGTTTGTGCCGGTGCCAAATCAATCAAGGCAGTGCTCGTTTTCACCGACACCAAAAAACTCACCCGGCCTTGTGGTGCCTGTCTTCAGGTTATTGCCGAATTCGGGGAAAACCCGGAAATCATCCTGGCGAACAAAAGCATCATGCGCCGATACCGACTGAAAGACCTCTTGCCCGAAAGGTTTGGCTAGCTGATGCGCTCAAGCCCGGCCATATAAGGCCTGAGCACTTCTGGAATCACAACCGAACCATCCGGCTGCTGATTGTTTTCAATAATAGCGATAAATGTCCTGGGCAAAGCCAGGCCTGACCCGTTCAAGGTATGGGGGAACACGAGCTTGCTTTGGGCATTTCTGAACCTGGTATTGGTCCGCCGGGTCTGATAATCCTCGCAATTGGATATTGAAGAAACCTCAAGCCATCGTTTCACACCCGCGGCCCAGGCATCGATGTCATAAGTCTTGGCCGACTGATACGCAACATCCCACGCAGCCAAACGCTTTACCCGATAAGGAATCCCGAGCGCCTGCATCAAGCCTTCTACCTCTACCCTCATCTCTTCTAATGCCTCATACGAATCCTCAGGCCGTGTGAACCTGACCAGTTCAACCTTGTCAAACTGGTGTATCCGAATCATTCCCCTGACATCCTTGCCATAAGAGCCGGCCTCACGCCGGAAACAAGGCGTATATGCGACATATTTCAGCGGAAACCGCGAGCTATCAAGAACCTGGCCCCGGTGGATGTTGATAAGCGCGGTTTCGGCGGTCGGTATCAGGTAGAACGGGTCGTCCCGCATCGCATACATGTCGGTCTCAAGATGGGGTAACTGGCCGCCGCCTTCAAGGCATGCAGGATTGGCCAGAACCGGCGGATAGATTTCAACATAACCATTGCGCGTATGCGTATCAAGGAAATAACTGATTAGCGCCCGCTCCAACAGTGCTCCAGCATCTTTGAAAACCACAAACCTTGAACCTGACAGCCTTGCCGCAGCCTTGAAATCAAGAATATCCAGGGCTTCGCCCAAATCCCAATGGGCCAAAGGCTCAAAACTGAACTTAGGCGGCTCTCCCCATTCGGAAATAAGCTCTTCTTTGGCTGTAACCGAAGAATGAACACTGTTGGGCAGTGTTTTTATCAGTTGAGTAAGCTCACGCTCAATCCTGGCCAACTCGGTCTCGAATTCTTTCACCCGGTCCGAAAGTCCGCGCGCCTGCACCACAATCTCGGCGCAGTTCTTGCCTTCTCGTTTGGCAGAAGAAACCCGCTCAGAGATTTTCCTCTGCTCATGCCGGGCCTTATCCCGTTCCTGGGCAATGCTACGCCGCTTCGCATCGAGCCCGAGCAATCGGTCCAAATCAAACTCCACCCGGCGCAGCGTCAGAAGCTTGCGCAATTCATCAGGATTCTCGCGAATGAACTTCAGGTCCATAACCCGATTCTATTGGCAAATCGGTGCCTCGTCAAATCGGCAAGGTTCAGAAACCGAAATTGACTCCGGCACAAAGCCTTCCATTCTGGTTTCCCGAAACCAGTCGAACTCGATTGCTTGTGGACTGTCCACGTTCAGGCCAGACCCGCAAGGTCAAAGCACCCAGCCCCGTGCCCAGACCAGCACCAGCCAGAACATCAGAAGGATAATGTTCTCCAAGGTAAATCCTGGAAAAGCCGACCAGTATTCCCGTGAAAAACAATGGCCATTTGAGTTTCGGATATCGGGCCGCATAAACTGTTGCCATTGCAAAATAACCGGTCGTATGCCCGGATGGAAAAGAACTGTTCCACCAATTCACTTTGTCGTGTTCCGGTCTTGGCCGCTTAACAACCGCCCGCAAACCCAGCATTACACCGGTCGCACCGACCCAGGAAACAAAAGCCTGGCGGGAAACACGGCGCAGTTTCTCGTCTCCGCTCAGACCCAGTCCCACATCCGCAACAGCCAGCGCCGGGTAGTTAGTCATTATCGAAACACCCTCGGCAACGACATCCTGAACCGACCCATTCCACCCATACCTGATGTCTTCATAAATACCTTGATCAATCCCCGCAGCCAGCACCAGCACCAGCAACATGCTCACACCATAAGCTCCAATCTGAGCTTAACCATTTCTCACACGCTGAATTGCTTTGACGATAAGGTCATACTCGATATTGACCCGGGCTCCGGCCCGAATGTCCTTGAAAACAGTATTCTCCCGGGTATGAGGAATAATATTTACCTCAAACTCGTTAGACCGCAACAAAGCCACGGTCAAACTTACACCTTCCACACATACTGAACCATGCTCAACAAGAAACCGGCTGTTCGCCGGACTCATGCTGATAATTATCTTCCAGTAACCGGAAACATGCTCGACCCGCTTTATTACACCAACTTCGTCAATATGCCCTTGAACAAAATGGCCACCGAGCCTATCACCAACAACCAGCGCCCTTTCCAGGTTTACCCTGGAACCGGAACGCAATTCACCAAGATTAGTCTGGTTCAAAGTTGTACCCGTAGCCTCGACCGTGAAACTGCGCTTTCCTTTCTCCTTTACAGTTAAACAACACCCATTCACTGCAACACTGTCGCCGGTCGCCAAATCTTTTGCAATCGTTCCTCCAATCTCCAACAAATGGTTTCCCCGGCTCGTTCTGACCCGCACGACCCTTCCGACCTCTTCAATTAAACCGGTGAACATCACTCCCTCCCCATTACATAACCTTCGGTTAGCACATCAGAACCAAAAACTGTGTGGCGCACCGGTTTCAGAACAATCGCCTGACTGAGGCGTCTTGGTTTCATTCCAATGCTCAATGATTTTCCTGGCCCCAGAACCTTTGCTGCCTGAAACGCATAAACCTTATCAACGACTCCAGCCTCCAATGCTGAAGATGCTACTATCGCGCCACCTTCAATCAGCACTGATTGTATCTGCCGCTGATATAATGCCGCAATAATCCGGTCCCAGGACAAAAGTCCATTCCTGTCCCGAGCTATCCTTATTACCTCAGCGCCTTTTTTCTCCAGCTTCTGTGTTTTGGTTCTGTTCTTGCTTGCCGTGAACACAAGGACCGGCTGCTTGATACTCAGAAACCTGCTATCCAAGCGAATCCGCAGGTCTGAATCGAGCACCACCCTTAAGAGTTTCTTGCCAGGTATAACCCTGCAGTTAAGCCTCGGGTCATCATTCAAAACCGTATTCACCCCAACCAGAACCGCGTCGGCCTGGCATCGCAGCTCCTGCGCCTTGCCTAGCGCAAGCCTTCCGGTAATCCATTGAGATTCACCGTCCCTGGTCGCCAGCATCCCGTCTAAAGTCAATGCAACCTTGAGCACAATGAATGGCCGGAGTTCTTTATAATATGTAAAATAGGCCTCATTCAACTGCCTTGCCGCCTTTCCCAGAATGCCGACCATAGTCTCAATCCCTGCCTTGCGCAGACATCTCATCCCTTCCCCATGAACCCTGGGATTCGGGTCAATCGTTGCCGCAATTACCTTTTTGATTCCGGCCCGCTTTATTGCATCGGTACAGGGTGGTGTCTTGCCATAAAAACAACAAGGCTCCAGGGTTACATACATAGTGGAACCACGGGCAGCTTTGCCGGCATCGTGTATCGCCTCTACCTCAGCATGAGCCCAGCCAAACCGATGATGATACCCCTGGCCGACAATCCTGCCTTGCTTGACAAGCACCGCACCGACCATCGGATTCGGCGAAACTAAACCATTACCCTTCGCCGCAAGCCCGATTGCAATCCGCATGAAATGCTCTTCTTGCACCTGCAT
>DFBN01000084.1:0-2262 GCA_002366635.1 Caldifarciminota bacterium UBA3079 | reverse complement strand
CATTTTTACCCAGACCGGAACCGGCTGGTCGCTCTGGTATCCGGGCTTGAATCTGCACTTCTGCGCGGCCTCAACCGCCGCATTGTCCAACAAGCTGTTTCCAGAACTCTGAAGCATTTCAACCCTGGCTACCGCGCCGGTTGTATCCACCAGCACCTTTACCACAACCGTCCCTTCAATGCCTGCCATCCGTGCCATGTCTGGATACCGCTGGGTCTCCAGGTAAACCGCGGCCGGCTTCACTTCCACCTTCCCGAAAGGCACCGGCTCAAGCGAAGGCAAGTCTGATGGACTCCGGGTGAGCTCGTTGAATTCATGCTTGCCCACTCCCGGGTCAGTCTCTTTGCCTTCAGGGTCTGGCTTGGGCAATTTCGGCCGGACCCGCTGCTGTGGCTCATCCGGTAGCTGCCACACCTCGTCAAAAAGCTTTACTGGAATCGGCTCGCTGCCGGTTCTGGGTTTGTAAGGTCTTGCTTCCGGCATCCGAACGAACAGAAACCCGGCTATCACCACAACAAGCGCCAGAATTGCCGCCACCCTGATATTACGGCTGTAATCTGTTTCCCGGTTTCGGACATTCTTTCTTCTTACCATTTCTATCTCCTCACCAATACATACCAGCAAAACCGGCTTTTATTCCCTCCTGTTCGTTTATAGTCATTCAGACCGGAATTTCTGCGGCACGGTCAGCCAGCAGCGAACCAGCCTGCCTTTCTGAATACCCGGTCTGAACTTTGCTTTCTGGATGTTGTTTACAGCAATGCTGTCCAGAAGCTCAATCCCACTGGAACGCTCCACTTTGATTTCAGACACCGAACTGTCGGTCTCGACCAGAGCCCGCAATAACACGGTCGTGGTATCATCAATTGAAACACAAGGCAACACCGGCATCCTGAGCACTTCAGGCGGTTTATCACATTGCTCAGACACCAGGACGGCTGCGAGGTTATCGACAACCTTTGGTGCTTTGGCCTTTTGCGGATTTACTCGGAGCAACCTCCAGCCTGCCACGGCCGCAATCAGCACTACGGCAACGCCACCTGTCACCGCAGCGAGACGGAACCAGAAAAAACCTTGTCGGTGCGGACCATCTTGTCTTTCGCGGCGCACTGTCTTAATGCGCTTCCACACTTGGGACCGGTGCCAATCCCAATACTCATCAGCAAGCTTCGGAGGCTTATCTTTCTCCTTAACCATCTGGCCAAGTGCCTTAAGTGCAGCAAGCTCGCGCCGGCAATCGGGACAGACCTTGAGATGTGCTTCTACCCTGGCCGCAAGGGAAAATTCCAACTCGCCATCAACATACTGGCTGAGCAATCTTCTTGTCTCTTTACACGATTCCTTCATACCGGCAAATACTCCTTCAACAATCGCCTGAGCCGGGAACGGGCCCGACTCAGTCGCGACATTACCGTCCCCACAGGTATCTTAAGCACATCACTGATTTCACTATAGCTCATTTCCTCCTTTACCCGTAACACAATAACCGCTCGCTGGTCTACCGGCAGCTTGCATAAAGCCCGGTCCAGGTCGCGCTGCAACTCAGAAACTTCGGCTCCGCTCTTAGGGTCGGCGATATCCTGCCACTCACCGCCGATTTCACTCCCGGGCAAAGGCACCAGTCGAACCCTTCGTTTCCGCTTCAGGTGGTTAATGCATAAATTAACCGCTATCCTATGCAGCCATGTATAAAACCGATACTGCTCATCATAGCGCCCGATCGCCCGATACGCCCTAATGAAAGTCTCCTGCGAAAGGTCATCGGCATCCATATGGTTCCTGGCCAAAGAATACACCAAACGGTAGATACTCCCGGCATATCTTCTCATCAACTCGTCAAACGCTCTGGTATCACCTGATTTCACCCGCCGAATCAACTCTACATCCGACGCCTTTCTATACGTCTCTTTCATACAAATCTACAATTGTCGGCTGGGAAATATTCCTGGATTTATCCGAACCGCCGGCCTTGGAACTTTCCGCCTTTTATCAACCCCTCATAATGACGCATCACGAGATGGGCCTCAATCTGCTGGAGGGTATCGAGCATCACGCCAACGATAATGAGAAGTGTTGTTCCTCCGAAATAGAACGGCACCCGGAAGGCACTCATAAGATACCACGGAAGCAGGGCCATCACGACGAGGAACATGGCACCCGGCAGGGTTATCAGGGAAAGGCTTCGGTCAATGAACCGTGCGGTGTTCGTGCCAGGTCTTATCCCTGGTATGAACCCTCCGTACCGTTGCATGTTATCCGCCA
>DFBN01000024.1:3512-5061 GCA_002366635.1 Caldifarciminota bacterium UBA3079 | reverse complement strand
TGGCCTTGAAAAGCACCGATTTCATGCTTTAGCCCCACAACATAAGGATTCTCTGGGCTGCCCACATCTCCCATCATCCCGAGTTCTGCCTGCTTTACATACAACTGAGATTTGAGATTTGCGTATGCATCAATTGCCGCTTTTGTTTCCTCATCTACTGTGACAATCCGATGCCGCTGCTGGAATACCTTCAGGGATTCTTGTGCTAAGGCCAGAGTACTGTCAATCTGCCCCAGGCGGCGTTCTATAAATACCCGCATGTTATGGCCTTGACTGATATTGGAATGGCGCAAGAAATCGTCTAGCTCTTCCACATAATAGTTGGCGACTTTGGCAGCCAACTCTGGTGTCTTGGCCTCGACATTTATGCGGACGATGCCTTCGTCCGTCACTTTCAGTCCGGTCATCTTGTCTAGAGTCTTCAGCGCTCCTTCCATGCTATGGTGCTTGATCCGGTAGTAGTCTATAATACTGCACCGTTCTGCCACCTTTTTCATTACGCTGCGACTACTCAGGACCCCAACCATCAAGTCAGAAGACGAATTACCTAACCCCCCGGTGGCAAGCCTTCTGAGCCGACTGCCGGCACCGCCACTCAGGACTGATGCCATACCGAAAGGGTCTTCTTCCGGTGGTGGCAGAAGTTGAGCTGTTGCTGTGTACCGATAAGGCAGCACTAAACTGACAACAACCGCTATTATGGTCAGCCCAAGGGTATTGAAGAATATCAGCTTGCGCCACTTGAGAAGGACGTGTAGATACTGTAAAAGCCGATTCACGGTGCTAGTCTAGACAAATGCCTATCTGTGTCAATACCAGCTAACTCTCTGTGTATCGAACAACGTTTCAGAATACGGACTATCCGCCGTGCTGCCTTTCCATTTCCAAATGGATTCACCTCCCGCGCCATCTTTCTATATGTTCTTGGCGAATGTAGTAACCTTTCAGTGGTGGCAACAATACGCTTCACATCTGTGCCAACCAGCTTTGCCGTTCCGGCCTCTATAGCTTCGGGTCGCTCGGTTTTGTCTCTCAACACCAGTACCGGTTTGCCTAAGGCCGGTGCTTCTTCTTGAATCCCGCCCGAATCGGTCAAGATGAGATATGACTTCTCCATAAGATGGGCAAAAGACAGATAGTCCAAAGGCTTTATTAAGTGCACTCTGTTCAATCCTTTGAGGATTGCCCTGACCGGCTTTCGGACATTCGGATTAGGATGAACCGGATATACTATTTCCACATCGGGATTGCGCCGGGCGATTGTGGCCAGCGCACTACAAATTCTCTTGAGCCCCGGGCCAAAGCTCTCCCGACGGTGGGCAGTCACTAAGACTAATCTATGGTCATCTGCAAGATGGTCAAGCACCGGAACCCGCCATGGCTGTTTGCTTCGCAGACTCATCAGCAAAGCGTCGATTACCGTATTACCGGTAACATATATCTTTCGATTTGGTATTCCTTCTTTTAACAGGTTTCCACGCGCCCATTCTGTCGGTGCAAAATGAAAATCTGCCATGCCGCTAATCAACCGCCGGTTCATCTCTTCTGG
>DFBN01000024.1:0-3468 GCA_002366635.1 Caldifarciminota bacterium UBA3079 | reverse complement strand
TCAAAATCAGACTTAATGCCAAAAAAATCTAACACCTGGTCCAACATAACCCTGTGCTGGGCCGTAACCAGCACGAAAACCTCAAAATCGTCCGGATACTGCTCAAGTTCCTTAATAACCGGTGCCAGCTTGATGGCCTCTGGCCTCGTTCCAAAAGCAAACAGGACTTTCTCCCGTCTCAATCAATGTGCCTCGGCCCAGCTATGGCCCATACCGATATCAACCACTAAAGGGACAGCCAGTTTCCATGCCCCTTCCATCTCTTCTTTTATGATATCATGTGCCTCTTCTACCTGTTTTGAATCAACCTCAGAAACCAGTTCGTCATGAACCTGCACCACCATACCACCATTTATACCCCTCTCATGGAAACTTTCTGCAAGATTCAGCATCGCCCGCTTGATTATGTCCGCGGCTGACCCTTGTATGGGTGAATTCAAAGCGGCCCGTTTCGCTGCCTCGGCAATATTATGGTTATGGCTGATAATTCCGGGTAATGGCCGCATCCGGCCGGCAATAGTCCGAACAAATCCGTTTTCCTGTGCCTGCCGAACAATCCTTTCCCGCCATTCAGCAACCCCGGCAAAGCGGCCCATATATCCTTTAAGAAAACTACGGGCCTCTTCAAGTGAAATACCCATCCGTGAAGAAAGCCCAAAATCACTCATCCCATAAATCAGACCATAATTGACCACCTTAGCCATACGGCGGTGCTCAGGAGTGATATCTTCGGGCTTCAAGCCCAAAATGGCCGCCGCTGTCTGCGCATGCACATCTTCACCACGAAAGAATGCCTGCTTGAGCTCATCATCCCCAGTGACATGAGCCAGCACCCTTAATTCAATCTGGGAATAGTCAGCTGAAATCAGCACCTTTCCCTGTTCTGCAACGAATGCATTCCGTATCTTTCGTCCCAACTCGGTCCGGACAGGGATATTCTGAAGATTCGGATTGGAAGACGACAATCTGCCGGTCGAGGTTCCGGTCTGATTGAATTCGGCATGGATGCGATGCGTTCTTTCATTGGCAGACTCTAACAACGGCCTGATATAGGTATTACAAAGCTTCGTCAGCTCGCGATAGTGCAGCACCTCCTGCACAACCGGATGAAGTGAAACCAGTTCTGTGAGCACAGCCGAATTGGTGGAAAAGCCGGTCTTGGTCCGTCTGCCCTTTGGTAGTTTCAGCCGTTCGAAAAGCACGTTTCCCAACTGCTTGGGTGAACCGATATTGAATTCAACACCGGCCAACTGCCATATCTTCTGTCTGATATTTCCTAATTCTCTGGCCAGTTCCTGTTCCAAGTTCGCCAAGTAGTCAATGTCTACCTTTATCCCCAGTTCCTCCATTTCTGCCAAGACAAACACCAATGGCATCTCCAGTTCATCTGCAACCGGCTCCAGATCCATTGCCGCTACTTGCGGTTCCAGTGCCTGAAACAACTGAAGCACCTGAGCAGGTTCTCCGTCAGGTCCTGCGGCCCGGACCGGCCGGCCCAAGACTTGAACCATCAAATCCTCAAGCTGGTATCTCCGACGGCTCGTGTCAACCAGCCAGGCCCCCACACTCACATCGAATACCGGCGGCTTTAACTTCAGCCCGGCCTGGTGCAGCAGTTTCACCTGCTGCTTGATATTGTAGCCTACCTTGACTAATTTCGGTTCTTCCAGCAATTGCTTGATATGAACACGGTCCTTCTCAGGGATAAACACGGTCTGTTTCCCATCGTGAGAAAACCAAAGTCCAGCGCCTGGCCGATAACAGAATGCGAACTTTCCTGCTGTTTCTAATCTGAAGTCACCCTTGAACTCCACAACCGTCACCGGCTCGGGCGCCTCAGGCCCAAGTTCCCGCAATAGCGTCTCAAATCCCATCACCTCAAAAACACGGCCCAGCCTCTTCCGGTCACATTCCCGAATCCGCAGCCCCTCAGGAACTGCATCGATTTCAACACTGGTGTCAATTTCCGTAAGTTCCCTGCTGAGTTTTGCAACCGACTCATGTCCACGCAAACACTTCTCTTTTTTCAGGGCCGTTGCCAATGAACCGTGCCGTTTGAGGATTTCACATGCCCGTTTGGGGCCGATACCAGGGACACCAGGCACATTATCAACAGAATCGCCTGCGAGGGCCAGATAGTCAGGCACCTGCTTTGGATCAACGCCAAGCTTTTCCAGCACATCACGAGGTCGATAACGCTTTCCTTTCCACGGGTCATAAACCGTTATTGAATCGCCGATAAGCTGGAGCATATCCTTATCCGAAGTTGCCACGGTCACTTCAAAACTCTGCTTGGCAAACCGCTGCGCTAAAGTTCCCAGCACATCATCCGCCTCCACTCCAGCCACCTCGAAACTGGCCAGTCCCCAGGCTGTCACCATCTCCTTGATAACCGGAATCTGCTCAACCATTTCGTCCGGTGCTGGCGGCCGCTGAATCTTGTATTCTTTGAACTTCTCATGCCGGAATGTCTTGCCCGGGGCATCATATACCACCGCACAATATCCGGGCTTCAAATCTCTGAGCAGCTTGCGCAGGGTATTGGCAAACCCGAAAACCGCTGAAGTATTCATTCCCAGGGCATTGCGCAAAGGCCGGCGAATAAAAGCAAAAAAACTGCGGTAAATCAACGAATGGCCGTCGACGAGCAAAACCTGCTTCACTCTTTGGAACGAAGTTTCAATTCGCGGACCAGGTTCTGGGCCCGGGCATAAGCCTCGAAAGACGAACCAGCATCCTGCCACCAGCCCGAAAGAATATCATAAGACATCTGGCCTGCGTGAATATATGCATTATTGACATCGGTTATCTCCAATTCACCACGACCCGACGGCTTAAGTGTCTGGATAATATCAAAAACCCGGCCATCGTACATATAACAACCGGTTACAGCAAAATGGCTCGCAGGGTGCTCAGGCTTCTCGATTATTTCCTTCACCCGACCATCTTCAATTGTCGCCACCCCGAACCGTTCAGGATGCTCAACCTCTTTGAGCAGGATTCGGGCACCTTTACCCTGTTCCTCGAACTTCTGGACATATCTGCTCAAGTCCTCTTCAAACAGATTGTCGCCCAGAATCGCTGCCATCAAATCATCTTCTATAAAATCTTCAGCCAGGGCCAAAGCAGCGGCAATGCCGCCTGACCCTTCCTGGTAAGAATAGTGAATTCGCCGCAGCCCGAACTCCTTGCCATTGCCCAGAAGCCTCAGGAAATCCCCGGCACTATTACCTCCGGTCACTAACATAACCTCTTTAATTCCGGCCTTGACCAATTTCTCTATCGGGTAATAAACCATCGGCCGGTCATAAACCGGCAATAGATGTTTATTGGTAATCTTGGTAAGCGGCAAGAGCCTTGTGCCCAGTCCGCCTGCCAGCACAATGCCTTTCACAATTCTGAGTATAGTCCCGGCCTTTTAGCGGTCAAGCTATGGCAAGGTTATCGCTTTTTCCCCCAGACAGTTCT
>DFBN01000030.1:2141-3529 GCA_002366635.1 Caldifarciminota bacterium UBA3079 | reverse complement strand
GCAGGCGAGGCGCGGGGTCGAAATTGATGTATCCTCGATGAAAACGCTCGTGGAGCCGGTCGCAGATATTCCATTTGAGGTAAACCGTTCGCTTGAAAAGCTGAATCTGAAGCTTGATGTAATTCTCGACCATCGAGCATTTGGTCTTCGTAATCAGGAACTGGGCGCAGTTTTTCCAGTTCAGGCCGAGATTGTCCGTTCATTCAGTGAGTTCATGCACAGTAAGGATTTTCTTGAAGTGCATACCTCGAAAATCGTGGCGGCAGGGACTGAAGGCGGAACTGCGCTTTTCCCGGTGCAGTATTTTGAGCAGAAGGCGTATCTGGCACAAAGCCCGCAGTTTTATAAACAGATGCTTGTTGGTGCAGGATACGAGCGGGTATTTGAAGTAGGCTTTGTCTACCGGGCCGAGGACCATGCCACTTCGCGTCATATCAATGAATATCTTTCTCTGGATTTCGAGATGGGTTTCATTGATTCCTTCCATGATGTGATTGAAATGGAAAAGGGGTTTATTGGCCGGATGATTGAAGCTTTGGGTGCAAATTGCCACGATGAGTTCGAAATCCTCAAGGCGCGGTTACCGGAAGTTAAAGACATTCCGGAGATTCGCTTGGATGACGCACTTAAAGTCCTGAAGCGTGATTATGGCCATGATACCTCAGGGATGATAGACCTGGACCCTCAGGCAGAACGGGAGCTGTGTGATTATGCGTTGAAGAATGCCAGAAGCGAGTTTGTATTTGTTACGCATTTCCCGGCCAAGTCCAGGCCTTTTTATACAATGCCAGACCCGGAGAACCCGGAGTTTACCCTGGGTTTTGATTTGCTGTTCCGAGGCGTGGAGGTAACAACTGGAAGCCAGCGCATCCACGATTACAATATGCTTGTCAACAATATCAGGAAGTTCGGTATGGACCCGGCCGATTTCGAGTTCTATCTCGAGATATTCAGATATTCGATGCCACCGCACGGCGGATTGGCTATCGGGACTGAACGACTCACTCAGCAAATGCTCGGGCTTTCCAATGTCAGGCAGGCGAGCTTTTTCCCGCGCGACCGGTTCAGGTTGACTCCGTAAAAGGCCGGTTTGACAGTCTATGCTGTGACGCTAAGATTATATGAGTTGAATAGCTAAAAAGGAGAGAAAATGTTACCATCGTTTGTTATATTTTTGACCGCAACTTTGTTGGTTATGCCCCTGCCTGAACCGGGCACAACCCCTCAGAATGCGGTTGATTTCCGAGTTGTTCAGGAATTGGCATTGCGCAAGGCCCAGGCTGAATGGCCGGGCTGCCAAAAAGGGCCGGTGGTTCCGTATGTTGATGAGAACGGCGCTACTGTCGCATATATGTTTCACTTCCGGACCGATGGGACTAAATTTCCAG
>DFBN01000030.1:0-2034 GCA_002366635.1 Caldifarciminota bacterium UBA3079 | reverse complement strand
TCTGATTATTATGCGGTCGGAAAAAAGGCGCTTGCCCGCGCTCGGGAAATTCTCGGGTCCGATGCTATGCTTTCCAGGATGTACTTCATCTTTCCAGGCACATTCTTTGAGTTCTCTGACAACGATGGCAAGCAGATAATAATCTCCAGCCTTTTTGACCAAGTCTGGCAATCAAGACAGTTATTTGTAAATGAAATCAGACATCACCAGCAGGAGCTTGCGAACAGATACGGTATTGATGAATCTGAGATTGCCAGAATCCACAGGAATGATTGGAACAAGGCATTGAAAAGGGATTTCACCGATTATGCCGAATATTTTGTGCCCCAGGTTGAGCGGGCGCCTTTTTATGAATGGAGCTATGGCTGCACTCCGACATCGGCTGCAATGGTCCTGGGTTATATTGACAGGACTCAGAATTATGGTCGTCTTGTGGACTGGTTCTGGCAGCGGTATGATTGTGTTGAAGGAGAAATGGACTGGCAGATTCCGAATACTCAGAGGGAATGTGCAATAGCGATGCATACCGATACTCTCAGTGGCGGAACGCTGGTCATGTACATCGCGCAGGGCCTGCAGACAGTCGCTAGCAACAACGGGTACACGGTTTCAACTATCAGTGACCAAGGCGGTACCCACAACGATTGGGCCTGGAATACTATTACCAGCGAAATCAATTCCGGACATGCATTTGTCTGGTCTGTTGACTGGCAGCACCATTCTCTTGCCTGTTTCGGGTATCGGACTCCGGACAAGTATGTTTTTATTCATAATACCTGGTGGTCACCAGGAGACTGGTGGGCACATTCTGGCAACGGCTGGTCCTGGGTTGATTCTCCCCATCCTTCGGGGGGAGACCCGCACAAGTTGGAGATTACTTATCCGCTTGGTGACACCGATTACAATTCAATCGGCGGCGGTGAAGTACTTCAGGTCAGTGACACGGTTGATATTACCTGGAACAATTTTGGCAATCCTGCAACAAAGGTAGATATTGATTTATCCACTGATGGGGGTAGAACCTGGCAGCCGGTTGCCGGTAATGTCCCAGATAATGGGACCTATGCCTGGTTCATCCCACTTTCTGTTCAGTCCTGCGATTCTGCAAGGCTGAGGCTGAGGCAGTATCAAGGCTCCACTTTGACATCAGGCGATGGCAATCGTGGCTGTTTTCATATCACGCGTGAGCCCATGCCACCTGATTTCCTGGCGCCACCTAATGGTATGCAGATATTTGAACCGCCGATAGTACTCCGTGTAGACTCCGGTTCTGTGAGTGCGGACAGTTTCGACTTCAGGATGGTTTTCGGCGGGGACACAATCTGGCGGGAACCAACAGTAGTGCCGAGGTGCTCTTTACCTGATACGCTGTTTACATACGGACGTTCTTATAAATGGACATGCCGGGCACATAATCAGTTCGGCTGGGGCAGGCTTGGTACATCCTGGTCTTTCTGGGTCAGATTCCGCGCGGGTCTGGAAGAAAATGGCGCCACGCATTCTAGTTATGCATTTCTGGTTCCGGGAATCAACCGTTTGGCAGGCGGGGTGATGTTTAAGCTCGGACAAAATGCCAGGGGTTCTGGGCTTGTGATTTACAATGCCTTGGGCAATCGGGTTGTGAGTCTGAATACTCATAATAAAAATGTCTTTTGGAATGGCCGGGACCAAGCCGGTTACAGGGTTCGAGCCGGACTGTATTTTGTGCGGCTTGTATCAGAGACCAGAACCTTGACACAGAAATTCTTGCTGGTGGAATAGCAAGAATCAGGTGTGGAATTCGACGATATCTTTATCCTGAACAGGATGATTCTGTTCTACCCGCTGGCCGTCAAAGCCTGATTTATTCCAGAGCCGGGCATATGAAAGGGCCTGCGCAATATCTTTGTGCAAGTGATAAGCCGCATCCATTACAGTTGAACCACGGAGGAGGATAACCGGGTCCTGCATATCCGGTGTCTTGCCCGGTTTTTTGGTATAAACCCGGATGATATTCAGGATTTGGAATAAGTTCTGTTTTAATTGCTCAAGGCC
>DFBN01000033.1 GCA_002366635.1 Caldifarciminota bacterium UBA3079 | reverse complement strand
TCGCGGGCAACAGACGGATGGATTGGCGTGCTACTATGGCACGAAACGATTGCCAGACCTGCAGAGTCTGCATCCAGGCTGCCATAACCAGAACGCTCGGTTTCTACATTCACGCCAGACTGCATATAGTCAGGGTCAATCCAGTTCCACTCACCTGCCCCATAATCGTAGAAGTTATAGCGCATTCTCCGGTCCGGGAAAGTGGTCTGAGTCGAAGCTGAATACATCCAGACCGCGTGTACGCCGTGGTCCGGGGAATTGCAGACCATCCGCAACGCGGGTCCGTTCAACTGCCAGTCATAAGTTGTTCCGCCGATAGTATCCACCCGGCCGATATAGGCAGTATCGGTCTCAGCAGCCCCGGGCTCGGAAGTCAAGTTACTCGCCGAAACTAATCCTGCCACTGACAATGCCAAAATAGTTATGTAGCGCATAGCGCCTCCCTATCGTTGAACGATTATCTTGGTAGTGGCTTTGTCCGATTCCCGGATGAGGAAATACACCCCAGGACTCAGATGCCGGATGTCGTTCGCGCCGAGGTGCAACTCCATCACCTTCCTGCCGGCAGCGTCGAGCAGGCAAGGCGCGGGACATAACCCAATTCCGCCCGGGGAATTGGGATTGTGTCCCAAGCCCGCGCCCAGATGCAGCACCCCGCGCACGATGGTGGCTGATGGCGGGAGGCGTTGAGCGTCCTCGGTCCCGCGTTCCTCATGGACACCAGTAAGCACATTGCTCGGGACAAAGTGACAGACCATTGGATTGTACGTGCATGGCCCCTGACCGTTAACCCCAGACCCTACCACCAAATCCTGTAGATAAAGCACCACGGCAGTATCTTCTCTCGGACCGCCATCAACCATTCTATCTATGATGCACGGAAAACGGTGGGATAGCGTGTTGCGCTGGGTAATCTTCAGACCTTCGCTCCAGGTCATGCCGTTGTCTTGGGACGAAGCCAGCCAGATTCCAGCCCGCAGAAGATTGGTGCGTGGCTCCACATTCGAAGAGTCGAACTGCTCCCAGGCGACAAAAAGGGTCCCTTCATCGTCCTCGCCAATGCTTGAGCGGCACGCATAGATTGCATTGTAACCAACCGGTGCTCCCAGATTCTGCAGGGCGCATCCGGCCCGGTGAATACGAGACCAGGAATCAGGATTTGCCGGGCACCAGTGCCAGATCTCGGCCGGCATAATATACCCTTGGCCGTTGATATATGGCATCACATCCACCAGGATATGCAGCCTGTTATGATGGTCATAGAATGGGAACCAGGTGAAAACAACCGGCACTGTATCTCCGCTGTATGCCGGCGGTCGTGGCAGGTACGTTGCCAGTTGCCACGTCGTCCCGCCATTAGTCGAGATACGGAACACGACGGTTGAGTCATGAGTCCAGCCCAGGCACACATTCTGCGTTACCTTGGAGGCGATGTTGTGGTCAGGATAGAACGTCACAGCAATGGAAACGGCACTGTCCCAACTGCACCAAGTGCGAATCCGGCTGTACCAAAGCCCTTCCCTGGAAGCATCACTAATCAGCCCGACATGTATCAGTCCACCTTGGCCGATTGCCATCACCGGCCATAGATATCCTTCAGGGCCGATGCAGTACTCAAACACTCCACCTCCAGGCGCCATATCCCGGGCAACAACCGGATGGATTGGAAAACCGGTATGGCAAGAGATGACCGCAATTCCAGTCGTCGGGTCAGCGTCCAAACCAGGATAGCCGCACCGGTCAGTGAACACATTCACCCCGCCTTGCATGAAATCAGGGTCAATCCAGTTCCAACTCCTGGCCGAGTAGTCATAGAAATTGTACCGGCCGCTCACGTTGTAGAACGGACAAGTGTCGGCTGAATGCAGCCAGATGACATGAATTCCATAATCAGGCGAATTCACAATCCTGCGCCGGACCGAAAGGTCAAATTGCCAGTCATAAGTTGTGCCGCCAATGGTATCAACCCGGCCGATATACCCTGAATCTGTCTGTGCTTGCACCAGTGAAAACCCGAGCAAGGCACAGAACATTCCGATTATCGTAAAATACCTCATTGCTCCTCCTCTTTGCTCTCCAGAACCGCTGCCAAGTCCTGGCCTTTCTGCCAGAGAAACTCAAAGCTTGCCCTCATCGTGGCAACCAGTGCCGGATGATTGAAAACAAATACAGTGACATCGTTCTTCACACTGGTTAGTGTGAACAGGACCGCACGGTTATCAAAAGTAGACATATTCATCGGCACTGAGCTAACCACCCTGCCTTTTTCTCCATACCCAAGCAATTTTTTCAGAACCGGCACAATCTCCCGATTCATGATACCTTCCTTTTCATAAAGACACCTGACCCTGACGCCCCTGTTCAATATGCTTGCCTCCAGTTTCACCGCACCTTCGAGTGATTTCTCGCTTTTCTCCTGAGCCGATTTGAAGAAAGTCAGCACCTCATCGGTGGCATCCTGCGCCATTCTGTCCATGAACTCCTTTATCTGCCGACCTTTGAGAACCTGCACAAAGTCATTGGGCACATCTTCCTTCTCAGACCGCACAAAGACTTCAGCCAGTTTTTTGACGCCTTCGGTCCTGGCCTGGAGGGCCTCTTCCTGCTTCCGTAGCACATCCTGAAAAGCAACACCGGGTGCGACTGCTGAGTAGTAACTTACCTTTCCTCTGGTTTCGTTACACATCCCTTTGTTCATCAGCTTGCCCAACGCTACATATATCTGCGGTCTCGGCACTGTAACCATCCTGGCTAAGTCTTGAACCTTGGCCTTTTCCACCCTGACAAGGGCATCATAAACCTCTGTTTCATATCTCGAAAGACCGAGCGACCTCAGAAGTTCCTTTGTTTTCATGATGTCAGTATAACTTCTACTGACAGATTGTCAAGAAGGAATTAGTGGTCGGTCTGACCCTGAGTTTCTAGCCCAGCAGCCAGAGGCTCAATGCCATCACCGCCATGCCGATAATGACACCGAAGATGCTCAGGTGCTCGTGCCCATAAGAATGGGCCACCGGTATCAGCTCATCAAAGGAAATGAAAACCATCACTCCGGCGACCGCCGCCAGGACCCAACCCAAAACCGCCGGTGTCAGAAACGGCATCAATACCAGAGCCCCAAGTCCGGCCCCGACCGGTTCCGCAACCCCGGACAGAAACGACCACCAGAACGCCTTTTTGCGTGAACCGGTTGCCGCATAAACCGGAACTGAAACTGCCAAACCTTCTGGAATATTATGAATCGCTATCGCCACCGCAATCGCAATCCCAAGGTTCTGGCTTTGCAGCGCACCGGCAAATGCGGCCATCCCTTCAGGCAGGTTGTGAATGCCGATTCCCAGAGCCACCAGCAGGCTGGTTTTCATCAATGCTGGTGAGCCTTTCTTCCAACCGGTATATTTCTCAGCTTTATAGTAATGCGGTATCGAAACATCAATCAGGAACATAACAATCATTCCTCCAAAGAATGCTGCTATCCCGGCCGGGAATCCAACTGTCTCAACCCCGGTCTGCAAAAGCTCCACAAACGAAACCAGAACCATTACGCCAGCCGAAAAACCCAGGCTCATTGACAAAAACTTCGGCCCTGGCTTTCTGACCACGACGCC
>DFBN01000036.1:11420-12789 GCA_002366635.1 Caldifarciminota bacterium UBA3079 | reverse complement strand
TCCCCTTAACTCCCGGCTTGGGCCGCTGAAAACCGGGGCAATAACAGTTAAAGTGGCCTTTGTCCGGTAGGGTGCAGTTTCACCTTTCAAAGAACGCCAGGATTCAGACAGGCAGGAATCCTACCGATATCCAATGACCGACACGTCGCGGGTGTACCGATTGATGACGTATACGCGGCTTCCATCCGGATGGGGGGCAACAGCCCAAGGCCCCTGGCCGACCGGAACAGTAGCGACCACGGTATTGTCCGAAGTGCGGATGACCGAAACATCGTCGCTGTCTATGTTTGCGACGTAGACGTACTCCCCGCCGGGCAACGCGTTCATGCCGCAGGCGCCTGTTCCCACCCAGATGCTGTCGACGACGGTATTGTTTGAAGTGCGAATGACGAGCAAGGGTCGGCTATACCCCTTGGCAACATAAACATGCTGGCCGTCAGGCAGGGCGAAGATGCGATGCGGAAAGCTGCCCACCGGGACGGTAGCTACAACAGTGTTGTCGGAAGTGCGGACGACCGAAACGGTGCCGCTGCTGGCGTTTCCGGTATAGATGTGGCTGCCGTCAGGAAGGCAGGTGATGCCGCGAGGGTCGTTTCCGACCGGAACTGTGGCAACAATGGTATTGTCCGAGGTGCGGATGACTGTTACGGTATTGCTCGGTTCGTCATTTCCCACATAGAAGTATTCCCCATCCGGACGAAAGACGCCACAGTCGGTATCATTTCCCCCTATCGGGATTGTGGCGACCACGGTATTGTCCGAGGTGCGGATAACGGTCACGCCCATGCCGTGATGGGTCACGTACACGTACTCGCCATTGGGATGGCAGTCTACCCGCCAAGGCGCGCGGTCCACCTGGACCCGGGCGACCACGGTATTATCCGAGGTGCGGATAACAATCACTTCGTTGACCGTTTCGTTCCCCACATAGACGTACTCACCACTCGGATGGCAGTCAACATCATGCGGGTCCCCGCCAATCGGAATCGTGGCGATGACCGAATTCGGAAACCCGGTCTGGGTTCGGATGACGATGTCATGTCCTGGCGACCAGCAGGACCTCATGCCAAGAATATCCTTGGCTTGTGCCCTCACGGCATAGCTGCCAGAGGAATTCCAGGCATGAAACATTGTTGCCGGAGTTCCGCTCGGGACAAAACCGCTCCAATCCGATACTTCGCCGTCGCCCCAGTTGAATCTGTAGGCAATCGGGTCCTCGTTCGGGTCTGTAGTCACGGCGGTGAATGCATAAAGGGAGCCAATATTACCAGATGATGGGCCGGTTGGTTCTTCAGGGGTTAAAGGCGGCAGTAAAGAGCAACCTGTCAGTCCAATCAGGCAAAAGCCAGTAACCAACAAGCCAAGCAAA
>DFBN01000036.1:0-11383 GCA_002366635.1 Caldifarciminota bacterium UBA3079 | reverse complement strand
TGCCTCACGTAAAATCCACATGAAATCGATTCATTGCCTCATATGAAAAACCACACGAAATGAGCGTGTTTTTATGGCAGTCTTTGACCGTCTGTCCGACCGAGAACGAATTTGAAGGAAGGCGGTCATATGGCGTTGACGATGAAAGAGAGGCGGGCAGTGAGTAAGGAAACGGCAAGACGGTATCAGCGAGTAAAGAAGAAAGAGAAAGGAGAAATCCTGGATGAGTTTGTGCTGTTGACAGGGTATAGCAGGTGGTATGCCTCCTGGGTGCTGCGGAACTGGGGCAAAAGGGTTCTCGTTAACCCCAACGGCTCCAGCCCCGTCGTCTTTCAGAGCGAGAGAAACTGCAGCGTCAGAAGGAAGAAGGGCCGGACCTACGGGAAGAAGGTACTTGCGGCGCTCAAACAGGTGTGGCGGGTCTGTGACTGCATCTGCGGCAAGCGCCTCGCTCCGTATCTGCCCGAGATAGTGTCTGTTCTCATTCGACACGGGGAACTGACGGTCGATGAGGCAACCAGAGAGAAACTGCTGAAGGTCAGTGCAGCGACAGTGGACCGTTTGCTGGCCGAGGAGAAAGCCGGGTACCGGCTGAAGGGTCGCGCTCGGACCAAACCGGGCACGCTGCTGTTGAGCCAGATACCGATAAGGACATTTTCAGACTGGGACAAACAGAAGCTGGGTTTCGTAGAGATAGACCTGGTGAGCCATGACGGCGGCAGTACCCGAGGCGAGTATGCTCAGACTCTTGATGTCACTGACGTATGCACTGGCTGGACCGAAACGCAGGCGGTGAAGAACAAAGCGCAGGTATGGGTGTTTGCCGCACTGAAGGACATCAGAAAGCGTCTGCCCTTTCCGCTGCTGGGCATCGATTCGGACAACGGGAGTGAGTTCATTAACGACGAGCTACTGAGGTACTGTCAGCAGGAAGGGCTGACCTTCACCAGGTCCCGGCCCTACCGGAAGAATGACAGTTGCTTTGTGGAGCAGAAGAACTACTCGGTTGTGAGGCGTGCTGTAGGCTATCATCGCTACCAGACGGAACGGGCAAGCTGCTCAACGAGCTGTACAGAAGTCTGCGGCCTTACACCAACTTCTTCCAGCCAGTGATGAAGCTGAAAGAGAAGGTGAGGATCGGAAGCAGGGTCAAGAAGAAGTACGACAAAGCAAGAACGCCCTACCAGAGGGTGCTTGAATCTCCTCATGTATCGAAAGACGACAAGAAGAGGCTCAAGGAATGGTATGGGCAGTACAATCCTGCGGAACTGAAAAGAACGATATCACGTGTGCAGAAGAGACTACAGAAAGAAATAGAGCGTCGCTGGTGATTGAATTCAAGACTGGACAAGCCGATGATTTCATGTAAAAACAGACGAGGCAACGGGTCCATTTCGTGTGGGTCCTTATTTGAGGCAACGGGGGACCAACGAACCGAAATAGAACCACAAAGAAAGGGGTCCGTCAATCATGAATTGTGCCCTATTGACACAATTCTGCTTGACATGAAGCATTATATTGTTAATCCTGTTATACTATTTTGAAAAGAATATTTACACCTTTGGCCATTATCAAACTGTCAGTAATCTAGGAGAAAGAAATCAGACCTATTTCATATCCGAATATTGCTTCTCAGTTTGTAACGCTCACTCATTATTGCCGCTGGCTGCCTGAAAAGAACCGGCGCGAAAACTGGAATGAAGTCGTCGACAGAGTCCTGTGGTTTCTCCAAACCAGGGCTTACAATGCAAACATGGTGCCGCAGAAGGTGTGGGGGAAAATCCGTGATGGAATGGACCATTTCAATGTGATGCCTTCGATGCGGATTGCAGCAACCGCTGGCCCGGCAGCGCAGAGGGATAATGTCTGTTGTTATAATTGTGCTTATGAGCCGATCGACGGGCTTCAGAGCTTTTCGGAATTGATGTTTATTCTCATGAGCGGCACTGGCGTGGGTTTTTCCGTTGAAAAGGAGAATGTCGAAAAACTGCCGGCTGTTATGAATCCTACCGGCAAAGTCCGGGATGATTATGTGATTGAAGATTCCCGTGAAGGTTGGGCAAAGGCCTTTCTTTTCGGATTGGAAACATGGTTTGCCGGTGAAACTGTCGTGTTTGATTATTCCCGTATCAGACCGTATGGCTCACCGCTTAAGGCAATGGGCGGCAGGGCAAGCGGGCCCGAGCCTTTGAAAAGGCTGTTTGACGAAACCGAAAAGCTCATCCGTCGTGCAGCAGGGCGAAAACTGACACCTCTTGAATGTCATGATATCTGCTGCAGGGTAGCCACGAATGTTATTTCAGGCGGCAAGCGGCGTTCCGCCATGATTTCTTTCAGCGATTTGGACGATGACGAAATGCGACATGCCAAAGACTATCCGGTTCCGGTTTACCGGTATATGTCCAATAACAGTGCGGTCTATAAAAAGAAACCGAATTCTGCCGATTTCATGAAGGAATGGGCGGCGCTCGCAACTTCCGGGACCGGCGAGCGTGGGATTCTGAATGTCAGCGACCTCAAAAGTGTCTGTCCTATGCGGGAATTCAAAGGTAATGAGAGGACAAACCCGTGCGGTGAAATTATCTTGAGGCCTTATGAATTCTGCAATCTTTCCGAAGTCGTTGTCCGGCCGAAAGACGATATTTCAGACCTAGTCGAAAAGGTCAAAACCGCAGTATGGATTGGCGTCATCCAATCTACTTTTACCCATTTCCCTTTTTTAAGGGATAAATGGCGAAAGAACTGCGAAGAAGAAAGGTTAATCGGGGTATCATTGACCGGCCAGATGGATAACCATGATATCCTGACACCGGAAGTTTTCAAACAACTGCGCAAAGTAGCCGAGCGGACCGCGAAACAAGCTGCAAAGAGGCTCGGTATCAATATGCCGCGCGCTTATACCTGCACCAAACCGAGCGGCACAGTATCCCAGGTTGTCAACAGTGCTTCCGGATGTCACCCGCGCTGGAGCAGATATTATATCCGTCGGTACCGCATCGCCAAATCAGACCCGCTTTTCCTGATGCTCCGAGACCAGGGCCTGCCATTCAAGCCCGAAGTAAGACAGACCAGGGATAATTTCACTACGGCAGTGTTTGAATTCCCGGTCAAATCGCCCAGGAAGTCTGTTCTCAGAAATGAGTGGAATGCGATAAAGCAGCTCGACTGGTATCGCCGGGTTCAGAAAAACTGGAGCACGCATAATGTCTCGATTACGATTTATGTCAAAGACGATGAATGGCTCAAAGTCGGCAGCTATGTTTATGAACACTGGGATGAAATCGTCGGTATATCATTCTTCAACTATAATGGCGGTAAATATGAACTGGCCCCGTATCAGGAAATCACCAAAGAGCAGTACAATAAAATGGTAGCCAGATTCCCGACATTGGATTTCACGCAGCTCTGGAAATACGAGAAAATCACCGGCGATACAACCCGAGCCAGCCAGGAATTCGCTTGTGCCGGCAGCAGTTGCGATATCCGCTAGATTTCATTCCCATTCGATTGTGGACGGCGGTTTGGGACTGATGTCATAAGTAACCCGGTTGACGCCTTTAACCTCATTGATTATCCGGACCGAGACGCGGCTCAGGAAATCAGCGGGCAATCTGGCCCAGTCCGCGGTCATTGCATCGGTTGAAGTCACCGCGCGCAAAGCAACCGCATTTTCATAAGTGCGTTCATCCCCCATTACCCCGACAGTCCGGACCGGCAGAAGCACTGCAAGCGCCTGCCATACTTCATCATACAATCCGGACTTGCGCAGTTCACTGATGAAAATATAGTCTGCTTCCCGCAGTATACTGAGCCTTTCTTCGGTAACAGAACCGAGGATTCTGACTGCAAGACCAGGACCCGGGAATGGATGGCGATTGAGAATGGCGGCAGGAAGTCTGAGTACCCGTCCCAGAACCCGCACTTCATCTTTGAAAAGCGTGCGCAAAGGTTCAACCAGTTCCAGCCGCATTCTTTTCGGCAACCCTCCGACATTGTGGTGAGACTTTATCGTCGATGAAGGCCCGCCAAAAGCAGAACGGGACTCAATAAGGTCGGGATAAAGCGTGCCCTGAGCCAGGAAATGAATCGGGCCGTATCGCTCTGCGGCTTCCTCAAAAACCCGGATGAATTCCCTGCCGATAATTCTGCGTTTCTTTTCCGGGTCAGCGATACCACGCAATCTGGGAAGAAACCGTTTGTGCGCATCGATGAAATGGAGGTCGAGCCGCCGGCCCAGTGTTCTTCTGACTTCTTCGGCTTCGTTCTTACGCAAAAGTCCGTTATCCACGAATACCGCTACCAGGCGATTGCCAATCGCCCGGTGCAGAACCGTTGCCATCACAGTTGAGTCAACACCGCCTGAAACCGCGCATAACACCTTTCTTTTGCCGACACGGGTCTGAATTTCCTCTTTCTTTTCTGCAATAAAGGAGCGCATTGTCCAGTTTGGTTTGCACCCCGCGATACGAAACAGAAAATTTGCCAGGATCTCGCGGCCGAACTCGGTGTGTTCGACCTCGGGATGAAATTGAACACCATAAATCCGGAGACGATTATTGCCGAATGCTGCGCAGGGAATCGATTTGGTGCGGCCAATCGCCTTAAATCCGGCAGGGAGTCCTGTCAGATAATCGCCATGACTCATCCAGACTTTCATTTTTCCCGGAAGGCCGGAAAATAGCGGGCCTGGGCCGATGCGTCGAAGCATTGCTGGACCGTATTCCCTTTTTCTACCGGCCGATACTTTGCCACCAAGGATTCGCGCGGTCATCTGCATACCATAGCAGATACCAAGAATCGGAATGCCAAGCTGATAAATCCCGGGATTTGGCCTTGGTGCCCCCTTTTTTCTGACACTCGCCGGACCACCCGAAAGGATGAGTGCACAAGCCTGCTTCTGTCTGATTTCCTCCGGGCTTATATTATAAGGAACGATTTCTGAATAGACCTTGGTTTCCCGCACCCTGCGGGCAATGAGCTGATTGTATTGCGACCCGAAGTCAAGGGCAAGGACGCGGTTTGCGCTCATTTCTTTGCTGTCACTATATTGACCAGTCGGTCCTTGACATAAATAATGCGTTCCATCTGCTTGTCGGTCAGATATCCTGCCACTTTCCTGTCAGCCAATGCAATATGTTTGATTTCATCCTCTTTTGTTGTGCGCGGAACGACAATACGGCTGCGGAGTTTGCCATCAACCATGACAGGAACAGTCATCGTTTCCGGGTTGGTAAAACCCCGATCATAATCTGGAAACCTCTCCTGGAAAATCGATTGGGCATCAGGTCGGACACGGTGCCAGAGTTCTTCGGCCAGATGCGGTGCAAACGGTGCAAGCAGGTAGAGGAGTTTTCCCAGAGAGAAACCGAAAACAGGGGATTTTTTGTCCTTGAATGCGTAAAGGTCGTTCAGGAACTCCATCTGTGCCGCAATCGCAGTATTGAACTGAAAACCCTCAGTGTCGGTGATAACCTTCTTATGTGTCTGGTTGAGCCTGACATACAACCGGTGTTCATCCCGGGAAAATTTCCCAGGTTCTGGTGCCCTGAAATTCACTACTTTGATGTGTGCCTCAAAAAGACGCCATACCCGGTTCAGAAATCTTACGACACCGGTAACCAAATCTTCGGTCCAATCCAGACTCTTTTCCGGCGGTGCAGCGAAGAGCAGGCCGAGCCGTGCTGCATCAGCCCCATATTTCTTTATGAACGGCCCGACCCATACCCCGTGCTTTTTCGAACTGGACATCGTCTTACCGTCAAGTGAAACCATTCCCTGTGTATGAAGCACTTTACAGGGTTCTTTTATGCTTAACATGCCCATATCAGCAAGCACACGGGTGAAGAAACGGAAAAACACAAGATGACCGGTAGCGTGTTCTATTCCGCCGATATACTCATCTATCGGCAGCCACATGTCCGCTTTTTCCTTTGCAAAAGGTAATTGCGTGTTCTTCGGGTCGGTATATCTGAGATGATACCAGGAAGAATCTACAAATGTATCCATCGTATCCGGGTCACGAAAGGCCTTCCCACCGCATCTGGGACAGGTGGTATTATAGAATTCAGGCACATTTGCCAGGACCGATTTGCCTTTGGGTTTGTAATCGTGGACATTCTCGGGCAATGTAACCGGCAGATTTTCTTCTGGCACCGGCACAACCCCGCATTTATCGCACTGAATCATCGGAATCGGTGTCCCCCAGTAACGCTGGCGTGATATAAGCCAGTCTTTAAGTCGGTAATTAACCTTTTTCTTGCCGAGCCCTTTTTCTTCAAGGAACCTGGTGACCAGTTCGATGCCCTGTTTTGAGCTTTTGCCGTCAAATAGCCCGGAATTTGTCATTACACCTTCATGAATAAACGCCGCTTTCATTTCGTCAGGCCGAACTGTTTTGCCTTCGGGCTGAATTACAACCTTAATCGGTATCTCGTATTTCTTTGCAAACTCAAAATCACGCTGGTCATGTGCCGGAACCGCCATAATCATCCCGGTCCCATACGATGCAAGCACGAAATCCGCAATATAGATTGGCACGCGTTCCTGGTTTACCGGATTGACGGCATACTTGCCTGTGAATATGCCCTCTTTTTCCAGGCCGGCAGCAACGCGTTCAACCTCGGGTTTCATAAGCACACGCCCGATGAATTCCTTCACTTGCTTCTCCCGGCCTGTGCCCTGGGCGATTCTTTCGGCCAGAGGTGCATCCGGCGCAAGCGCCATGAAAGTAACACCCCAGAGCGTATCCGGCCTGGTAGTAAAAACGGGCAAATCCTCACCTGTTTCCTCAAGCTTGAATTTGACCTCAATGCCGCTTGACCTGCCAATCCAGTTACGCTGCATCGTTTTGACGCTTTCAGGCCATGACACGAGCCCATCGATTCCGTCCAGCAGTTCCTGTGCATAATCAGTAATTCTCAAAAACCACTGGGTCAGTTTCTTTCTTTCGACAACAGCATTGCAACGGTAGCAATGACCTTCAACAACCTGTTCGTTTGCAAGCACGGTCTGGCAGCAAGGGCACCAGTTAACAAAAGCCTCTTTGCGATAAGCAAGCCCTTTTTTATAGAACTGAAGGAATAACCACTGATTCCACCGATAATATTCGGGCTTGCAAGTAGTCACCTCGCGGTCCCAGTCATAGGCGATGCCAAGAAGATTCAGATTCCGCTTGCACAGGTCAATAGAATCAAAAGTCCATTTAGCTGGATGGATGTCATGTTTGATTGCTGCGTTCTCTGCGGGCAGGCCGAAAGAATCCCAGCCGAACGGATGCAGCACATCATAACCCTGCATCTTACGGAACCGGCAGATGCAGTCGCCGATAGTATAATTGCGGGCATGGCCCATATGCATGTCACCTGAAGGGTAAATGAACATCACGAGCACATAATATTTGCGCTTCGGGTTCGGATTTGTTCGAAAGACCTTATTCTTCTGCCAGTATTTCTGCCAGTGTTGCTCGACTTCCCTGGCCGGATAAATGAGTCCAATTCTAGGTTCTTTCATTCTTCCTCCTTAACCGGCTTCGCATACATAAATCCCATTTCTTATCATCCAGGTAAAGACCGCAATAATCCTCAGAACTGCCACAACCAATGCAATGTGTAAAAACCTCAAGCCGGGCAAACGGTTCTGGTTTGCCGGAAACAAACGCCCGGTCCAGTTCATAAAGCTGTTGCAGGCACTGGTTCACTTCATGACTGTTTCTCCATTTCTCGGTTGCACTTTCTATCCGCTGCCGCGCGTACCTGGACAGGACGCCGGCTTTGGCTGCCGCCAAATCCAAAAATCCATTTGTTAGCCATGCGACTATTTTCGGCACAGCTTCGCCCCAGTCCTCGAGCCGGCACAAAATCTCCAAAGCACCAGTGACATCCCTCATTAAAACCTTATCCACATATTCCTTGAGATGAAAGACACGCGAAGCACCGGCAAGTTCGCGCACCGCATCCACACTTACTTCTCCTTTGTCAAAACATGTTGCCAGTTTTTCAACCTCACCTTTGAGCGTTGCGGTATTCTGGCCTGCAATCTCAATCAGCAGATGCCCAGCATCGGGTGTCAAACTAATCCCCTGCTCCTTTGCCCATTGCTGAATCAAGCTAGCCAGGCCGCTTTCTTTGGGCTGACCTACTTCTACAAGAAACCGGGTCAGTCCGGTTTTGCTAATCAGCCTGGTAAATTCGGGTTTCTCTATACCTGTCACAACTACGGTCGTAGTCTCCGGGACCTTAACGAGCATCTCAAGTAACTTTGCAGTACCGTTCTTTTGTAGGCTTGTGTATATCGGGCCTTTCTTGCCTTGACGGGTAATGCCCTTTATCACAACGAGCCGGCGTTCCGACCCGACCGGCGGTTGCCTGAACTGTTCCTGCATCCTTTCTACTATTATTTCATCGGCCTGGAATAAATCGAAGTCAAACGGCTCAAATGCAGGACTGATAACTCTTTTCTTAAGCCGGTTTATGATTTCATCAACCAGGATTGAATCCTCGCCCAAAAGGATATAGACCGGTTCAAATCTGCCTTTATTGACTGAAGCAAGAACCAGTCTGCCTGACTTTCCTTTTGACTGCCACATCACCGTATGTTAACCTCGACAGACGCTTAGTCAATCGGATAAGAGGGATATCCTGAAATCTACCGTAACCGTCCAACCTTTGACAACCCGGAAAGGAATCGTTTCGGTTTCATTATCTCGGTCGGTTCTGTCGTAACGATAGCATCGGGCAGAAATTTGCCGGTTTCGCCATCCTGCACATGGGCGATAAAAAACAGGCGTGGACTGACGCAGCCACTTAGCAATAACACAACCAGTAAAATTCCGGGCTTGAACCGTTTTATCAATGTCTTAGTGGTGAAAAAAGCAGTTCAGAAAACAGTGATTTTGTGCTGGGCAACAGAGCCTGGTGCAAAGATACCGATAACATAGCTGCCCTTTTTCACCTGCTCGGTATTGTCATCAGCCCCGTCCCATTCAACGCTGTGATAACCGGTTGACTGGTGTTCTTTGAGAATATGGCGGACCGGCCGGCCCAGCATATCATAAACCTCGGCCCTGACCTGCCCGGATTTGCGCAAAAGATACTCGACGCGGACAGATTCACCAAGGCGGATAACCGGTTTTGCCCTGGTGATTTCAACCAGGGCTGGCCTTTCCTCTTCGCTGACACCGGTTGCCGGCTCGCCCGTCGAAAACACCAGAACCGGGTATTGTCCTGTTGGCAGAAAGAGGGCAAGTGCAATCGAAGAGCGTTCCTCTGGTGTTAAAGGCAAAGTCAGGAAACCGGAAAGGCCCAGGACCTTTGCCTGAACAAGAACCTGGAAACCGAAATATCCTGATTCCTGCATTGTCCGGTATGAACCGGTATCTTTAACGCACACAACCATATAGACCGGTGCGCTTGAAGGAATCCTGCTCGAAGCGGCATAAAGAAGGGGTTTTCGGTCACCGGGTACTATCCTCTCGAGCCGATGGTCGGCACTAACAACCCCCTTGTCTATAAAACGGCTGCAATAATGGTCAACGCCTTCATTATGAACAAGGTAAACTTCACAGGGACTATTGTCAGTCCGATGAGGTGTTACACCACAGCCGGCCCATAGAAGCTGGGATACGGTTTCATGCGAAATAGTGTAAGGCGAGAACACCGAGTCCTGATGCAGGCCCATAAGGATAGTCTCAAAGCTATCCGGGCCAGTCACATAAGGCTGAAACAGGCTGGAATCAGACGAAACAGCAACAAGATTTGTGTCCAGACCTTTAACTTCGGTCAGACCATATACATTCACCATCAGAATCCGGTGGTTCGGAACCCATTCTCGATTGGCATAATCCGCAGCCTGTTTCATGGGGCACGATGCAACACTGGGCCCGGCCGAATCCCAGAATGCGGTTCCGGCCAGCAGCCCGGCCTGAATCAATAACCCTGTTTCTTCGTGCCTTCTGGTTGCAACACCGACCTCAAATGTCGAGCCCGAGGAATAACGAAAGTCTCCTGGCTTATGAATAACCAGCGTGTTGTGAGGCGGGTTATAAAGGTAGACATTGTCTTTTGTCGCCACATAAAGCTCACGAAAGCTGTCAAACCGAGGCACCTGTTCCATTGCCCAGAGCACATTGGCAAGCACTTGCCGTGGCAAAGTATCAGTAAATCCGGGATGGACCGAATACCGGCTATTAGACAAAAGCTCAAAAGAATAAGGGTGAATTACCGGCCCTGGCAGGCTTTCAATGGTCTGCCCGGCCGCAAATCCGGCAAGAACCAGACCGGATATTATACCGGCCACGCAATGACGGTTCATATATAAATGTTAAATCATCAGAATCAGGTGTCAAGTAACCGGCATTGCCATGGACTAAACATACTTTATGCCTGTTTTCAGTCTAATGCTGTCAAACATGACATTTTGCCTATTGAGCTGTTGACAAGCTACTGGAGATAGATAGAGTTACAGAGTGGCCCCATGGTCTAGCGGTTCAGGACATCACTCTTTCAAGGTGAAGATATGGGTTCAACTCCCATTGGGGCCAGGAATGCGGGAGTAGCTCAGTTGGTAGAGCACCACCTTGCCAAGGTGGGGGTCGCGAGTCCGAATCTCGTCTCCCGCTTCTGGGCGGCATAGCCAAGTAGTAAGGCAGCGGTCTGCAAAATCGCAATACCCGGGTGCGAATCCCGGTGCCGCCTTTCATTTTGCCGGGGTGGCGGAATTGGCAGACGCAAGGGACTTAAAATCCCTCGGCCTTTTGGGCTGTGCCGGTTCGAGTCCGGCTCCCGGCAGTTGACCGGGCCGTTAGCTCAGTTTGGCAGAGCACCTGATTTTTAATCCGGTGGCCGCAGGTTCGAATCCTGCACGGCCCATGAGAGAAACCGGCGGGGCAGGTCCGCCGGTTTCTCTTTCAGTTGTTTATGGCGCTATCGGGGCAGAGACATCGAACACCTGGGTTCGAATCGCCTCAAGCACCGACTGGGACAAACCTCTTCCTACCCATTTGGCAATCAGGACCGATGCCTCGAGGGCCAAAGATTCGCCCGAAACATTGTTCCGCTTGAGCCGCCATATTTCCCTTCCGAAGTTCAAATAGAACGGGTACTGGATGGTGGGAACACCCTGAGCATCGAGCGTCTGCTTCACCTCAGACTCCATTGTGACCAGCTCAGGAAACACGGACTGAACGTTCCCAAGCATATCCGGCCTCATGTCGTCCAGGATAGCCTTGATTCGCTCGGTGTTGAACTTGGCGTTCCATTTTGCAACTCGCTTATCAGAACTTGTAGCCATTTCTATCACCTCCTTTCTGGCGCAGTTGCGCCCGCGAAACAGCAACCCGGCGCGCTTTCCGGTCTGCCTGTTACTGCTTTGCATGCCGCGTACGGCT
>DFBN01000096.1:19798-23830 GCA_002366635.1 Caldifarciminota bacterium UBA3079 | reverse complement strand
TGCGGGTCATATTCGTACTTCTGGGTCTTGCGCTCGTGCGCCTCATAAATCGGCGCAATCCCGGCCGGCGGGTTATTCTTCCGCTTCGCCTTCTTATGCCGGTAGTCGCCTACCTGCCCTTTCTGCTTCACTTTCCTCGGCATATTCCTACTCCTGCCGTTCTTCTCTCTGGGGAGTCAGACCTGCTTTCCATTGCTCGCAAGCATATTGCGCTGAGGCGATATGTCAAGCGCTGGGCTGCGGATGTCAAGGGTCGCTGAGGTTTTGCCGGATTTATCTCTAATTCTGAAAAAGGTACGAGAAAAGGTATTGGAGAAGGCCTGGAACAAGGCAGACTTAAATGGGTGAACAGAGCGTTTTATCCGGTTGTTGACAAGAGTGGATTTCGGCTTAGGTTTGCATCAGGAGGTAATTAGAATGGATAGGTTATATTATATGTTGTCGGTTGTGGTAGGGTTATTGCTGGCATGCGGCGGCAAACCGGCGCCGGTGCCGGCAGAAGATAGTATGGTCCTGACCAGCCCGGATTTTGAGAACGGTGGACCGATTCCTAAGCTTTATACCGCGGATGGTGAGGATGTTTCACCAGCGCTGGAATGGGATAAAGTGCCTGAAGGCACAAAGGGTTTTGCATTGCTATGCCAGGACCCGGATGCGCCGATTGGGACTTTTGTTCACTGGGTGATTTTCAATATCCCGGACAGTGTGCGGATGCTCAAGCAAGGCGTGGCCAGAAAGCCGGTTCTTGATAACGGGACGGTTCAAGGTGTTAATGGTTTCAGGGTAGTTGGTTACAAAGGCCCGGCCCCACCACGCGGCAAACCGCACCATTATTATTTCAGGCTTTATGCCTTGGATAAGAAGCTTGATTTGGATTCCAAGGCCGGGGCCAAACGGTTGCAAGATGCTATAAAGGGATACATCCTGGCGCAGGCAGAGTTGATGGGAACGTATAAGCGGTAGGATAAGGGATTTCGTTCTGGGAGAAGATGAAGGGGTCTGGGTCGATGGGCGTAACCGTGCCTTGAAAGAAGATAATGATTTCACGCCTGAAACCGCAACGATTTGCTTGACTTTGGCACGAGTGAAGATAACATGAGTTATCTTAGATGTTTGATAAAGTGAACGAGGTTCTACCCCTCGTAACAAAACCGATCCGATACACCGGCGGCGAGTACAACACCCTCCTGAAAGCGACAGAACCATCGAAGGTAAGCTGGGTGCTGGCAATGCCAGAGGTGTATGAGCTTGGTATGTCCAACTACGGGCTGCGTATTCTCTATTCTGTTATCAACCGGATAGACAATGCCGCATGTGACCGGGTTTATTGCCCATGGCCTGATTTCGGTGCTTTGTTGCGCAAAGAGGAGATGCCACTTTATGCGCTTGAATCCAAGCGGCCGGTGAAGGAATTTGATATTCTCGGGGTTTCGCTTCAGACCGAACTTTCCTATACCAATCTGCTTTATCTGCTTGACCTGGCACAGATTCCATTGCATCGGGATGAGCGCGACACCAGACATCCTCTCGTTGTTGCGGGCGGGCCATGCACTGTGAATCCGCTTCCTCTGGTTGATTTCATAGATGCGTTTGTTGTCGGTGACGGGGAGGAACCGGTCAGGGAAATTACCGAGGTTTATGCAGATTGGAACCACAGGAACCGGGACGATTTGCTTTCATCTATTGCACGGCTGAGCGGTCTGTTTGTGCCTGGTAAAACCGAAAGGAGAAGGAATTCGGTGAGGCGCAGAATCCTTGAAGAACTGAAAGAAGAGGATTTCCCTTTTCCCCCGGTGGTGCCCATTTGTGAAACGGTCCATAACAGGCTGACGATCGAGATTAACCGTGGATGCACCAGGGGTTGCCGGTTCTGCCAAGCTGGGATGATTAACCGTCCGGTCAGATTCAGGACGGTTGAACAGATTGTCAGCTTGGCCGAGCAGGGAATCAGGGCAACCGGCTGGGAAGAAATTTCGCTTCTTTCTCTTTCAACACTGGATTACCCGGACCTTTTGAATCTTGTGCACCGGTTGAATTCAAGGCTCAAGGGCCGCAATGTTGCACTGTCTTTGCCTTCGACTCGGGGTGAGGAGTTTTCGCCTGAGCTGGCATTCGATATGAAAGAAGTGAAAAAGACCGGCTTGACTTTTGCGCCGGAGACTGTTTCTTCGCACCTGAAATCCTTTATTAACAAGAACATCTCAGAAGCCAGGACAGTCGAGGCGATTCGGACCGCGCTCGATGCGGGATGGCGTGGTGTAAAACTCTATTTCATGCTCGGTTTGCCAACCGAGACCGATGCTGATGTGGACGAAATCGGAAGGTTCGTGAATGAAATCGCCAGGATGTGCCAGGGCAGAGCGGTGCGTTACAAACTGAGCCCGTTCGTGCCAAAACCGCATACGCCTTTACAGTGGGCGGGTTTTGTCGGCGTCGAACAGGTTAGGGAAAAGATCGACAGGTTGAAGTCGGTGCTTACCCGGCGGAATATCAAGGCGAAGTGGGAGAAACCTGAAAGTTCCTTTGTTCAAGCTTTGCTGGCAAGGGGCGATGAACGGTTGGGCCGGGTTATCGAGGACGTTTATCACAAAGGCGGTGTTTTCCAGGAGTGGACCGAATACTTCAGGTTCCCAAACTGGGTGGAGGCGTGCGAAAAGGAGGGTGTTGACCCGGATGAATTCACCGGCAGGAAGGAGTTGGATTTTTCTCTTCCCTGGGATTTTATTGACACCGGTGTAGACAAGGCTTTTCTGAGGCGTGAATACGAACGTGCTCAGCAGGGTGAAGAAACCCCGGATTGCGGCCGGACCGGATGCACCGGTTGCGGTATTTGTCCGGAAGGAAAACCACCGCCAAGGCCTGAGAAGACAGCGGTGGTTCTGACCGCGTATGGCCGTAAATCAAAGCCGGTTATGAATTACAATGAGCCGAAGAATCGATTCCGGCTGAGATATGTGGTGAAAGAGCCTTATCGTTTTGCAGCCCATCTTGACCGGGTGAGGGCGCTTTACCATTCATTGCGCAGGAGCGAACTGCCGATTATTTATACTCGGGGTTTTTCTCCGAAGCCGATGCTTTCTTTGGGCCCGCCATTACCCGTGGGGTTGGTTTCAGAAGGTGAATATGTAGACATTTTTACGAGCTTTCGTTACTCGGGCAATGTTGTCAGGGATTTCGGGCCTTTCCTGCCCAGGGGTTTGCAGATTACAGCAGGCCGCAGGGTTCCGCTTGACTGGCCGTCGCTTTGCAAACTCATCAACCTGGGCCGGTATCTTATCAGAGTTCCTGATGTAGGGGAAAGGCTGCCAGAGCTTGTTGAGCATGGACACAGACTTGCCGGAGTGCGCAATCTTGCCCAGGGGCCGCAGGCAGGATTGATACTGGATTTGGCGATTGTGCCCGGGGTGAGACTTTTCAGTACCCTGGCACAGCTTTTCGGAATTGAAGAAAAAGAGGTCCGGTGTCTGCGCGTAGCGCGGCTGGACTGTCTGATTGAAAGAGATAGTAAGATTATGGCACCAATGGAGGGTGTTAATGAAAGTTAAGACTAAAGTTGTTCTCAGCTCCAATGAGTGGGAGACCAGGGTCGGGATTATTGAGAATGGACGGCTGGTAGAATTCTATGTTGAAAGGGAAGGGAATAAGAACCTTGTCGGACGGATTTACAAAGGTCGAGTCGAGAATGTAGTCAGGGGTCTGCGCGGAGCATTTATAAATATCGGCCAGCGCAAGAACGGTTTTCTTCCTTTGACTGAGATTCCGGAGTTTGAAGCACTGGAATCCGATGAACTGGAACCTGAGAAATCGGAGAATCCCAAGCCACGCACAATTATACTGAATGAAGGTGAAGAAATTCTTGTTCAGGTTGTCAAAGACCCTTTTGCCGAGAAAGGCGCAAGGTTGACATCATATGTTTCTATTCCAGGCCGGTATCTTGTTTATTTCCCGAATGGTGAGAGGATTGGAGTTTCCAGGCGGATATGGGACCGTCGGGAACGCGGTCGGCTTCGCAGCATCACCAAGAGATGCAAA
>DFBN01000096.1:12731-19792 GCA_002366635.1 Caldifarciminota bacterium UBA3079 | reverse complement strand
CGAGTATCAGCGGTTGGAAAAGGTATGGGAGGAAATCGGGATTCGGGCCGAGACTGCATCTTCACCTTCGGTCCTTTATGAGGAGCCTTCTATCGGGGTGAAGCTGGTTCGCGACCAGTTTGGGTCCAATGTTGAAAAGGTGCTAGTCGATTCTCCAGGGCGGCATCAGGAAATCTCTGATTATTTGCTTCAGGTTGCGCCAAGGCTCAAGCGTAAAGTTGAGCTTTATCAGGGTGAAGTGCCGCTATTGGAACACGCCGGGGTTGAGGCCGAGCTCGAGCGCGTTTTCCAGAAGCGACTCTGGCTTAAATCGGGTGGATTCATCGCTATCGACCAGACCGAGGCGATGGTTGCGATTGATGTCAATACCGGCCGGTCATCCAAAGAGGAAGACCCGGAGCGGTTGATATTTCAGACCAATCTTGAAGCCGCGGATGAAATTGCCAGGCAGATAAGATTGCGTGACCTCGCCGGTCTTATAATAATTGACTTCATCGATATGGAAGATACCAAGAATACCGAAAGGGTTGTCAGCGAACTTAAGTCCCAGTTGGTAAACGACCGGGCAAAGGCCGATTACGCAAAGATGAGCCGTTTCGGGCTTCTGGAGATGACGAGGGAAAGGACAAGGCCGGGAATGATGTTTGCGATGTGCGAGGTTTGTCCCACATGTAAAGGTTCCGGTCGCGTTCGCTCCAGGGCCGAGGCGGCAATGAAGATTGAACGGGCAATCCTGTTCAAGCTGCCGAAAATCAGGGGTAAGAGGATAAGAATTCAGGCTTCACCTTGGATGACAGATTTTCTCACCGCCGACTGGTATGATAGGCTGTACGAATTTGCCAAACGGTATGAACTGGCGATCGATGTAAAGACCGATTATCTGATTCAGCCGACTGACTTCAAGCTTTTGACCGACTATAGTTAAGGAAATTTCTCAGAGATTTCAAGCAGCTTTCTGCGGCTATGCAAGCCCGCTTTTATGTGGACCGAAGATTTGGGAATTTCCAGAAAGCGTGCAACTATCCTGATGACCGCCTCATTTGCTTTGTTTTCTCTGGCAGGTGCCTTGACCCGGACATGGAGAGTGCCGTCAGCCTGTTTTATTATTTCCTCTTTTTTGCTCCCGGGCTGAACCGTGATTCTGAGTCGCACTAGCCGGCGTTCTTGAGTCCGTCTTTGTGACGGTCCAGGAGTTCGGCGCGTTTGCCCGCGTTCCAACCCGAGACCTTTGAGAAAAACCCGGTTACCCTGGTGATGAAGTCGACATCTGATGACCCGCAATAAGGGCAGATTTCGACAAGGCCGCGCGAGGTTTTCATGCAGTTCTTGCAGGTAGTGAATTCCGGAGAGAATGCAATCTGGGCATTGCGGGTGTTCCTATAGGTCTTGATGACGAAATTGGCAACAGATTCTTTGGGCGGACGGGCATCGGCCAGCCAGACATGGGTCAGGGCACCGGCTTCAATCATGTCGTGGAATTTACCTTCCCGGTAAACACGGTCGATCGGGTCGATCGGTTCCCCAACATTAAAATATGTAGAGTTTGTGTAATAGACCGATTCATCATCCAGGTTTCCTTTTACCACCTGCTGGGCCTGGTCGGAAAAATAGTGAAGGTCAAGCTTTGCCAGCCGGTATGCGGTTGATTCGGCCGGGGTTTGCTCAAGCACAAAGCGTATTCCGTACTTTTCAGAAAGTCGGTGACATGCCTGATACATTTCGGCATTTACCTTGAGTCCGAATCTGAGCACTTCGTCTGAATCGTGCAGTTCCTTGCCCAGATGATACTGGACCATTTCATTCAATCCCAGGATGCCGACGAGGAAAGTGGCACGGTGCATCCTGAGGTATGATTCCCCATCGTGGTGCATGGTCAAAAGCGCTAGCGGGCCTTCAGACTTGAGCGCAAGGAGTTTCTCAAGGAATGCCTTTTTCTGGATATGGGCTTTGGCCACCAGCTCGAGTTGCGTCTTGAGCAGTTCAAAAAGGGCCGCATCATTATGGTTCGCACGATAGGCGATTCTGGGGAGGTTGATAGTTACATTCTGGATTGCGGAATAGCGCATCTTCCATGGGGTTGCCGCATCGTCGATGTCGGACTGTTCCAATTTGAAACTCAGGCGGCAGCATTCGCTGATTTTGGCGGTTTCACCCCGGTCGAACACAAAATAGGTGTTGCCTTTATCGGCGGCGACATCGGAAATATGATAAAGGAAATCCTGCCAGCCCGGGGTCTGGAAGAAACGGTCGGTCATATGGACCAAAGGCTTCGGGAAGAAGAACGGACTGCCAGAAGCATCACCCTGTTTGTAGATATCAAACATCGCCCAGACAAAACGCTGGGCATCTTGAAGGTAATCCTTGTATTTCTTGCCGGTGTATTCGCCGCCCGGGCCGATAGCATCAACATCCTGGAAATGTTTTGGTATCTCCCAGTAGAGGTTTATATCGGAAAAGATAGCCTGTCCACCACGGGCGACATTCTGCTGAGAATATTCAAATATGAGCATCTGTGCGAGTTGATGGATTTCTTTATCGCTCATGCCTTTCAGGAACGGCGCAAGGAATAGATTTACTGCATCCCAGCCAATGGCACCGGCGAAATGCCCCTGGAGTGCGGCAGAAAACTTGACCATATGGGCGAGGAGTATTTCAGGATGCCGTGCCGGTTTGGCATTGGACAAGGCATTGGGCAGTTTGAGACCGAATTTCTTGACATATTCCAAAGACTGGCCCGAGCAGTAAGGCCGGTTGATAAAACCCAGGTCGTGCAGATGGATATCGCCGCGCGTGTGGGCATCGGCAATGTCCGGGTCGAATACAGATGAAAGGGCGAACTGCTTGTTAATCCATTCGGCCAGGGTCATATTCGTGGCTTCGGGGTTGTGCGGGATATTGGCGTTTTCCTTGTTCTTGAAAAGCAGAATCCGTTCGACATCATAAAGAGGAACACCAAGCCGGGCGTGGCGTTTGCGCTGTTCCTCAAGACCATGCTCGATAAGCTTTGTATTTACGACTTCACGAATCAGGTCGGTAGTGATGTGCTTTATTCTGGAATTGACGATAACATCTTCGACTTCCGAGGCAATTTTGTCGGCTATATCGGGGGAGAGTTCGGCCTCGCGCACCAGGGCACGGCTGATTCTTTTCCGGTCCCATTTGCGGATGGTTTTGCCGACAGTGCGGACAAAGAGGGCATATTCGGTCGTTTCTTTCTTACCTGAAATCGCCCGCTTGATTCTTGCCCGGTTTCTTTTTTCCCGGTAAAGGATATATGCCTTGGCAGTTTTCGCATGGCCGGCCTTGATAAGAACTTCTTCAACCGCATCCTGGATTTGCTCGACGGTCGGGACAAGTGCTGTTTTCTTATTATGGAGTCGGATGCAGACCTTTTCTGCGAGCTGCTCGGCCAGTTTTCTATCTTCGCCGCCGACCGAACACGCGGCCTTGAAAATTGCAGTAGTGATTTTCTCAATGTCAAAAGGGGCTATCTTGCCATCCCGTTTCGTGACCTGGTTGAAATAAGCGGTGTGGTCTGGTTGTTCTAGTTGTCCGGATTCTTTTCTGAGTGATTCATTTGTCTTATGTTCTGAGATTGGCATTATTTTCCCCTTTCCTGATATTCATGTGTTGGTCTGAGATCCACATGGCTGCACGCAAACCCAAAGACATAGTCCATATTATAACAATATAGTTTATACCACAATAAGTTCAAAAGTCAAGTGTAAGAAATGACATATCCATGATTGTGTAACTGTATGACAGCTCGTTTCTTATTTTCAGAGGGGTATCGGTAACATATCACAATAAAAAGGGAAGATGTATCAGAGAATGTGTGGAAAACATAGGTTTTCCCCGGATTTGTCCACTGATTTATCCACAGGTTACCAACAGGTTATCTATATGAGCAAATGGTCATACCCATGGATTCGGACTTTCTTTAGTTTCCCTTGGTGTTCCATATAGAGTCCGGAACCAGGTTCGACACGGCCGATTCTGGTTATCCGAACCTTTTCGACCATTTCCGGGATTGATTTCGGGCTTGTGAAAAGCAGTTCGTAATCTTCGCCAGAACTCAGGGCAAAGTTTGTCAGGTCGATATTCAGTCGAGCGCATAAGTCGCGGGTTTCAGAAAGAACCGGGAAACTTTCAGGTTCCAGCACGATTCGAACTTCGCTTCTTTCCGCAAGGTGGCGGGCATCGGTCCCGATGCCGTCCGAGATATCAATCAGGCCGTGAATCTTCGGGCCGATAGCCTTTATGACCGACAATCTCGGTATCGGTTTCAGGTGGCGTCTGACCAGTTGTGAATAGTGCTGTCGCGGAAGGCCATGTTTGAGCACCAGCCTGCCGGCTTCAGCAGTTCCCAGATTCCCGGTTACATAAAGGTTCTCATGGACATGGGTATCAGACCTGAGTTTTGGTTTCTTTGTCTTCCCGATTGCGGTGATTGCCAAGAGCAACCGGTTTGATGCAATGATGTCACCGCCGACGACTTCGCAGTCCAGTTCAGAACAGACTTGTTCGATGCCTTGATAAAGCGCGCGCACCTGGGTAGTATGCATCTTTCGAGTCAAGGCCAAGGCGACCAGAACAATTCGGGGCCTTGCTCCCATTGCGACAATATCGGAAACTGCGGCACAGGCGCAGCGGGTCCCGATTTGGCGAAAGGTCATATAGCTTGTATCAAAGTGGACGCTTTGCTCATAGGCATCGGTGGTTATTACTGTTCCGTCTTTGAGCACACAAGCGTCATCACCGATGCCGAGTCTCACTTTTCCGTGTCGCTTGGTCGTTTTCTCAATTAGACGAATCAACGCGGCTTCACCGATTTGGGCTATTTCCATACCTTGATGATAACGGAATTTGGCGGCTTGACAACCGGCTGAGGCGGGGTAAAATTAAGTTAGTTATTAAAGGAGGTTGGGCATGTTACCGTTTATGTCTCGCTCAACGAAAGGCACCGGAATTGCTTTCGGTGTCATTGCCCTGACGCTGGTAATGCTCCCCAGCGCCGCTCACTCCAGTCTTATCAGAACCGATGATTTCTCTGAGGATTCGCTCATGTTCAGCCAGGATACAGTCAACGACACCATTTACGATGTCGTCGAGATGCCTGGATACAATCTGGACGACCAGATTCTACCGGGCGCAATCACCGAGCTTCCGCCCGCCCGCATCAGAGACTGGTCTCTGACCATCACTCCTAATCCCATATCCGGTCAGGCAACCATCATCCTTGGGGTTCCTCATCGAGCCAGCGTCTGTCTTGAGATTTACAATGCTTCTGGTAGACTGGTGCAACGACTGATGAATGAGCATAAAGAAGCAGGTCTTCATAATCTTTGTTGGGATGGGAAAGATACCAGAGGACGGACTGTTTCGGTTGGGGTTTACTTCTACCGGTTGCAAACGGATGATGTTACAGTAGCAAAGAGAGCGGTGCTTGTGAGGTAAACAAGAAGAAGGGGAGGCGAAGATTCGCCTCCCCTGAAGCTTATGATAAGAAACTTTCTGTTATTGCTCGTTTTTACTTCTTCTCTATTTGCCCAATTCAGATTGAAGCGGGTTACTTTCCTTCAAGAAGGGCTTGTCGGCACTGTTGCTGGGAGGGTGATTTGTTGTGACAGCGACCATGATGGCTTACAAGAAATGATTTTCCGCACCGGAACAATCCATCCAACAGACCCTCTTCGCTGGGAAGTCTGGGAATACCGGCCGGTAAATCGTTACGAACTTGTCTTTGCTGATACCGGTGCCTATCCTTATCCACCAGGAATCACAACTGGCAACTTCCGTCCTTGTGATGTCGGCGATATTGACCAGGATGGTCTCACTGACCTGGTGGGAGTGAACGAAGAGAACCCCCAAAACCCTGATACGTTTTACAACCTCATAGTTACCCAGGAAAGTCCTGACTACTTTTCCTATCCTGAATCGCTGTCTTGGTGGTATAGATATGACCATAACTCCCCTAATATGGAACCCGTTTACTTCACCTCTGATTTGGACAACGACGGTAGAAATGAAGTCCTCAAGCTAACCCACAACCCGCAGATAGGAACCGGGATATGGGAGAATCTCGGCAACAACCAAAACGTATTGGTGTGGAGCAGGTTGCGAGTAGGAGCATGGAACTTCGCCTTCGGCGATTTCGACTTAGACGGTAGAAAGGAATTCGTAACTGCCGACTTGGGGGGCGGGGGCTGGGTTTCGGTTTATGAGAATACCGGTGATGACCAGTATGAAATGGTTTACCGGGACACGGTTCATCTTCCCAATGGAGGCGATGTTTTTTCCGGAAACGACCTGGACCAGGACGGTCGCCCAGAATTCTTTGTTGGTTTCTATGTTGTTCCTACAAACACCTTTTACCTTTACATGTGGGAGGCAACCGGAAATAATACTTATGAGAGAACATTTATAGACCAGAAGACAATGGCCACTACCGGTAACTATGCATTAAGCAAATGCGGCGACCTCGATGGCGACGGGGTTGAAGAGCTGGTCTGGGCAACGCCGCTCGCCGTCTATGTGTACAAAGCGGTCGGGAACAACCTGTTTCAAGAAGTCTGGCACTGGAGAGGTGACCACGGACATCACGAATCCCTTATTGTCAATATCCATGACATGAACAACGGTGGTTACAATGACCTTGTTGTCGGCGGTAGCCGCAAGACATCGGTGTTTGAGGTTGAGGCTCTCCGGGTTCTGTATCCCAACGGCGGCGAGAACCTTGTGCCGGGTGACACCTGCTGGATACGCTGGGAAACTTTCAACCCGCCCAGGTGCGATTCGGTTTCGCTGTTCCTGCGTTCTGATACTAGCTGGCAACTCGACACCATCGTGACCGGTTTGTCTCCGACCGACACGGTTTATCCCTGGATTGTGCCACCAGGGCCTCATGATTCCTGCCGCATCGTAGCGATTGCTTATGGCCCAGGCTGGCAATATGACGAGTCTGACTCTGCGTTCCAGATTCCGGGCATCGGAATTAGGGAAACACACCCATTACAGGTTTATGCGACACGATTGGATGTATATCCGAATCCGGGCCGAGG
>DFBN01000096.1:0-12701 GCA_002366635.1 Caldifarciminota bacterium UBA3079 | reverse complement strand
ATAGGCCGCAAAGTCGCTGTTCTGGCATCGGGCAGTTGCATTCCGGGCAGATATAGGGTAAACTGGAATTGTATGAATGAGCCAGCCGGTGTTTATTTCCTGCGGATGGATTGCGGGAAACAAAGCAGGATGGAGAAGGTGATTCTGACCAGCGGACAGAAATGAATATCGTGTCCCCTAAATCCCCCTCTTGCCAAATGTTGACCCAGTCCAATCGCCTACAAGATGCGTTATGCATATGACCACTGCTGCAATGAGTAAGTGTTCCACGATTACTTTCCAAGGTTGCACTTGCTGCTCTTTAGCCATGTAGAAACTAAAGATACCCAACAGCGATAATCCCCAAGCTATGCTCACGATAATCGCTGTCTGAAGTGATAGCAAAAGAACAGGGATGACGAATGTCATTGCGGAAACAAACTTGGCTATAAAAGTAGAAATTGTCGATTCCCATATTTCTTTTACAGTGTGTTTATTCTCAGATTCTTCAGAAATATGAATACCCAATGCGTCTGAAAATGCGTCTGCTACCGCTATTGTCAATATGCCGCCAATAACCACAAGTTTTGAGTGAGTCCCAGAGTGCAGGCCAACCATCAATCCAAGCGTCGTGATTATTCCAGAAGTCGAACCAAAACTGAAACCTACTTTAAGTGAATGCCTGACGGTTTTACTCCCTGCTTTTTAATTGATTGCTTTCATTCCGGCACTTAAACTTTTGTCCAGGATGTTTATATAGCTTCGACAGCTTTTACCTCCGGGATGTGCGATTTGATAGCGCTCTCCACCGTTCCTAACAGAGTAAGCTGTGCCATCGGACAGCCACAGCATGCCCCTGTGAGTTTTACTTTGACAACATTATCATCGGTTATATCAGAAAGTTCTACATTACCGCCATGCGCAGCAAGCACAGGTCTCACTTCTTCGTCTAAGACTTTCTCGACCAATTTTCTATCAAGCATCTATACCTCCTACGAGTTTAAGCTTGGTGCAGCGGCGGGATTCACCGCTGCACCCATGATTGTCACTTCAGTGCCCGCAGCAACCGCTCTTTTCTGACTTTACATACTTCCCTGGTTCCTTATCAAAGCTCTCTTTGCAGCCGGAGCAGCAGAAGTAGTAAGTTTTGCCTTTATACTCTGACTTTGCCGTTGCCGTTGCTTCATCCACATCCTTCTTGCATACCGGGTCCTTTGCCATTTTCCTCACCTCCTTTCTTCCTCAGTTTAATTATCAATTCCACAAGTGGCGTATCGCCGATAATATGTTTATAACTTGCCCTTGGTTTTCAATTCCTGTTTCTTTTTGTAGTCTTCAATTGCCGCTTTTACTCCATCCTCTGCCAGGAGTGAGCAATGCATCTTAATTGGGGGCAGGCCATCCAGTGCATCCGCCACAGTCCGGTTTGTTATCTTGAGCGCCTCCTTGATTGTCTTGCCTTTAACGAGCTCAGTCACCATCGACGATGTTGCAATCGCTGCTCCACATCCAAAGGTCTCAAATTTTATATCTACGATTACATCGTTCTCGACCTTGATATAGATTGCCATGATGTCACCACAAACAGGATTACCAGCCTTTCCGATACCATCCGCATCTTCTATCCTGCCAACATTCCTTGGATGCCTGAAATGGTCCATTACCTTTTCTGAGTATCCCATTTTAATCCTCCTTCTCTATCCTTTCCAAAAGGTGACATTGCTCGGAGTTTTTTGACAATCGGGGGCAGGACTTCTATCACCCGGTCTATATCCTCGTCGGTATTGTCGCGCCCCAGACTGAATCTGAGAGACCCGTGCGCCACTTCTGGCGGAATCCCCAGGGCCAAAAGCACATGGGAAGGCTCTAACGACCCAGATGTGCAAGCAGAACCACTCGATGCGGCGATCCCTTCATAATCCAGATTGAGCAGCATTGATTCCCCTTCCACATATTTTATGCAGATATTCAGAGTCCCGGCGAGCCTCTTTCCCGGATGCCCGTTTATGACAACATCTTCGATGTTTTCTGCTATGCCCTTTTCCAACCTGTCTCTCAAAGCCCTCAGTCTCTTTGCCTCTTCTTCTCGTTCCTCCATAGCGATTTCACAAGTCTTTCCAAGCCCGACGATTCCAGGGACATTCTCTGTTCCTGCTCTTCTATTTCTCTCGTGACGACCGCCATGTAACAGACCATCAATCTTTGTCCGCTTTCTAATAAAGAGGGCCCCGACACCTTTGGGACCATAAAATTTATGACCTGACAGTGATAAAAGGTCCACTCCGAGTTCATTCACATCCGTGGGGATTTTCCCAACTGCCTGGACCGCATCAGTATGAAAATAGACATTCTTTTCTTTTGCAAGCTTCGCAATCTCGGGAATTGGCTCAATGGTTCCGACCTCATTGTTGGCGTGCATAACAGTGATTAGAATTGTTTTATCAGTAATCGCATCCTTGAGTTCATCCAAATCCACAATTCCATACTTATCCACACCAATATATGTGACATTGAACCCCTGTTTTTCAAGCCATTTGCAGGTATTAAGCACGGCATGATGTTCTATTTTAGATGTAATTATATGATTGCCTTTCTCTTTATTGGCATAAGCAACCCCTTTGATTGCAAAGTTGTCTGCTTCTGTGCCCCCGGATGTAAAAACAATCTCTTCTGGTTTGGTATTGAGTATTTTTGCCACCTTGCTCCTTGCCAGTTCTTTGGCTTTCTGTGCCTTTTGGGCAAATTTATAGACACTTGAGGGATTACCGTACCATTCACTAAAGTATGGCTTCATTGCAGCTACTACTCTCGGGTCTGTTGGGGTAGTGGCATTATGGTCCAGGTAAATAAACTTTTCCATGTTATATGCCTCCTATATTATTGAAAAGCAGTAACCTAAAAACAGTGCCAGGATGCTGATACTCGCTAAATATCCAAGCAAGGTTTTAGTCCCGAATTCTTTTCTCAAAACTAGAATAGTTCCCCAACTGGTGACCGGTCCTACCAGAAGTAGCACCATCCCGGCTCCGATGTTCATTCCCTGCGATATGAAGGCGTGAACCAAGGGAACACTGGCATATTTCTCTGGTTCCTTTCATACCTCAGAACTTGCCATTCAGCAGCGGGTCAAGCTTGGCCTTGACTTCGGCTTTGGTCATGGGTCTAGCTACGCGCGATTGGACAACGCTGTCCCTGTCAAGAAAAACAATCGTTGGCAGTAGCCACACCCGGTACCGCTTCGCCAGTCCAATCTCCTTGTTGATATTGATGGTGCGCACCACCACCCTACCCGCATACTCTTCTACTACTTTATCGAGGATTTTCTCCATAGTCCGGCAGGACTTACAGCCGGGGCTGGCGAACTCGAGCACAACCGGTTTTGGTCGCGGTAGCCAGACGAGTAACTGTTCGAGGCGTTCGATAAGTGGAACGGCTAAGGCCGGCTCGTCAGGCCTCAGCACCGAATCAGCCGCCAGGAAACGGCTGGAGATACGCTCCAGGTCTTTGGCCCAACCGGCCGGACGGCCGGTGGTATCGGGCCTGGCTACTACTACAAAACTGTTCCATTGCTTGACCCCAAGGCGCAGCGCGATGATTGCAGAATCCTTCTGACCGGATTCAGCAAACTCCCGGGCGGCAGCAACGGCCTGCTGCACCGGCTCAAGTCTGACCGTGAGTGATTCGGAAAGAGTGGTCGTTACCGAGCTGGCAAGGAACGCCAGCACAATTGAAGTTATCATCATTATCTTTCCATTTGTTCTTAAAACCTGACCGAAAGTTCGAGGCTCGGCAGGTAAGTGAGACACCGGTCAGTTGGTTCGGTGTGGCGCATCAATGAGTATTTGAGCTGGACTGAGTTCTGAGGGGTGAAGTTGTACGCGAACAGCGCTGAACCGATAATTTCAGTCACATCGAGAGACTCGTCCATCCCGGTATCCGGGTCGTCCTGCCGTGAATTGCGGCGCAGCTCGCCATCCAGTCCGAAGCTCACTTCATACCAGGGTTCGAATCGGGAGCTGAGGGTTACAATCCAGAAGTTGCCCGGATACCGTCCGAGCGCGGGTATATCTCCGATAAAAGGCTTGAACTCTTGCTGGTACTTTACATACCCAGAGATGCTTATCGCCATCTGGCCGAGAAAGATGTTGTGCCGTGCTAGTGAAGCACGGAATCCATGGCGGTTGGACAAAACGCTTTGCGCCCGAAACAGCGGCGCGAAATCTGTGCCGGTCCGGATGTATTGAAACCGACCGTCAAGCTGTTCCCGGTCGCCAAATCTCAGTCCCATGCTGGCACCGTGGTCGCGCTGTTCCAGGACCAACACCGTGTCTGCGGTGTTATCGTTCCGCATGCTGTAGGCGTATTCCCCGACCAGAGCGATACGGTCGGTCACGGGAATATCGAAGTCACCTCCTACCACATCGCTGCACAAAGGCAGAACACTTGCCTCATTTACTGATTCGCGGTCGTCAGCGACCTGCAGAGCGGTAAGTCCGAATTTGGCTCCGGTTTGCGCCCAAGGACAGAAAAGGTCATAGCCAGCCCGAATGCCACCCAGATACCTGGCATAGCTCAAGGATTCGCTGGCCAAGGCGGGTCGGCCAAAAATCAGGGTGGCGCTGGTCGGGCCCGGCTTGAGCACAACCTTCACTCCCTCCAGCTTGTAATCTTCGGTCAGCTCTTCCAGGCTTTCCCCGCGCAGACCTCCAACCGTAACCGCACAGCAACTGGCACCTGCACCAAGCGGATTGTCTGCCGGGTCCCAGCGCATCAGTGTCAGCGGAGTGAAACTGGCATCGTAGGCGCCTACGGTAGCATTGAAAATTCCCTGTTGAAGTTCGGCCCACCACCATCCGGCCAGCACGCGGCTCGACACGAGATCGGGCGGCCACAGCACCGCATCAGACTCTTCATTAGTAATTCGCACCGCAGCACCGAGGCTGAGCGCATCGGCTAGCCGATAGCCGAGTTCCAAGTCGAGCCGGCCACGGAAGTCAAAACCTTTGTTCAGATACTCCCCATAGATACCGGGAATCGAATCAAGCGAATCGCCCGTAGCGCCGGCATAACGGAATCTAATCTTGCCTTTGCCTGTAACCTCAAACCTTTGGATTTCCGTGGCGTTGGTGCAGATAGTTGCTGCAATCATTAGAACAGTTATCAAGTAATTCACAAAATAACATACTGAAATAGTATGCTATTGTCAATCTCCTCATCTAGCCCTAGTCCCGATATAGAACTATGACAAAGAAGGCCCCGCTCCTCCTGTCACCTGCGTCTAAAGGGTATGGAAGTTTCACCTAGCACCTGCCCACGCCGTGTTCCAACCGCGGCATCCGGTCTGAGGAATATGTCATACCCCTGGCACTGATGCTCTCGGCCGCCGGCCGGACCATGGAGGACATGGCTCGTTTGAGCAGGATACTGGCCTTAGAAGGCTTTGCGGCTTTCGCCGGGCTCAAGACGCCGTACCAGTACCCCGCTCTTCAGTTTCCTTCCCGTCAAACACCGCTCCAGCCGACTGACAGCATTCGGACACAACCTATCTGCCGCACCGAGCACGTTGGACACCAAATCTCAGTTTCTATATCGGTTCTTGGGTGGGTACCGTCCCCAGATTCGAAGGAAAAAGGATTCCATTTTTGCAAACGCATTGGTAATCTGGTCCGCCGGCAGGAGGAAAACCCGGCTGTCAGACTGCAAACAAAGCAGGAAATCAGACATGTTGCAAACCAGCCAATAAAACGGAAAGACAAACGACAATTAAAACCGATTGAATGATGTTTTGGCAAATGGGTTCAACGACTCCGGGAAAAATGACTTGAAATTGGGCTTTATAATCGGCCAGACAAACCGGTTGGGAAACGACCCCTGGGTATCGGTTCTGAGACACCGTTTCTTCAGCTAAGTCTGCAAATACCAGTGTTTTCCACCCTTTGGCAGCACATGCCGGAAACCCTGTGCCCGGGTTGATTTCAGTTTACGGTATTGTAAACTGGAATCAACGGGCCTTAGCATTGTCCATCAAGGCTCCACATTGTGCTGCCAGACGGTTCACACTCACCCTTTGTTCATTTCGTATGGTTTTTCCTGTAAGGCAATGAATGATTCCATGTGGATTTCACGTGAGGCAATGCGACCAGTTGACAATAGTCTACTTTCAAGGTATATTATTATCAGGTGATTGGGTGAGGCGTTTGCTGTGACCGGTTACTCAGGTCGCCGAACACCCAGGAACCGAACATAAAATGACCGGCTTGAAGAGTCAAAAAAGGAGGAAGTCATGACGAAAAGCAAAGTCTTCATAGCCGTAGTTTGTGCGCTGGTCCTGTCTCCAGGTCTGGTGCTGGCTTATCCACCGCAACCCGGCGACTCGGCACCCGATTTCACCTTGCCGGACACCGCTTATGTGAATCACAGCCTGTCAGACTATTTGGGAAAGGTTGTCCTGCTCAACTTCTGGCAGTCTACCTGCCCTTATTGCCGCGCAGAACTGCCCCATCTCCAGGACCTGTATGACGACTACGGTGACCGGGGTTTCATACCGATTGCCGTCAATCTGTGGGAAGACATGGCGATGGTGAAATACTATGCTGCCCAGTACACCTATCTTTACCTGCGGGACGAAGGTGCTGTGTGGAACATGTACAATCTGAACAATCACATCCCACTGAACTATGTAATCGACACTCTGGGAATTGTCGTTGGTAGTATGACCGGTTTTAACGAAAGCACAATTCGCTCATGGATAGAAAACTCTCTTCCCCCTGTTAGCGTATCTGAAAATGGCATCCAGCGCGCTATGGTTGGCCAGACGATTACCGTCGAACCCAACCCGACGAGCGGTCCTGTTACTATCCGGCTCAATCTGCTATCTCCAGGGAATGTCACTGTGCGTGTCTATTCCAGTTCAGGGAGACTGGTCAAGGACTTGCTAAGCACCAGGCTGAGCACAGGCATGATGAGGCTCCGGTGGAACCTCACGGATAACAATGGAAGCCCGGTCGCCCCAGGACTCTATTTCTGTAAACTCGTCAACGGGAACACTGCCGCACTTTTGAAGGTTTCGGTACTTAGGTAGCAGAACCCAGCCCTTACCACAATAAGGTGTAGGGGTAGAGGAAACCGAAGTCGACCTGGGTCAGGATTGATATGAAAGGGGCGTATGAAAATCACCACTCGGGCACGCTATTCGTTGCGGGCAATGATCGACATAGCCCTGAACGAAGGAAGTGGACCCGTGCCCGCATCTGGCATCGCTCAGAGGCAACGTCTCTCGCGCAGCTACCTTGAAAGGATTCTCAAACAGCTTGTTACAGCTGGGCTGGCAAAGTCGAAAAAAGGACCGGGTGGCGGGTACACACTAACCCGCGTTCCTGACAAGATAAGCCTGGAAGAAATCTTCCGGGCCAGCGGCGAGGAACTTGCTGCTGTTCCTTGCATTGGGAAGAAATGCGGAGATAGCTGCCCTCTGTACAAGTTCTGTCCAGCCCGGCCGCTGTGGTCTGGACTGGAGTCAACCGTAGAGCGATACCTCAAGCAGCACAGTCTTGCAGAATTCCTCAAGTGGGAATCCTGAACCAGGAGCGGAAAAAAAGGACTAATCCGGGACGCATTCCTTTTTTTCTGACCTTTTGGGCGGATTCAATAATGAAGTGCAACACTTTGGACAGCGAAAGGAGCCGTATTCCCAATCGGGCATCGGAAAGAGAAGCGGCCAGCCCGCAGGAACCGGGAAAAGAACCGCGGCTGGTTGTGATGTGGCGCGAACTGGTTGATGATAAGGTCGAAATATTGTGCCGGTTCCATTGTCCGGGCACATTGCCGATGGAATGGGGGCGTGCCTTTATGTGTTACACTCAATCGTGAATAGCATGCGGTTCGTTGCGGTTGTTCTGTTTGTGCCGGTTCTCGGACTGGGGTTGGAACAAAGCTTCTCAGATACGGTTTTTCCGCCTCTGGGTTGGACAACCGTGAATGCGGATTCTGGTATCCGCGAATGGCAGCGTTTGAATATCGGGTATCGGACCGAACCGGGATGCGCATATTGCGGATGGGAGAATGCATTCCTGCGCAACTTTGACTGGCTTGTTACGCCACAGTGTTCGGTTATAACTGGCGACAGTTTCTCTTTCTGGTCCCGTGCCCAGGATGACTCTTACCGTGAAAGCCTTGAGGTCTGGATTTCGACCACATCGCCAGGAATCCCTGATTTTGAGTTTCTGGATGCTTTCGGCACAAGCTCGATTTCTTATGAGCACCGTAGTTATGACCTTTCGGGTTATGTGGACCAGCGTGTTTTCTTGGGTCTTGTTTACCGTTCTTTGAATCAATACGGCCTGATGATTGACGATGTTTCAGGGCCAGAGGAATGGAATCCGGTTCATGATGTGGGAATCAGTAGTATCGTCACTCCGGGAAGGTTTCTGCGTTTGGGGACAGTAGTCCGGGCTTCATCCTGGGTTCATAATTGGGCACAGGTCTCAGAATGGGTGCGGGTATCGTGCGAGGTTATTGGAATGTGGCGGGATGAAACCGGGGTTGAGCTGGCACCGGGCGAGTCGAGCCTGGTTGTATTCCCTGAGATTAGATTCTGGCAGCCGGGAAGTTTAGAAGTGGTATTTGCTACGCATCTTGGTCCGGACCAATGCCGGTGGAATGACTCTTTAGCAATTGAGGTTCAGGTTTATCCTTTTCAGAGTCGGGGCGGGCCTGATTCTCTTAATTATGTATGGTTTGATTCCAGTGACCCGCTAGGGCCAGCATATGAGTGGCAGGAGCTTTATACAAATGGCACGCTTTTGGGCTGGGGCGATGATTCTTTGCTGTTTCTGAATCTGGAATGGCCGTTTGAGTTCTATGGCCATGAGTATTCTTTCCTTTTCGTCTGCACAAACGGCTGGATGGCTTTCGGACCACCCGCGCCCGGTTATCCTGCCGATTCTAATCTTGCAATACCGAACCCTTTTAATCCGAACCGGCTGGTTGCACCTTTCTGGGATGATTTGTGGGTAGGAGGGAATGAAGGCGGAATCTGGTATGAGTTCTTCGGTGATTCGCTTCTGGTGATTGAATGGCATAAGACCAGGCGCAAGGGTTGTGAAGAATGCGGCCTGAACTTTGAGGTGAAGCTTTTCCGGAGCGGTTCAATCGAATTCCATTATGCCGGTGTTGATATTGGTGACACAAGATATGACGGGGGAATGAGCGCTACAGTCGGAATCGAAGGCCCGTCCGGTCATGTCGGATTGCAATATCTTTATGATGGTTCGCCTCCTGGCAATCTGCTTTGTTCTGGTCGGGCAATAAGATTCAAACCTTTGCCGCCTGGGATCGAAGGCCGGTTTTCCTGCAATTTCGGGTGGCATCTTTCTGTTTCCCCCAATCCTGCTCATGGTAATGCGCTCATCAGATATGATGTGCCGCATGCCGCAAGTATCAGGCTTCGGGTTTATGATTTGACCGGACAAAAGGTCAGAACCCTTGTTTCAGGCCAGAGGAAACCGGGCAGGTATCAGGTTGCGCTTAACCTTTCTGTAACCGGGATTTATTTTGTCAGGCTGGAAACACCGGGCCGGATAATCAGCAAGAAAATAATCCTTTCGAGATAATTGTATTTATCTGGTCAGGAGAAAGATATTGTGGAAAGAGAGTTGTCCGTTGATTCTCTGACATCGGAATTCGGGATAATGCTGCAAGAGGGTCGCCCGGAATCTTTCAGGGAATGCGGTTATTACATATGCCTGGTTGTGTGATTTCAGTATCGGTTCCAACGCCTTCGGCCCATAGCATCGGATTCTGAATCTCTGTAGGTATACGGGTAACGCAGCCTGGTCAAAATCATATGCGATAATAGGGATTGAATCTGTTCGGTATGTTCGGGTGAAACCGCGCAACAACTTCGATGGGTGATAATATGCCTGATAATAGTTGTAAAATATGTCCTGTGATTTTCTGCCTGCTGATATGTCTTGCCTGAGATGCCGGTTGATATGGTTTACGGAAAGTGCGAATGTGAGATTGCAATACAGTAGTATTATTATGGTAATGAGCATGTTCTTCAACCTGGGAATATTTGATTGCATGAAGTATATGCAGATTGATGAAACCATGGCGAATGCCGGGACCAAGTTCACGAATACCCGGAGATGGGGTAAATCGCCACGGATAAAACTCAGGACGAATGGCACAAAGACCAATGCTGCACACAGGATGGTTTTGCGCACAAGGTCGGCATGCTTTTTCTTGTAGAAAATCAGGCCCAGGATGATTATCACGACAAGCAGGTATCTTCCAGAGATAAAATATTTGAGGGCCGTTGGCATCGTGCCGGACAGGGTCGGCAGATGGAAAAGGCCGTGGCTTTGGACAAAGCGGTTGTACAGGACATCATGGATAACCGGCAGATAGAGCAGGAATGCTGTTGCGATGCCGATACAGATGAGGATGACGATAATAAACGGTCTGTTTTTATTGGGTGCCGGTTTGAAGATGCCCGAGAGGAAATAGAACAGTGCTATCGTGAGGATGAAATAAAGATTGAGCGGTATGGTATAAAGTGCAAGGGTTGTGAACAGGACAAGCAGGATAGCAGGAACCAGTTTGGGATTTCTCTCAAAGCTCCATAGGTAGTAAAGCATCATCCATAAGAGCATCGTGCTCAGGCCGAAACCTCGCACCTGCAATGCGAAATTGTAATAAGGGACTGTTGTAACAAGGATTATAAGCGTCATGTCGGCAATGAAAGGGTTCAGGAATTTCCTGCAAATCCGGTATAGATACAGAACTGTTATTGAGGTCCAAACCAGTGGCAGGATGCGGATTATCCACGGGTGGTCTATCAGTGGATAGATGTTTCTGATTCCGAGGATTTTCAGATAGATATTGTTGATAAGATTGAAGAAAATATGGTTGTTGGGAAAGGCGTAGTCGGTTACGGTTTTGCCCAAAGGCACAAATACATAATTGTTTAGTGTAAATACTTCATCGTACCAGAAGTCCGCATTTATGAACCTTGAAATCCAGGCCAGAAACGGAAGCAAAGTCGCGGTTAAAATTATTCCATGATTTATCTTGCGCTTTCTGTCCATCGGTTCGAGCATAAGGCATAGACGGGTATTTGTCAAAGAAACGGCGTTGACTGTGACTCTGGTAATATTATGATGGAGATGAGTGAATGCGAAGAAATGGTTGCTGGTGTTTCTGGGCATTTATGCGGTGGTTTCGGTTCTGCTCTTTGACCCGAAACCGGACACAGGCGGTGACAATGCGGTATATGTTATCCTTGCCAAGTCAATCAAGGAGGGTAAGGGATATACAAACCTTTATCTGCCCGATGAAACCCCGCATACTTTATATCCTTTCGGTTTTCCAGTGCTGCTTTCATTGTTGTTCATGGTTTCGGGCATAAGCGTTATCAGTGCCAAGGTTCTGGTTATGCTGACAGGAATCGGTGCAATGTTCTTTATTTATAAGATAATAGGGCATCTGTTCAAGGATAGGGGTTTGATAGTAATGGGGTTTCTTTTGTCGATTCCAGTGCTTATCATGAGCAATCACAGAATTCTCACAGAAATCCCCTTCCTCGGCATTTCCATGGCCGGCATTTATGTCCTGCTCAAGGCCACATCAGGACATCGGGCATATTACTGGTTCGGATGCGTGCTTGCTGTTCTGGCATTTGTCTTCAGGACCGCAGGGATTGCGCTCGTTTTCGGGGTTATCGTGTTTCTCCTTTTGAAGAAGCAATACAAGTGCTTGGGTTTTCTCCTTTTGCTTTTCCTTGTGGCATTTGTTCCATGGCAGATAAGAAATATGGGCCTGGGTCATGGCCAGACATATTTCGATTTTGTGCTGGCCCGAGACCCTTATGTTGCCGATTTCGGCAGGATAGGTTTATTTGATTTGATAGCCAGGATAGGGCACAATTTCACCAGATACTGTTTTGATATATTGCCGAGAAGTCTTGTGCCAATGTTGAAAAACAGTCTGGCTGCAGGTATTGCCGGCTTCTCATTTCTCGTTCTGGTGATTATCGGGTTCATCAGAAGGATAAGGCATAAGTCGGTAATTGAGGCGTATGCGGTATTCAGTGTTCTCATGGTTCTGGGATGGCCCAAGGTATGGACAGGCGAGCGATTCCTTATTCCGGTTCTGCCGATTCTTGTGATATATGTTTTTATCGGTCTTTTATGGTTAAAGGAAAAGCTCGGTTGGCGACACCTCGTTCCTTTTGTTGCCGGTTTCCTCATTCTGGTGAATGTTATTGAAGTCGCAAAACTGGCAAGGGTATCAATCAGGGATAATATCGGTTTTCTTAAAGGGAACCGATATTGTGGTTGCAGTCCTGGATGGATGCGTTATTTCGAGGCGAGTGACTGGATTGGCGCGAATATCCCGAATGATAAGGTAATACTGGCCAGAAAGCCGGGATTCGTTTATCTTGTTTCCGGGCATAAATCTTTATGCTATCCTTTTACAAATGAGCGCGCAGAAGTGAGGAACGCAATTGATGTGAGCGATTATATCCTTCTGGATAATTTCCGCTGGACCGAAACAGCCCGGTATTTTCTTATCCCGGTGATGCAGGAAAACCCGGGCCGTTATCAAACCGTCCATGAAACCGGTTCGCCCAGGACATATGTAATCAGAATAGAGAAATGAGGGTTGCTCTTTCTTGCTGATAACCCTGCATCGGTACCGAGTTAGGTATTGTGTCCCCT
>DFBN01000142.1:7648-16107 GCA_002366635.1 Caldifarciminota bacterium UBA3079 | reverse complement strand
TCATCGAAACAATCCGCCGAATGCCTCGCGCCTAGCCGCGCTCCGCTGACCGCCTGTTTACGACAACCCGCCGTGAAGATTGACAAGGCAACCGGGGGAAGTTGGATATGCAGGAGTTAAGTAATGTGTCCCCCTATCTTCCCATCCAGCATAACCGAGCCGCTGAGTAGTTGTAGCGTCTCTGTCAAGACTGATATTTTCCCTTTGCCATTACCCTATGACATTATCGCTATGCTTTCACACCAGAAATCACCAAGCTTGACAACCGCAGCCCAGGCGGTATTTTGATGGTAATGTCCTGGGTAGAACTGAAGATTGACAAGCAACCCGACCAGACGATGATGCGCCATCCGCCAACGGCTGACCGCAAACCGCACTGAGGACCCAATGCGAGAACGTCAAGATGATGCTGACCAAGTTCCTTGCAGCGGTCGGCGGTAAGCAGTGAGCGGAATGCGGTTATCCCCCGCCATGAAGATTGACAAGAAACTCAACCCGACGAAGTTGGATGGGTCGGAGATAAGTAATGTGTCCCCAGAACTCCCAAAATCAAGTATGAAAATGAATAATGCATTTAAAAAATTTGGGAAATTAGTAGCTATTGTTTTAGGAATTGGGGGAGGAATATTTGCTTCAGAAGCAATAGGTTCTCCTATTTTAGGAGATGCATATTCCTCAAAAAAGGATGGCAAACCTGCTTATCCTATTACTGAAATTAATATAGTCACTCTTACAAATAGCAGGAACTCAATTGTTCGTCATATACCTCTTGATTTACAAAGTAGATGGGGGTGGAATACTGTACTAGATACTCTACAAGTGGGAGATATTTTATTCATTAAAGCAGATATTTCATCTTATCATTTCAGAAATTCATATATAATAAGAACCATAGATCCATTAGGAAGGAATTTCCCCCCAGCAATTGTTTTTGCAAAAGATACTTCAAAAGCTTTTTCTCTATCTGTAAATAAAGTTGATAATAAATTAGGAATTCCAGACACAGCAATAACAGGTTATTTTTGGGCACAAAAAGATCCCAATAAAGTAGACACTGCTAGAGTTGAAAAATATTTTCCATTGGGTGGATGGGGATATCATGACCTTGTATTAGGAGTTGAAGGAGATTCTACTATAAGAACTGAAGATTGGATGAAATGGATTCTACAATTTTCAAGAAGTGGTTCAACTTTTAGAACACAAGATTCTTTCCAAGTAGACAAACCTTTTGACGGAAATGCAAGATTAATTGATACTGTCATTTTCCCAAGAGACACAATTCCACCGGTTGGGGTCAAGCAGCCGGGTTTACTTCTGGAAATCAAACAGAATTCTGTCTTGCCCACTATTGTCAAAGCTGCTTGTTTCAGACCTGAACTTGCAGGCCAGAATATCTATAGCGCCAACGGAAGAAAAGTAAACAAACAGACTCTTACCAGAAGCCTGAGCCCTGGCATTTATTATGTGATAAAGAAAGATGCCACAAGTCCTAAAAAGCTGATAGTAGTCAGGTAATCCAAAATTGTCTTAGCACCGGCTAATCTGCACCAGCACCAGAGCCAAAACCGCCAGGCCAATGCCGAGCCAGCCACGAAACCCGAGCTTTTCGCGCCGGATGAGGATTCCGGCCAGAGCCATCAGCCCGACCTCACCAGCAGCCACCGGATAGACCACAGTTCCCCCCAACATTGTCAACGCCAGAATCAGAAAGAGGGATCATGCTTGACCGTCAACGCACGACCGGTATAATCCCGCAGATGAAAAAGAGAATCCTGACCGGGGACCGGCCAACCGGACCCCTGCATCTGGGCCATTATGTCGGTTCGGTAGCCAACCGGGTTAAACTTCAGCACGATTACGACACTTTTATCATCATTGCCGATGTCCAGGCCCTGACAACCAATTTTGACCATCCTGAGAAACTCCGCCAGGATGTCCTGAATGTGGCGATGGATAACCTGGCTTGCGGAATCAACCCGGACAAGTCAACTTTGTTTGTCCAGTCAATGGTGCCTGAAATCGCCGAGCTCACGATGTTCTATTCGATGCTCGTTAATGTAAACCAGCTTCTGCATAACCCAACTATCAAGACCGAAGCGGCCCAGCATCATTTCGAGGAAAAGATGCCTTATGGTTTTCTCGGCTATCCTGTTAGTCAGGCTGCCGACATTACTTTCTGCCGGGCCCATCTCGTGCCGGTGGGAGAAGACCAGCTTCCACATATCGAGCTGACCCGCAAAATAGTCCGTAAGTTCAATGCGATGTATGCATCGGTCCTGGTCGAGCCCGAAGCCAAAATCAGCCATGTTTCAAGACTGGTCGGGCTGGACGGCAGCACGAAGATGTCCAAGAGTCTGAATAATGCCATCTACATTTCCGACCCGCCTGATGCCTTGAAGCGTAAAGTCGAACAGGCAGTCACCGACCCGGCACGGATTCACCCGAAAGACAAAGGGCATCCTGAAGTCTGTGCTGTTTTTGCCTATCACCGGGCGTTCAACCCGAAAGGCACGCCTGATATCGAAGACCGCTGCCGCAAAGGAACCATCGGCTGCGTGCAGTGCAAAAGAATCCTGATTGATGTGCTGAACAGTTTCCTCGAGCCGATTCGCCCCAGGCGTGCCGATTATGAAAAACACCCGGACGAAGTATGGGATATTCTCAAAGCCGGTTCGGCCCGGGCCCGCACCGAAGGCGCCAGAACCATGGACCTGGTGCGGAATGCAATCAAAATAGATTACTTCCCTTTTCCTGAAGCCGGCAAAGGACACTTCTGAACCCCATGGCCAAGAATTACGGCTTGGTTGTAGCCGCAGGACAGGGACATCGTTTCAACGGACTGAAGCAGTTTGCGCTGGTCAAAGGCCATCCTCTTATCATTTATTCCCTGACTGCATTTGAGAAATGCCCGGAAGTTAATGGCATCGTCGTTGTAACAAACCGCTCGAAGTTGAAATACCTGGAAGCACTCACCAAACGGGCCAGGTTCGGCAAACTCATCGTAATCGTGGCCGGAGGCCAATACCGGAGCGACTCGGTAAAACACGGACTGGACTTTCTGCCGGAAGAAGGGGTTGTGGCTGTTCACGATGGAGTCCGGCCTATGGTTACGCCTGAGATGATTGCGCGTGGATTCCGCCTGTGCCGGCGCACCGGCCCGGCCACTTACGGAATTCCGATTACCGATACTATCAAGCGGGTATCAGGTAGAAAAATAACAGAAACGGTAAACCGCGACCGTTTGTTCGCCATCCAGACACCTCAGTTCTTCCCTATTCGACTTCTCCGTCAGGCTTACGATACCGCACTGGCAAAGGGCATTCGCGCCACCGATGACTGCACCATCGTAGAACTCCTCGGCGTCAAATCTCATATCGTGGTCGGGTCCCCAAGGAACATTAAGGTTACTACAAGAGAAGACCTGGAAATCGTCAAAGGGCTGCTCTGAGAAAGAAACGCATCGCGGTCTTCGGCTCAACCGGTTCGATAGGCCGGGCAACGCTTGAAGTTATCGCTCACCTTTCAGACCGGTTTGAAATCTTTGCCCTGGCTGCGCACAGCGCATACCGTCGTATCTGTGCCCAGGCGCGCCGATTCCGACCCAAGTGCGTCATTATGACCGACCTAGATGCGTGCGAACGGACCCGCCGTATTCTGGGTTCTGAATTCAGAGTGGACTGGGGGTTGGACTCACTGATAAGGACCGCCGGCTCCTCCAGGATTGATATCCTGGTTATGGCGATGTCCGGGACAATCGGAATCCTGCCCGTGATTGCCGCACTCGAAAAGAAAAAGCGGGTCGCACTAGCGACCAAAGAGATACTTGTCAGCTTCGGCGAGCAGGTCACAAGGCTTGCCTCAAAAACAGGCGGCCAAATCCTGCCTGTTGATTCCGAACTCGCTGCGCTCCACCAGTGCCTGCGTAGCGGTTCCAGAAAGGAAATCCGGCGTGTCGTCCTGACCGCATCTGGCGGACCTTTCTGGCGTACCGGACCGCCAAGAAAAGCGGATATCAAGCAAGCCCTTAGACACCCAACCTGGAATATGGGCCGCAAAATCACGATAGATTCGGCAACACTGATGAATAAAGGACTCGAAGTTATTGAGACGGTAAGGCTACTGGGACTCAAACCAAAACAGGTTCAGGCGGTCATTCACCCTCAGTCAATCGTTCATTCCATGATTGAGTTCCAGGACGGGTCCATGCTTGCGCAGCTTTCCGTGCCAGACATGCGGCTTCCGATTCAGTACTGCCTTACATATCCGGAAAGATTGCCATCACTGGTCAGACCACTCCGGCTCGAACTGGGCCGGCCACTTGAATTTCATCCTATCGACCGGAAAAGATTCCCGTGTTTCGGACTTGCCCGCAGGGCAGTTGAAGCCGGCCCGGTCGCTACATGTGTGCTCAATGCTGCCAACCAGGTAGCAGTCAAAGCGTTCCTGTCCAGTCGGATTGCATTTGGTGACATACCGTCTATAGTTGGCAGCACTTTGACATCGCCGTTGTCTGCAAGAAGAATGAGCCGGCCATCTGTCAAGACGCTTATGCAAATACAAAACCGGGCCGCGGATTATGCAACCGCTCTTATCAGAACAGCCAATATCCGGCCCGGCAAGAAGGATTAAACATGGTCTCTTCTATCATACTCATTGCTCTTTTTATCGGCGTTCTCATCACCTTCCATGAATTTGGCCACCTGATAGTTGCCAAAATTTCCCGTATTCCGGTTGAGGTCTTTTCAATCGGGTTCGGTCCTATCATACTGAAGCACAAGTGGGACGAAACCGAATACCGTCTCGCGCTTATTCCGCTTGGGGGTTTTATCAAAATGGCCGGCGAGGAAGACCAAGTGAAAGGCGGGTTCAGCGATAAACCACTCGGGATAAAAACTGCTGTCATAGCTGCCGGGCCGTTTTTCAACCTGGTTCTCGGCTTTCTGATGCTTACAGCAATGTTTCTTGTCTTCGGATTGAAGTACACTGCTCCTGTGGTTAACCCTGCACCCGGTTCCTCGGCCACGGCCATCGGACTCCAACCCGGAGACCTGCTCGTATCAGCGGCGGCCGAGACGATTCCGTCATTCGATACATTTGAGAAAGTGCTTGGTAACAACGCCGGGGAAGAAATCGAGATGACGGTAATGAGGAACGGCAAATTACTGACCCGCACCTACGCGGTCCCTGCCGATACATGGTATACAGATTCCATTATTCTGCCTGTAATCAGTAAGGTAAAACAGGGAAGTCCAGCCGCCCAAATAGGACTGAAACAAGGCGATACCCTTATATCGATTGCCAATACCCAGATCCGAACCTGGAACGACTTCACAAGAATCGTCAGAAGTAACGGTGGAGAAAAAATTGCTATCGGCTGGCACCGTACTGGTGAACTCTTCACCGACTCAATTACACCGGTTATGGAAACTGACAAGTTCACCGGCGAGAAGATTGGCCAAATCGGCGTCTGGATTGAACAGCCCAGAAGAGATATCGAACCATTCATTAGCCCGGTGGTCGGCAGGGTCCGCAAAAGAGGACCGGCGGCTAGACTCGGACTGAAATCGGGTGATACCATCATTTCAGTCGCTGACATCCATGTCCGGCGCTGGAACGAGTTCACAAGAATCGTCAACGCCAGAGGTAATCAGAAAATTCCGATTGCTTGGCGTCGTGCCGGCAAGCTCTTTACTGACTCAATTACTCCAACTACGGAAACAGACCAGCTTACCGGAGAAAAAGTTGGCCAAATTGGCGTCTGGGTCGGTTTGCCTACGAAAAAACTGCCTTTCCACACCGCACTCTATGAAGGTCTGAACCGCACCGGTTATGTAGTAGTCCAGACTTTTGTTATCTTGTACAAAGTCATAACCCACCAGATAACGACAAAGGCCATCGGCGGCCCGGTCTTTATAGCAAAGGTCGCTTATGAAGGGGCCAGTTGGGGTGCCGAGTATTTCCTCGCGCTCTGGGCTTTGCTGTCGATTAATCTTTTTGTGGTTAACATGCTTCCAATACCGGTGCTTGACGGGGGGCACATCGTGCTGTTCCTGTTTGAAGCCATCCGCCGCCGCCGGCTGACCGAAAAAGAAATGGCCTGGGCTATGAACATCGGCTGGCTTCTTATCGGCGCTATTTTTGTCTTTACACTCCTCAACGATGTGCTTCGGCTCATAACGAAATGAAAATCCTGGCGCTGGCGTTGGCTGACGATTCCCAGCGTTTCCTGAAAGGTTATCCTCCACGCGGGGCCTGGCTTTTCCTCCAACCCAATTTGGAAATCAGCCGGTTAGCCGAGTTTGTTGCCGGCACCGATGAACTGGTGTATCAAGACCAGCGCGTTCAGGCGCTTGAATTGAACGGCACTGAAGACATATGCCTTATCCATGTGGGATTCGGCCAAGAGAACGCCGGCCGTGAGATAGTCGGTAAGCTCAAGCAAACCCGCATCCCATTCCTCCTATTTGGCCCTTTGGTAACCGCATGGGCAAACAAAACGCCTTCCTGGGCTACTCACCGTGTCCAGGGAAACATTCTGAACATCTGGCACGAAATAAAAGCAGACACCATGGCAGGTAAGTTGAAAGAAACATATCGTTCCCCGTGCCAACCTCACTATTTCCCACCACATCCTCAATTTGGGCATCAACCGGAAATGAACACCAGACAACAGGTAATGAATTTTGTCCTGGGTTGCTCCTGTCCAGAACCGCTTCGGCAGTTCTGCCCTGAATACCTCTATTATGGTGAGAATATACTGTTTCGTGCGAAAGAAGAAATCATCGGTGAAGTCGTCTCCTTGCCCCGTAAACATATCCGGTTATTGGACGAGGATATCGCGCGTGAACCTGATTACTACTACGACCTTTTCAGAACTCTGTGGAATTACCGGCGCCACTGGACTGTCACCGCAAGCGACCGTCTATTCAATCACCCCGAGCTAATACGGTTCCTGGCGAAAGCGGGTACAAGAATAGTTATACTCAATGAAACTTTCCTCATGGACCGGCTGGAAAAAGCGCAGACAGATACCCGGCTGGTCAAAATGCTTTACCGGCGTGTAAAGCTCCTTCAGACACGGAGGATGCTTGTCGGCACAAAAATAGCTTTACGCCTCACACCTGGCCACTCCTTCGACTTCGAGAAAATTGCCTCGGTACTATACCGGCTGGACTTAGACTTCATTGAAATGCGTTTCTTCGCACCCAGCAAAAACGGAACCTACCGACTAGTGCCGGTGATGTACCGACCGACGCTTTCGCGAACTGACCCGGCCTGGGTCAAGAACTACTTTTACGCTATGGAATCTGTTCTAAACAGACTGGCCCGACGGCCGCGGCGGGTCGGATTCTATACCACCGCCAAATACCTGCTCCCATACAGCCTGGCTTACCGGCAGAATTTCCTGGAAGGAATCCCTTTCCCTTAACGGAAATCACTACAGTTCAAGACCCGCTACTATCATTGGTTTTTCCCGAACTTCCTTGCTCATTATCATCCTCAACCCGTTCCTTCTCTGCCTTCACCCGCCAGTGGTCCAATAGTTTATCATTGGCAGACTTAACGCGCAGGCACTTGCCGCCGCAGTCCACTTTGATTGCCTTGTTAGATTCGCCGTCGCTGTAACGCGTACAAATCCGGGCTGCAATCTCCGTATCCTTCTTGGTCTTTTTCCGGGCTCTTAGTATAACCACCGGACCCATTACCTCAACCGGACGCAAAAAGACATCGTCATCCCTCAGGAGTTTCTCAAGCCTGTCATTCTCACTTTTACTCCTGCCCGCTACTACTTTAGCACCGCTGTCAAGGCGAAAGTGGCGGCCGAACCTAAGCAGTTCAATCTCACCTGGCTCCAGTTGGTCGTGGGCGATGGCATCGCGCACTCGCGCAGCGAAATTCTTATCAATCAGCAAACAGCCGCCTGTCGGGGCCGAGTAATCAATTAATCCGAATTCAGAAGCCAATCGAATCTGCCGTCGCCGGCCTCTACCTTTAAGGTCCAGCAATCTTTCTCTCTTGATTAGACCAGTCAGCTCAGGAATTGTTGGTTCAAGAAGCTTGGCAGAAAGTGGTCGCAATAACCTACCTCTAATCCCGGTGACTTTCTCCATGAGCTTAAGTGAACGCTTGTTCTGGCAATGAATGCGCTGGCCAATAACCTCACCGGTAAAGATGAAGTCCGCCCTTACTTGGCGGGCCAACTCCCTGGCTTTATTTAACATATAAAGCATACAGTCAATGCAGGGTGCCATACCCCGCGCATAGCCATACTCCGGAGCCTTCACAATCCCAAGGTAATCATCACCGACCTCAACCGATACAAAACTCGCACCTGCCAGTTCAGCAAGGCGCTTAAGCCTGTCTTCAGAAGAAAAACGGCCCGGTGCTGCGAACGGGACCTTGAAATGCAAAGCGATGGCTTCGATACCCTGCTCGGTTACAAGCTTCGTCGCAAGAAC
>DFBN01000142.1:0-7586 GCA_002366635.1 Caldifarciminota bacterium UBA3079 | reverse complement strand
CTTTATACTAGCTGTCAAGAACACTATGTTCACTTAGCAACTCCAGGTCTTGTATCCGAATCGATTACTACCTGACTATTGACTTTGTGAAAGGCCCCGGTTACGCTTCTGTATGAGTAGATTCATCGCTGCTGGATGTATGCTTCTATTAGTTAACTGCGTTCCCAGTTCCCAGATAACCCGCCTTGTTGAGCCGAATGGTCCGAGAGTCGGAAAGGGCTCTTATCCAGGAAACATCGCTGTGCTAAATGGAACATCCCCGATAGTAAGGAAGGCCGAATCCTGGCGCAAAGATATAGAAAACCACGAGAGTATACTCAGGCGTATAGTCCGTAGCAGATTTGATGTGAAAACACCGCTTGAATTCAATTACATGTATACAGCTCTTGATTCTGCCCGCAACGCAGCGGTCATCCGCTACTTCACATTCAATCCCAAACCCGAAGAAATAGCGGGCTGGGAAGTCCTGCTGGTTTATAAACTACCAAGAGGAAACCTCATCGAGGCATTCGTTGCAGCGGTGCCCCTAGAATGAGTTATTTGCACCGGCAATGTTGACTATAGTGCCTTTTCAACTAGGATTTGGAGTAGGAAGTCGGGGCGTGGCGCAGTTGGTTTAGCGCACCAGCTTGGGGTGCTGGGGGTCGCCCGTTCGAATCGGGTCGCCCCGATAAACAAAGCCGCCGCTGTCAAGCGGCGGCTTTGTTTCCTGACCAGATGCTAGTTAGAACCTGGCTGGTTTAGTTGTTCCTTAGCAAAATCAACGAGTTGAACAAAATCGTCCGGTGAATGAATTGCCATTTCCGACAGGATACTGCGGTCGAGCGCCACGCCAGCTAATTTGAGGCCGTGCATGAAACTGTTGTAGTTCATATTGTGAGACTGAAGACCAGCACTGATTCTTGTTATCATCAGGGCACGGTATACGCGTTTTTTGCGGCGTCGTTCCCTGTAAGCGCTCAACAGTCCATGCATCACTTGGAGTCGGGCAGTCTTGTAAAGTTTTGACCTACTTCCCCAATAGCCTCTGCCTGCAGCGAGCCATTTCTTTCGGCGACGCTTGGTATAAGGTCCGTTTTTCACACGCGACATCACTACTCCTTAAGTATAGGGAAGCAATTGCTTCATCCGTTTTGTCATGGTTTCGTCAACCTCTGTCTGGGTATGCAGCCTCCGCTTGCAGCCTCTGCTTTTGCAGCCGTTGTTATGACTTGTCCCACCATGGCGATGGATATACTTACCACTTGCAGTTTTCTTGATACGCTTCTTGAGCGCCCTGACTGTCTTCATTTTATGTTTCATTTTGGTACCATCATAATCTGTATGGACTTTCGTCCTTCCAATTGCACTCTCGGCTTACCTTCGGCACGTGCGACGTCATCCAAATCTCGCTTGAGCCGTTCGAGAAGCTTGAACGCCAAATCGGTATGCATTACTTCGCGACCGCGTATCCACAGATTAACGCGAATGCGGTCCTTCTGGCTAAGAAACTCCCGCATCTTGCGAAGCTTTACATTATAATCATGCGTGCCGATTTTCATTTTCATCCGCATCTCTCTGACTTGTGTCGAGTGTTGCCGTCTTTTCGACTCCTTCTGCTTTACTTTCTGCTCATATAAATACTTACCGAAATCCACAATGCCGCACACTGGCGGGTCTCCGGCAGGAGCGAGCATTACCAAATCCAGGCCCTGACGACGCGCCAAGTTCACTGCCTCCCGTGTAGGCAGGATTCCGATAGGTTTCTTGTCTTGTCCTATCACCCGCACAAAAGGCACTCGAATCTGTCCGTTGACCTTCGGACGCCCTCGAAACCCGGTGCGGGCAACCCTACCCCGGTACGTTAGCCTGCTCCCCTATCTGGGCTAAAGTCGCCTCGATAGAAAAAGTCCCCAAGTTACCCTTTCCGTGCCGGCGTAGCGAAACGACCTGTTTCTGGGCTTCGCGGGCACCGGTGACCAACATATATGGAATCTTCAATCTTTCTGCTTCAGCAACTTTATATGCAATTTTATCACTTCTCGTGTCAATTTCAACCCTGACGCCTGCTGCTACTAACTGCCGGACGACATTACGGGCATAACCAATTTCTTTATCGGTCACGGTCATAACCCGCGCTTGAACTGGAGCCAGCCATGTCGGAAATGCACCGCCATAATGTTCAACCAGAATGCCGACGAAGCGTTCTATGCTGCCAAGAACAGTCCGATGCACCAGATAAACACTGTGGTGCTTGCCATCTTCTCCCATATAATACAGCTTGAATCTATCGCCCAAGTTGAAATCAAACTGGCATGTAGAACACTGCCATTCTCTTCCCAACGAATCGAGTAGTTTGATATCAATCTTCGGTCCGTAGAATACTGCCTCGCCTTCGGCACGGTGGTACTTCAGGCCAGACCGCTCGAGTGCAGAAATGAGAGATTTCTCAGCCAAGTCCCACTGTTCATCAGTCCCCAGATATTTGTCAAGATGTTTCGGGTCCCTGACAGACAAATCTACATTAAAATCAGTGAAACCAAAGGCCCTGAGCATCTTCAGAGAAAGCTTGATAACACCGAATATTTCATCTTCGACTTGTCCGGGCGTACAAAAAATATGGGCATCATCCTGGGTAAAACCACGAACCCGTATAGTCCCATGCAACACACCGGACCTTTCATTGCGGTAAACAGTACCCCATTCTGCCATCCGCAAGGGCAGGTCGCGATATGACCTGACCTTTGTCCTATAAATCAACATATGACCGGGACAGTTCATTGGTTTCAATACATACTCTTCATTGTCAACCATAAAGGTATACATATCCTCGCGGTAGTGATCGTAGTGCCCTGATTGTTGCCATAGCCTGCCCCGTCCGATATGGGGGGTGACGACCAATTGATAGCCAGCAGCCAGATGTTCCCGGTTCCAGTAATTCTGGATGAGCCGACGGATAGTCGCTCCCTTAGGATGCCAGAAGACTAGTCCAGCTCCAGCTTCTTCGTGGAAACTGAAAATATCCAGGGCCGGCCCGAGTTTTCTATGGTCGTGGAGTTTGGCCTGTTCCAATCTGGCAAGGTGTTCTTTGAGCTGCCCTTCTGTAGGGAAAACAATCCCATAAATCCGAGACAACATCCGGTTGTTCTCATCACCGCGCCAATAGGCTCCGGCAACGCTCAAAAGCTTTATCGCTTTGATTCTACCCGTATTCGGGACATGCGGACCGCGACAAAGGTCAACGAAGTCGCCCTGCTCGTACACGGAAATCCTCTTGTCCGGCAAATCCTTGATTATCTCCAGTTTGTAAGTTTCGCCTCGTTCCGAAAAGAATTTAATGGCCTGCTCACGAGGGAACCATTTGTGAATTATGGGAATTTGTTTCTTTGCAAGCTTTTTCATCCGTTCTTCAATCCGGCCCAAATCTTCGTCGGTAAATGGCTTGGGTACATCAAAATCGTAATAGAAACCATCAGGAATGGCAGGCCCGATTGTAGGCTTCGCTTCTGGAAACAACTGTTTTACGGCCTGAGCCATCAAGTGGGCACCTGAATGCCAGAATATTTTCCTGCCCTCTTCAGAACCAAATCGCACTGGCTCAACAGTGCAGCTTTCCTCAAGACGGACTGACAAATCGACCAATCGGCCGTCAACTCTGGCGGCAATGGCGTCCTTGTCGGCTAGTACCTCGGCCGCTGTCACACCGGCTTCAAAACCGTGTTTCTGTTCGTCAACTAATATTTCTATCACACTGGAATGTTACTGAGCGAAATTGAGCTGTCAACACAAGCACCTTCAGTTTCCTGAACCTCTCTTAAGCTTGACCGCTCCTCACTGGTATCTAAAATGGCTGTAGTGAAGGAATTACCATCCCACTATTGCACCGGTATCGGTTTTGACGCCCATCTGTTCGGGCCGCAGCGCAAGCTTATCCTTGGCGGGGTCGAAATTCCGTATAGTCAAGGATTGGCTGGCCATTCTGATGGAGATGTATTGTTACATGCTATAACCGACGCACTTCTTGGTGCACTTGGCTTACCGGATATCGGTTCGCAGTTTCCCGATTCAGACTCCGAGTACCTGAACGCAGATAGCGCTAGCTTACTTCGGAAAATAGGGAAGCGAGTACAAACTGCTGGTTACCATATAGCAAACCTCGACTGTATAGTTGTATGTGACGAGCCGAAATTGGCCCCGCACGCAACTGCGATTCGTTCCCGTATCGCCGGCATACTCGGGATTGAAACGAGTAGAGTGGGCATCAAGGCCAAAACAACCGAGGGAACTTTCATGGCAATTCCCGGCAAGAGCATTACTGCATTCGCTACTGTTTTGCTGCATCAGAGTCAGTGATACCCATTCGCGACGATGTCCGTTCCGCCACCCGGCCTTATGTAAACTATACGATTATCGCCACATGTACTCTTGTTTTCATTTATCAGTTGTTCTCAAGCTTCTCTGACCAGCAACTCGGCAAGTCCATAATACTGAACTATGGTTTGGTCCCACGGGAAATAGCCTCGGGCAGGAAACTCTGGACCCTCATTACCTCAATGTTCCTTCATGGCGGTTTCCTGCATATCATTGGGAACATGCTTTATCTCTGGATTTTCGGTGACAATGTCGAAGATGCCTTTGGACATTTACCATATTTGGGCCTGTATGCCGCTGCCGGCATCTTCGGTAGCATTCTACACATACTGATTGCACCCGGTTCATCGATACCGACTATCGGCGCATCCGGTGCAATCTCCGGAGCGATGGGGGCCTATTTCGTCCTGTATCCTCGCGCTCGGGTTCTTACATTGGTCCCGATATTCTTCTTTCTGAGATTTATTTATCTCCCGGCATATATTCTCCTGGGATTTTGGATACTGCTTCAGTTTCTTTATGGATTTGGTGCCCCTGCTGGCGCTGGCGGAGTGGCATATTTCGCTCACATCGGTGGTTTCCTGGTCGGTGTTCTGTTAGGGCTTCTGGTTCGACGGCGCCGCCGTAGCCATATCTGGTATGACATCCACTGAACGACTGCTTATCGTCATTGCTGTCGCTGTTGGAGTTACGGTGCGAATTTTAATGACCGCTTTACCGGCAGTCCCATTGCGCACTAAAGGAGTCAAAGCGATTTCAGACGCGGCCGAGTACGAAAAGCTAGCACTGAACCTCGCTCATAACCGAGTATTCTCTCGTGACACCGCACCTCCTTTTCGGCCGGAGCTCTTCCGAACCCCGGTATATCCACTTTTTCTCATCCCTTTCTGCGCTATCCATTGGAACACGACTTTGGCTGTTATCATTGCCCAATTATTGCTTTCCCTTTTGTTGATTTGGGTAATCCGACGCCTGGCCCTTGAGCTGAATCTGGATAGAAAAACGGCTGCCATCGCTACATTGTTCTTAGCCGCAAGCCCGAACCTGGCGTTTCTGTCAACCAAAATGGTTACCGAAACTGTTTTCACTCTCCTGCTGGCGGTGTGTCTCTTACTTTTCAATCGCTTTCGGCAATCGCTCAAAACAAGAGACCTGATTGTGGCCGCAATCTGTTCTGGTCTATTGATATTAACAAGACCGATAGCAATCCTCTTTCCATTGGTTCTTACTGGTTACCTTATCTTCTACCTTTTCAGAAACCGAAGGATTCGTTGGTATCACCCGGCCATACCAGTTCTTTGCGCACTAATCGTAGTTCTACCTTGGGTGATACGCAACGGGAAGCTGACCGGACGGTATATCATCTCGACTGCTGGCGAGCACAACCTCTTTTTGTATAACGCAGCCACAGTCATCGCTGCAGAGCGCGGCATAAACCTCTCAGCCGCACGCGATACGATGAGAAAAGAAGCAGCGGAAACTTTCGGTTCCTTTGATTCAACCGACAAAGCCAGATTCTGGCAAAGACTTGCCATCATCGCCCGGAGTCATATAATGCGGTATCCTTTGCTCGCTGCAAAAGTCCAATTTCTGGGATTCATTGCCAATTTCGTCAGTCCAATCAGCATTCAGCCCTTGATGATTCACTCAGGAATAGCTCTTCCTCAACAGCCACATGTATTTCAGCAAGCGGTTGGGTTGCTCACCAAAGGTCGTATCGCAGCAGCGGCGCATCTGGCTTGGACTGAAAGACTCAGCCATCTTGGTATTTTCGCATGGGTCGTGCTGGTAGTATCAACGGTTTTCCAATTGATGCTTCTTGTATTCTGCTTCATTGGCCTTTTCACAAAACCCAGCCGCGGTCTGCTCTGGCTACTCTTGCCTGTCTGTTATTTTACTATCCTGACCGGCCCTGTTGGGGAAGCCCGGTTCAGGGCTCCGATAGAACCTGTTCTCGTGCTCTTTGCCGCTGTCGGTCTGACTGCCGTTGTCACCTGCTTACCGAAAGAACGGAAACCTTCCAGTCAGGATACTAGCGATTCTCCTTAATATGTTTGGTTTCATCAATCACTTTGCTGGCCTGTTCCCTGGGAACTACTTCGTAGTGGGAGAATTCAATAGTAAAATGGCCACGCCCCTGAGTCATTGAACGCAGGCTATTAGAATACTTATACATCTCGGCAAGAGGAATCTGTGCTTTAACGACCTGAAGATTCCCTTGAGCTTCCATTCCCATAATCCTGCCTCGGCGAGCATTAAGGTCGCCTATCACATCGCCCGTGTACTGGTCAGGGACAGTTACTTCCGCATTCGCTATCGGCTCAAGCAGAACAAGGTCTGCTTTTTCGCAGCAGTTCCTGAACGCCAGCGATGCCGCCTGTTTGAATGCAATATCAGACGAATCGACCGGGTGGAATGAACCATCGAATACAGTCGCCTTGATATCCATCATCCGATAGCCTGCGAGCACACCTTTCCCCATTGTTTCGATAACACCCTTCTCAACCGCAGGGATGAACTTGTTCGGAATCGCACCACCGCGTATTTTGTTGACGAACTCAAACCCCTGACCACGGGGTTTAGGCTCGATTCGCAGCCAGACATCGCCAAACTGGCCTCGCCCACCGGTTTGTTTTTTGTGTCTACCCTGCGCCTCAACCTTACGGGTTATCGTCTCCCTGTAAGCAATACGCGGCTTCTTCAGGTCCACATGGACATCGAAACGGCGCTTCAGCCGTCCGACTATTATATCCAAATGCAACTCGCCCATCCCACTGATCAACTGCTGGCCCAGTTCACGGTTATACTCGTAAGAGAATGTCGGGTCTTCTTCACGGAGCCGGGAAAGACCGCTTGATACCCTTTCCTCGTCTCCTTTACTTTTAGGAACTATCGCCACGGAAATCGAGGGCTTGGGAAAATCCAATACTGCCAGCCGGACCGGGTGCCGTTTATCACCGAGTGTATCTCCGGTATGCGTCTTTTTTAATTTCACGAAGGCCCCTAGCATACCCGTTGTCAGTCTGCTGACCTCGACCCGTTCCTTACCCTTAACAAGATAAATCTGATTAACCTTTTCTTCATATTCTCTGTTGACATTCAGAACCGTGTCACCAGTTTTTACAGCACTCCTGAAAATACGGATGTAGTTCATTTCACCAACATGTGGTTCAGATACGGTCTTAAACACCAACGCGCAGAGCGGACCGTCCACACTCCTGGAAACCGCAACCGTC
>DFBN01000039.1:30207-31411 GCA_002366635.1 Caldifarciminota bacterium UBA3079 | reverse complement strand
GATACAAAATCATGGTCTTGATAATGATAAGCCATGACATTCTGACCCAGAAGTGTTATATCCTTGATGCCATGTGTGGCCAGTTTTTCTGCCTCGGCAAGAACCTGTCCTGGTGATTTGGACCGTTCCCTTCCCCTTGTATAGGGCACGATGCAGTAAGAGCAGAAGTTGTTACAGCCGCGCATAACAGTCACAAATCCGCAAACCGGCCGATGCGGTTCCGGAAAAATCTCGTTATAGCATTCACCGGTCTGCTCGACAGCTACCTGTGGTTTGCCGGTTTCACGGACAGCCTGGATGAGTTGAGGCAGGTGTCGATACTGGTCAGGGCCGATAACGAGGTCCGCACCATAACCCGTGGCAAGAGTTTTCTTGAGGCGCTGGGCCATACACCCGAGCACGCCGATTATTCGGCCCGGCTCTGCTTGTTTTATACCCCTGAATGTCCCGAACCGGCCAAGCGCCCTCTGTTCGGCGTGGCTGCGGACCGCGCAGGTTATCATCAGGAGAATTTCGGCATCCCTTTCTTTGCGGGTTTCGGTATATCCGGCCTGTTTCATGATTTCCCGGACCACTCCGGCCTCATAGAAATTCATCTGGCAACCATAGACCTGCAAAAAGAAGCTTTTCATCGCCTCTGGTGATTCTACCCGCACAGGCGTTTTGTCAAGGAAAATGCTTGTCACGGCCAACCGGAATATAGTTTCTTAATAGCTTGACATGGGGCCGTCCGTCCGTATGCTTGTGCCAGTCGCTGTTGGGATATTTGGCGACATGATGATATTTTAACTGAAGTGCGCAAAATGCACAAAACAACCAAGGAGGAAAGAATGAAAACTAGCGTCATTATGACACTAGTACTGGCTTTGGGCATTGCTTTCGCAGGCATCCCGACCAGTGATGTGCCGGTCCAGGAACCGGCGAGATTCTACTACGGCTTACCTGGTTCGAACGACTATGTGCAGGGAACGGTTACACCGGACAACCCGACCGATGCCTGGGCGCTCCACAGCAACATGCCGGCGCTACTGATGGACCTGTGCTGTGCAGCGAATGCGACCCATAGTTATGTGCTTTCTGGATATAATACTTCGCACCCGAAGACTCTGTTCCGCCATGCAACCGGAAGCACGACCTGGGAAACGATGGCTCCGCCCCCGCAGGAGATCAGTAATGGCGGCTGCGCGATAATCGGCGATACGCT
>DFBN01000039.1:21003-30106 GCA_002366635.1 Caldifarciminota bacterium UBA3079 | reverse complement strand
CAATCCGACGACTCAGGTTCATTGCTATACTCCGGGCAGCGGCTGGGCCCCGGTTGCGGACATGCATCAGGGCCGGGTATTTGCCCAGGGCTGGGTTTATAATGACACTATCTGGATGGCCGGCGGCAATACCGGGTCCGGGATTACCCACACTGAGTTCTACGACCCGGTTGCCGATACCTGGACCGTGGACAATACTGTATTTCCGCAATTACCGTATGGTGTCTGGGGCGCCGGCAGTGGTGCGGTCGGCAATACCGCATTTATCGCTAGTGGTGTGAAAGGCGATGCATTGCAGGACACCTGCATGTATTTCGACCATTCAACCCATACCTGGACGATTTCGGCCGGAATGCATCTGAAGATTTACCGGACTGCCGGGGTCGGAACTGCTGACGGCAAGGCAGTTTTATATGGCGGCTCGACCGGTGGATTCGTCCCGACGAATGTCTGCCAGTACGAGCAGCTCTCGACCGGCCATGACCATGATGTCGGCGTGACCCAGATTATGGCACCGAATGGCAGTGTGACACCGACACCACCGATTACCCCGAAGGCGCTTATTAAGAACTTCGGCACCAATGCTGAAAGCAATATCCCGGTGACATGCTGGATTGATTCGGCCGGAACCAGGGTTTATGACCATAATGTGGTTCATGCCGGGCCACTTGCCCCTGGTGCGTCTGCTGAAGTGACCTTTTCCCCGGATTGGAGCGGGGTGGCCGGCAACACTTATAATGTCACGATGCTCACCAGTCTGAGTGGCGACGAAGAGCGGTCTAATGATACCGCGCACGCCACCGTCAGTGTTGTAGCTTATACAGTTACATGGACCGCGCCTACCCATATTACCCCGTGTGCGGTCAGCCGCGTTGCCTGCGTGACCGAACCGGTGACCGACGGTTACCTGGTCCATGTTGTCTGCGGCAATTGCCAGGCCCATACTTCTCACCCGAACGATGAGATTTACGACCCGGTTGCAAATACCTGGACTACCGGCCTGACCCATCCGGCCGGCGGTGGCAAAGGCGTTCACAATCACGATGCGGTCCTCATCAACGATGTCATCTGGTGCGGCGGCGGCAGTTGGGGATCAGCTTATTACAATAACCTGAGTAAGCTCGACCTTGGTGCCGGTACCTGGACCGAGGCAACCGCAATGCCGGCTACGGATTTGCTTTACTACTCGTTCGAGGAAGACGGCCAGTATCTTTACTGCTTTGGCGGGGTTTCCGGGACTACTGTGAGGAACAACTGCGACCGTTACGACCCGGTAGCCAATTCCTGGACCGCGATGGCAAATATGCCCGGACCCAGGCGGAATCCGATGACCGCGCATATCGACGATACCATTTATGTTATCGGCGGTATGCAGCAAAACAACTACACCTCGACTAGAGGCACGGTCTGGAAGTATTCGATTGCTGGCAATGACTGGACAGTTGCGACTGATACGATGCCTGACAACCTGGGTTGGGGCAAAGCCGTTGCTTATCACGAAGCTTTCCTTGACCGGGTTTATGTGTGGGGCGGATACCGTCAGGGCGCATATGCTAATGCCTGCTGGCGCTATAACCTGACTTCCGGCACCTGGGCCGAGGATAGGCCGATGCTTTCCACCAACCGTTCGCACGGCGGCGACATCTTCGGAAACGAAATCTGGTCGGCCGGCGGATGGAACGGTTCAATCCTCAATAGTATGCACAAAGGGACGATTAGCCCTACCGGAATCGAAGAAGGCAAGCCCAGCGTTGGTTGGGACTATGGATTCGACCGGGTTGCGCCGACCGTAGTGCGCAACTTTGCCCGAATCAGTTATTCGGTTCCGAAGCAAGGCCGGGTGAACCTTGGTGTTTATGATGCCAGTGGTTCGCTGGTGCGCACTCTGGTTGACGAAGTGTTGGAGCCGGGCAGCCGCACGGTTACCTGGAACCGCGCTGACAACAACGGCCAGAGGGTTGCGAACGGCACCTACTTCTATCGGTTGACAATCAACGGCAAATCGGTTTCTGCCAAGGCAGTAGTTCTCAACTGATAGTATCGGTATCAGCTTACAGGCCGCCCTTTCGGGCGGCCTGATTTTTCGGCAGGTTCTGACCCTGTCGGGAGCGAGTAAACCACAGACGGGCACAGATTAACACAAAAGTGCAAAGTGTATCAACAAGTTCTTCCTCTTGACACTGTGGTTTCGGTCTATATGATTCAGGTTCGGTATGGATAGTAAATCGCACGGTCGAAAACCGAGTGGTGATTCTTTTACAGTACATGACTTGCCTCCGAGAGAGAGGCCGCGCGAGCGGCTGGTGCGGGTTGGAGCCGGTGCTTTGTCCAGTGAAGAGGTGCTCGCCATCATCATCAGCCGGGGAACAAAAGGCCGGTCGGTTCTGGACATCGCCAGATGCCTGGTTTCCCGTTTCAAGTCTGTGGCCGGTGTTGCCGCAGCTTCAATTGAAGAATTGCAAACAATCAAAGGTATTGGTCGGGCAAAGGCGTGCCAAATCAAAGCGGCTATTGAGCTTGCACGGCGGATGGAGGAGTCTCCTGAAACCGAGGAACGCATAGAGCTGTCCAGCGCAGAAGCGGTGGCCAAGTTGATGAGACCACTGATAGCAAACAAGCGCAAGGAGAATTTTTATGTGCTTAATGTTGATTCCCGCAACCGGCTTATCAATAAAGAGCAGGTATCAGTGGGCAGTCTGGATAGCACGATTGCGCATCCGCGCGAGGTTTTCGGCCCGGCGATTCGGGCCGGAGCGGCCGGGATAATCGTCGTTCATAATCATCCTTCAGGAGACCCGCAGCCATCAGATGACGACATAAGACTCACTCGACGCTTGGCCGAGGCCGGTAAGATTGTCGGGATTCCGCTACTCGACCATATCGTTATCGGGAAGCAACGATTCTACAGTTTCAGAAGCCGGTGCCTGCTCTAAGTGAGCTTGACATCCGAAAGTAGAGACTTAGCCTAATACTATGCATGATATCCGTGAGCAAAAGGATACTCGCCAGGTTCCGATTGATAAAGTCGGGGTAAAAGGACTTCGTTACCCGATAGTGCTTTTGGATAAAACCCGTCATCGGCAGCATACTATTGCAAGCATAAATATGTATGTAAATCTGCCGCAGCATTTCAGGGGAACACATATGGGCCGTTTCGTCGAGATTCTGAACCGCTACCACCTGGAGATGGATATCCATAAACTCGGGACAATCCTGCGGGAGATGAAGCAGCGTCTGGATGCAGAATCTGCACATCTGGAGATGGAGTTCCCGTATTTTATCGAGAAGAAGGCACCGGTTTCCGGTGTGCGAGGACTGATGGATTATCGTTGCTGGGTTAAGGCATCGCAGACCAGCAAATTCAGACTCCGTATCGGTGCAGCAGTGCCGGTAACAACTCTCTGTCCCTGTTCAAAAGAGATGGTGAAATTCGGAGGGCATAATCAACGGGCTGAGATAAGGGTTTCAGCCGAGCTTCAGGGTTTTCTGTGGCTTGAAGATTTAATTCGGCTGGTTGAGGATTGCGGTTCAAGCCAGATATATTCCCTGCTTACTCGAGAGGATGAGAAGTATGTTACCACATATGCTTATGAGAATCCTGCCTTTGTCGAAGATGTTGTCAGAAACGCAGCACTGAACCTGCAGAATTGCAAGGAAATTGCCGGATTCGAAGTTGCAGTTGAAAGCTACGAGTCAATTCACCATCATGACGCATATGCGTTTATCAGCCGTTTATGATGGCCCGGACATTGCTGGTTGACTGTTACCACGGAAAACAGAAAAGCAAGCTCGGACTCTATATCAATTTGCTTCAGAAGTTCAATCGTGAAGTTACTGCGGTTGATTATCAAGAATTGAATTCCGGTTATCCGGTTGCGGCGTTCGATGTAGTAGTAATTTCAGGTTCACCAATGATGCTGGAGCGTGACAAACCGCCTGCCGGCATTGCAGAATTCCTGGGAAAGCTTAAGTGTCCGGTGTTAGGTATTTGCTATGGACATCAGCTTCTGGGGAAGGTTTCAGGTGGTATCGTGCGATGCGGTAAGCCGGTGGATGGCAAAGAGTTAATCAGGGTTATTCACCCAGATTCTATCTTTAGGGGTCTTCTGGCCAAGATAAAGGTTTCTGAGAATCACCGGGAATTCCTGGAACCCGGGTCAGTAGAAAACAATGACTGGCAGATTCTTGCAGAATCGGATTCCTGTCCTGTTGAAGCGATGCGCCACAGGAGAATGCCCTTTTATGGTGTCCAGTTTCACCCTGAACGGTCAGGCCCGACCGGCGAAAAGGTCCTGGCAAATTTCTTCGGGAAAGGCTAGAACGTCCTACCAATCTGGAAATGTGGTTCCCAACGGCCCCCGCCTTCCCGGTCAAAACCGTATCCGAAGTCAAAACCGATTAAGCCGAGCATAGGAATCTCCAGCCTCACACCGAGGCCGGCTCCCCTTTTGAGTCCACTTAGGTTGAGCTGGTCAAGAGAATTCCAGGCATTACCCGCATCACCAAATGCAAGGAAGGAAAGTTGCGGAGAAACACGAAGTTTATATTCGAGCGAGAATATGGTCAGGGCTCGGCCACCGATACGGTATCTACCTTCGCGTGGGCTTACGCTTCTGTCCGGATACCCACGGATGCCATCCGACCCGGTTCCACCCGGATAGAATCGTTCGTATAAAGGAACCATATCGCTTTTTGAGAAACCGGTGATATATCCCAGACGGGTGCGCCCCATCAGTGCGAATTTCCAGAATAGAGGAAAGTAATGACTGGCATCGAACACATGTCGGTGATAGCGTATATCGCCGACAGACACGGATAGGGTATAGGTAACTGCTGAACCGGAAAAGGCGTTGAAGATATAGTCCCGGGAGTCGCGGGTTAAGGTCAGGCTGGGAACAAAAGATGTTTTGTGGATGGTGTCGCAGTAAATGTTGAAAGGGTTTGAGGTGTCAGACTTATAATCAGAACTGATTGAACTTGGTGGGATAAATGCATCGGTCACACGCAGGCCAAGATATGCACGGGTATAATCAAGGGGAAGCGGCCTTGAGGAAGACAGCCCGCCGCTGATTTCCTGTTTGTCGTAATAGTCATAAGTACGGGTGAGATACGATACATCGAAACCACCGGATGTCGGTGTATCAAAAAGCCATGGTTCTGTGAATCCGAGCTGAATGTTGGTTTTGCGTCCGCCTTTTTCCAGCTTGATAGTAGCCTGCTGGCCGCGGCCGAACAGATTGGGTTGTTGTAATTCAAGATAACCGGTAAACTTATCGGTCGCAGAATATGTAACCCCGGCACCGATTGTTCCGAAAAAGCTCTTTTCTTTGACACGGTAGATAAGGTCGATTGAACCCAGGGTATCAGCTACCCGGTGGTCAAGGGTGACATCGTCGAAGAATCCAAGGTTGAAGATGTCACGCTGGCTCCTGATTATATCGGAGCGTTTGAATATGTAACCAGGTAAGGAGCAGATTCTGCGCCGGATGACTTTGTCGTAAGTCTGTTCGTTACCTTCAATTATTACAAGCCGCACAGTAGCCGGCTGTTTCTCAACAATCGAATAGTTGATATCAACCGTATCACCACGCATTTCTTCTATCGGTGTCACCTGGGCATATATATAACCTTCTTCTGAATAAGCACCGTAGATATCAGTCAATGTTGCCTGTGCCAGTTTCGTATTATAGACCTTTTCTTTGCGGAAGCGAACCAGTTTGCGCAGCCGTTCCTCGGGGATGACCGAATCGCCTTTGAACGAAACAGTGCCGAAGTAGTACTGTTTTCCTTCATCTATCAGAATGGTTATATTGGCCCAGCCTTCATCATATGTCATTCTGTAGTCAAGGACATTGCAATCCAGGAAGCCGCGTTCTTTGTAGAATTCGGTGATGCGGTCCAAATCTTTTATGAATTCATCTTCCTTGAGTCGGGCCTTGCGATACCAGGCCTTCTGGCGGTTGACAAGCTTTTTTTCAATCTGGGGGTCAGTGAAATGCTCATTCCCGACTATTTCAATGTTGCGGATGCGCACCGGGTCACCTTCGTCAATCTCGTATGTGACAATCGCCCGGTTGAGGGAATCAGGTTCAGCAAGTTCCGGTTTTATTTTAACGAGCAGGAAACCCTTTTCTTTATAGAGTTTCATGATTTCATGCTTCCAGTCGAACACCTTCTTGTCGGTAAGAATTTCCCCTGGCTTTGTTTTTACGCGTGCTTCGAGGTCTTTCAGGCGGACCCTCCGGTAGCCATGGAAAACGACCTTCTTCAACTTCGGGTATTCCCGGACTTTGAATAAGATGTTGACACCGTCTGCAACCCGCGTGGTTTCCACAGCCACTTGTGAAAACAGTCCCAAGCTGTGTAGTCGGCGGACAGCATCGGCCAGTTCGTTGCGTAATCCGTTCGGGGTAACCAGTTCTCCCGAAGCGATGCCAACCGTTCTTATCACAAGTAACGAATCAGTAGTTTTGGTTCTTGCAGAAACATCGAGCACGACCAGCTTTCCGGTCTGGACAGGCGTTTGAGTAAGAATGAGCGTCAGGAGAAGGGAAATCACTCGCGGACGCGTGCCTTGGCTTCGGTTGCGGCTTCGCTGAACACCAGTCGGTCACCGTTGCGGTCCACTATGATAACCGAATGCTCTTTGAAGCGATTCCTCAGCAGTTCCTCGGCCAGTGGGTCTTCGAGCAACCGGCGCATGGCGCGCTTAATGGGCCGGGCGCCGAACTGCGGGTCAAAGCCTTCTTGGATTAATAAATCTTTTGCTCCTGGAGTCAGCTTGAGTCCGAGTTTCTTCATCCGGAGTCTCGCTAACAGGTCGGTGAGCTGGATGTCGACTATTGCCTCCATCTGCTTCTTATTCAAGGAGTGAAATACTATCACTTCGTCCACACGGTTCAGGAACTCCGGACGGAAGAATTTCTTGACCTCGGTCATCACTTTATCCTTCATAGCCTCATAATTGGCTTGGCTGCTGTCGGTCTTGAATCCGAAACCGGCGATCCCTTGGATTTCCGTAGAGGCAATATTGGAAGTCATAATGATAACCGTGTTCTTGAAGCTTACTTGTCTCCCGAACGAGTCAGTGACCTGGCCGTCATCCAGCATCTGGAGTAAAATATTGAAGAGGTCAGGGTGGGCTTTCTCGATTTCATCGAAAAGGACTACCGAGTACTGCTTGCGGCGGACTTTCTCGGTAAGCTGGCCGCCTTCTTCATATCCGACATATCCGGGCGGTGCACCTACCAGCCGCGATACATTGAATTTTTCCATATATTCTGACATGTCGAAACGGATTAGGGCGTTTTCGTCGCTGAACAGAAAACGGGCAAGGACACGGGCAAGTTCGGTTTTGCCAACGCCAGTGGGACCAAGGAAGATAAACGAGCCTATCGGTCGCCTTGGGTCCTTGATTCCGGCCCGGGAACGACGGATTGCTTTGGAAATGGCACTGATGGCATCATCCTGGCCTACGATGCGCTTCTTGAGTTCGTCCTCCATACGAAGCAGCCGTGCTGATTCCTTTTCTTCGAGTTTGGAGAGGGGCACTGAAGTCCAGGAAGATACGGCATAGGCAACATCTTCCGCGGTTACAACAGGAAAACTTCCTTTCTTTTCCCACTCTTTTCTTTTGCGTTTCATGTACTCGGTGAGCTTTTTCTGCTCGTCGCGCAGTTCGGCCGCTTTCTCAAACGCCTGGCGACGGACGGCCTCTTCCTTTGCCGCAGTGATTTTTTCGGTTCTTTTTTCCAACTCATCCAGTTCAGGGTTGATTACCGGCCGCATGAGCTTCACTCTGGAACCCGCTTCGTCGATTATGTCAATGGCTTTGTCAGGCAGAAAACGGTCGGAGATGTAGCGGTCAGCAAGGTAAGCGGCTGCCTCGAGCGCAGCATCGGTATAAGCAACATTGTGGTGGAGTTCATACTTTTCCTTCAGTCCTTTCAGTATCTTGATTGTTTCCGGCACATTCGGCGGTTCCACCAGGATTTTCTGGAACCGGCGCTCGAGAGCAGAATGTTTCTCGATATGGCGGCGGTAATCTTCCAGGGTTGTAGCACCAATCGCCTGGATTTCTCCCCGTGCAAGTGCGGGTTTCAGGATATTCGATGCATCAATTGCGCCTTCGGCCGCACCTGCACCCACAATAGTATGGAGCTCATCTATAAAGATAACACAATTACCGTGGTGCTGGATTTCCTTAAGGATGGATTTGAGTCTTTCCTCAAACTGACCCCGGTACTTGGTGCCGGCAACGATTGCCGCCAAGTCAAGGGCAAGAACCCGTTTATCTTTGAGAATACCGGGAACCCGGCCGGCAATGATACGTTCTGCGAGGCCTTCAACAATTGCTGTTTTACCCACGCCGGCCTCACCGATAAGGACTGGGTTATTTTTCTTGCGTCGGGCCAGGATTTGGATTATACGTTCAATTTCCTTTTCCCGGCCGATAATCGGGTCAAGCTTGTCCTCGCGCGCAAGCTGGGTTAGGTCGCGCGAGAAATAGTCAAGCGCCGGTGTTTTGGACCGGGATTTGCTGGACTGAGTTCCTTTGCCACCCAAAAGCTTGATAGTTTCATTACGGACAAGGTCAATTTCTATTCCAAGGGTTTGCAGAATCTGACACGCAAGTCCTTTTTCTTCGCGCAGGAGCCCGAGTAAAAGGTGTTCTGTGCCGATATAGGTATGGCCCATCTTGCGCGCTTCATCCACTGCATAGTTGAGCGCGGAACGGGCCTCCTGATTCAAAGGCACATCGCCTAAGACCAGGGTTTCAGAACCAATGGAGACTGCGTTTTTCACGGCTCGGCGGAGGTCATCGAGATTAACCCCGAGATTGGTGAGCACAACGGCCGCGACACCTTCGCCTTCTTTTGCCAGGCCGAGTAATATATGCTCGGTCCCGATATGGTCATGGTGCAGTTTGACCGCCTCCTGCCGGGCCAGGGAGATAACTTTTCTGACTCTTTCAGTGAATCGTTCTTGCATAACCTGTTAGAGTTTATTCAGAACCGATATCGGTGTCAAGCAGGCCGTTTGTGTTTCGCTCGGATTTAAGGATTTTTTCAAGTTCGTTTATCTTTTGGACTACGCTCAAGCT
>DFBN01000039.1:16788-20973 GCA_002366635.1 Caldifarciminota bacterium UBA3079 | reverse complement strand
GTCTGAAACCGAAGGAACGAGACCGGCGGTCGTCTGGTCCGGTTTTGCGGCACGGATAAGCACAGTAGTCCGATAGGGGTCTGGATAGGACTTTAGCAGTTCGAGAAAGTCCGGTTCCTTTCCTGAACATTCAGGAATGAAGAGGACCAGTTCGGTGCCAGGATGAAGCAGGTAATCAAGCGCTGAAAGCATCTTTGCAAAGGCATTAGGGTAGGAAACCATTGTCTCATAGAAACGCCGGATGGTATTTGCACCTATCCGTTCGTATTCATTCGAGCCGGTAAGCCGGGCAAGCCTGAGCAGGTTGTAGACCGCTACCGAGTTGCCCGAGGGAATTGCACCGTCGAATCCGCTCATGGCACGGGTGATAAAACCGGGCGCATCGGCCGGGACTGTGTAGAATCCGCCATCCGGGTCAGAGAAAAGTGCTATCATCCGGTCGGTTAACCGCCGGGCGCTTTCCAGATGCCGGGTATCGAAACCGGATTCATACATGTCCAGCAGACCTTGGACTACAAAGGCATAATCCGTAAGCCGGCCTGCAAGGTCGGACTGGCCGTGCCTTTGCATGTGGAGCAGTGTTCCTTCGACAGTCAGTTGTCCAGTGATGAAATCGGCAAGGTCTTGTGCCAGTTTGATATATTCTTTAGTCCCAAACGCCTGATACGCCCGGGCAAAAGCAGATAGAGCAAGACCATTCCAGTCGGCCAGGATTTTCTCATCCCGGCGTGGACAAACACGGCGGTCTCTTGCGGCCTTGAGCTTTGCTTTGATTTCAGTCAGACTTTGCCAAAACTGATTGGAATCAAGCTGATAGTGCTTCAGAAATTTCTCTGCTGTCATTGGGGTATGCAGAATATTCCTGCCGCGGAAGATTCCGTACTCAGCAACACCATAGAAATTACATGCCAGAGGCGAAAGTTCCGGACCGAGCAATCGCCCAACTTCGGGTTTTGCCCAGAGATAGAACTCGCCTTCCTGATTTTCAATATCTGCATCCTGGGATGCATAAAATCCGCCTTCAGGTGAGCGCATTTCCCGCACGAGATAAGACAATGTCTGTTCAGCAACTGAACGATAGAATTCATCTTTAGTAACTTGAAACGCTTGAATATAAGCCTGAGCAAGGAGGACATTATCATAGAGCATTTTTTCAAAATGGGGAATGAGCCAGATAGTATCGGTTGAATAACGGTGAAATCCCCCACCAAGCTGGTCGAATATCCCGCCTTGTGCCATTTTCTTAAGGGTAGTTTCTGCCATGGAAAGTGCCCGGTTGTATCCTGGACGACAGGCAAATCGCAAGAGCAGAATAAGGTCTGTGGCTCTCGGGAATTTGGGTACTGTGTCAAAACCGCCGAAACCAGGGTCGAAAACCCCAAGCCTCTGCGCATAGAATTTCTGGAGCGGTTTAGGTCCGAGGTTGCCTTCGTGAGTTGGCAGTTGGGAAAGCCGCTCGAGTTCCTGGACAATAGTATTGCCGGCCATTTCTATTTCCGACCGTTCGGTTCGGAAATAATGAAGCACAGAATCCAGGAGTCGCTTGAAACCCGATTGCCCGTGGTTCGGTCGGGATGGGAAATATGTGCCGCCATAAAACGGCTTGAGTTCCGGAGTCAAGAAAACAAACAAAGGCCAGCCTGCTGAACTGGTCAGTAGTCTGACAGCTTCAAGATAGATTTCGTCTATGTCCGGTCTTTCCTCGCGGTCTACTTTGATACATACGAAGTTATCGTTCAGGATGCGGGCAATGTCTGGGTCCTCAAAATATTCCCTTGCCATCACATGACACCAGTGACATGACGAGAAGCCAATAGAAAGGAAAATGGGCTTATCTTCTTGTCTTGCACAGTTCCATGCCTTTTCCGCCCACGGATACCAGTCAACCGGTTGATTCGCATGGTCACGCAGATAAAGGCTGGTTTCCCCGGCCAGATGGTTCATCCCTATTTAGACACCATTGTTTGTATTCTGGTTCCGGGATATTGACCGCCGGAAACATGGGTATATAATCTCTTTGTGAAGCGGCGAATTGGCGTGTGCCGTGCGCTCGATACATTTCGGTATTTTACTCTATGGAAAACTTTCCTTCAGGGAATTGGTTACGAGGTAGTGCTTTCTGGTCCGACAAATCGGAATACCATAGAAACGGGCTCGCGAATTGCTCCTGCTGAACTGTGTCTGCCGACCAAGGTCTTTCTGGGGCATGTCATTGAACTGGCCAAAAAGGTCGATGTATTGTGCATTCCCAGGATTGTCTGCCGCCGGACAGCTAAAGACCTTTTCTTTGGCTGCCCTAAGTCACTGGCTCTGCCAGATATGACCAGGGCATTGATTCCAACACTGCCGTCCACTGTTGAATTGATTATCGACGAGCGCAAGTCTAGTGAAGCAGGTTCTTTTCATCGACTTGCCCAGGATTTGGGTGTTAATTCTGGAATCTGGCGAGATGCGCTGCAAAATGCAAGAATTGCTAATAAAGAGTTCTTGCCTGAGAATTTATCGGATTATTCATTCCGGTCGAGGAAAGAGTCCATCCAAGAGACGGATTCGGAAAACAGCCTTTTGATAGGGGTAGTGGGGCACCCTTATCTTCTATATGACCGTGAGTTGAGTCTTGATTTGCTCGATAAGCTTTGCAAAGCTGGTGCCAAAGCGATTGTGCCTGACGGCAAAGGAAATTCGTTAGTCCAAAAGGTACCAAAGGAACTTTTGACCAACTGGATATTCGAGACAGAGTTAATTGAAGGGGCCATGGGTCTGGTAGAACAGAAACAAATAAAAGGGCTTCTGCTTGCATCGAGTTTCGCCTGCGGCACTTCGGCCGTGACGAACGAAGTCATTCGCCGGTTGGTTAAACAGAGAAGGCCATCAATGCCTGTGCTGACCATTCTTCTGGATGAGCATACAGCCGAGGCCGGACTGATGACAAGACTTGAGTCTTTTGTTGACCTCATAAGACTGCGGACAAAGCAATGAAAATAGGCTTTCCTTATATGGGCAATATTCATATTTCTCTTGCTCCAATGATGCGCATCTTGGGTGCCGAAGTTGTGGTTCCCCCTCCGCCCAACCGCGAGGTGCTTGAGCTCGGTGTACGCCTTGCGCCTGAGGCGATGTGCATTCCATTCAAACTGACCCTGGGCAATATGGTAAGAAGCCTCGATATGGGTGCGGATACGCTTGTCTATACAACCGGGTCATGGTCATGTCGTTACGGCTACTATGGTCGACTCCAGGCACAGATTCTTAAAGACCTCGGGTTCAAATTCCGACTTCTGGAATTGCGCCACGACCATTTGCCGGCGATAGTTCATGAAGGTATCAGGCTTAATTCAGGCAGTTGGACACGAACCATAGTGCGGGCCGGCCGGGCATTTCGTATCGGCTGGCACAAATCATATGCAGTTGAAAAGGCCGAATTCTATTTCCGCCAGACCATGCCTTTCGCAACTGACTCACGGAATTGCCGCCGGCTCCTTAAGGATATCCTCATTGAAATTGAGCAGGCTCAGAGCCCGACAGAGCTTACCTCAATCAGAAAAGGGTTGAAGAAGAGATTCGCTGAAGTCCCCAGAAACGGAACAGATTGGGCCCCGTGCGTCAAACTGGTAGGGGAAAGCTTCTGCACTATTGAGCCTTTCATCAATTTCGACATTATCAGACGGCTTGGTGAGATTGGTGTGCTCGTGGACCCATTCCTGACCGCACACCGCTGGTTGGGTTTTCATGGATTTAGAATCGGTGGTGATGAGCTGAAAAGGGTAAAAGCCGTTTCTTCCAGATACTGGCGGGACTGTGTCGGTGGCGAGGACCAAAACTCGCTGGGTCATCTCATTATTGCGGCACAGAAAGGATACGACGGCGTTATTCATATCCATCCGTTCGGCTGTATGCCAGGAACCGTAGTCCAGCCGGCCTTGGCCAAAGCCAGCCGGGATTTTGACATTCCGTATCTTTCGCTGTCACTCGATGAACACACGAGCGAAACCGGTCTCTTGACCAGGATTGAGGCCTTTGTTTCATTACTCAAAAGAAGAAGAACACACCGGCCTAAGAAAATAGACACACAGGGATATTACTTTACGATTGCTTGAGTTTACGGAATTCTTGGGTTATCAGGGGCACAACTTTGAAAAGGTCGCCAACAATGCCGTAGTCGGCTACCTTAAAGATATTGGCCTG
>DFBN01000039.1:15091-16703 GCA_002366635.1 Caldifarciminota bacterium UBA3079 | reverse complement strand
TCCTGATGGTCTCGCCACCCCGCATCAACCGCTGCACGCGACGCACCCACTGCGGCCCCTATTACTTTTGCTAGTTCTTCCAGCAAGGCATAATTCTCTGGTCCTTTCATGCCCCGGCCACCTGAAACGACGACATCGGCCTCGGTTAACTCAACGGTCTCACTGACAGAATGAACAATTTCGACCACATTCGAGCGCAGCTTCTCCGGATTTACATCGGCAATGATTATCTGACCTTGTTTATCGGTTTCTTCCTTCGGTCCAACGGCCCGAGGCCGTATGGATATAACCAATGGCCTGGCATCTGGCGCCTTGACTTTTCTCAGTGCCTTCCCGGCATATATGGGTCTCACCACTTCGATGACTCCGTTATCGTCAAATCCAATAGCGATGCAGTCCTGGAGCAGTTGCGTTTCTAAACGAGCGCTGAGAATTGCGGCCAGGTCTTTGCCTGTCGCTGTGGCGCTTAGAACAATAGTCTCGGCCTGATATCGCTTTATGAGTTCAGTCAGGGAACTGGCGTAACCATCGGGCGTATAATGCTCAAGCACAGGATTGTCTACCACAAATACCCTGTTTATTCCGAATCGGGTGATTTCTTTGGCCAGATTACCAATGCCTGAACCCAGGATTGCTGCTGTCAGTTCGTCTGACTTTCTATCCGCGATTCTGTATCCGACCAGAAGCGCTTCAAAGGCCACTTTCTTCAGACTGCCTTCGCGTTGCTCGGCAAAAACAAGTACCATATCAGTTCTGAACTCGCTCACGATTCTAAGGAAGACCAAATATCTGTCAAGTAAGACAGAACCGATGTGAAAGCACAGCATCTTCTGGGTTACGCCAGGGTAGGGACGGATAAGGGGCGTGCCCCGGGCTGGGATTAACTAGTAGAAACCAAGGTTTGGGTATTTCTCTAACTGTCTGAGCGGGCGTAAGATAGAGAGCCTGTTAGTGGAAAGAAAACATTTGTGGCGAATTTGACCGTTAATCCTTGCCTTTTTCTGGCCCTAATATTATTAGGCCAAGCAGTTGCGCGGGGGTTTGACAGTCGGCAAGACTGTTCTATAATATAGGGTTATGGTAATATATAAAACTGTCTGTTTGTCAGCAGGTCATCAAAGAAAATGAAATTTGTATACTCTGACCGATACAAACTCAATATCGGGGCGCATGTTTTCCGCACGGATAAGTATCAGCTCGTTCGTGAACGGCTTATTGCTGAGGGTTTGGTTAACCCCGATGATATTATCGAACCACCTGAACCAGACCTAAACGATATCAGACTTGTGCATACCCGTGAGTACGTTGATGACATGCTCAATCTGCGCTGGACATCCAGAACCGTCAAATCCGAGCTTCCACTCACTTGGGAAATCGTCCAGGGTTTTTCCCTTTATGCTTCCGGGACTATTCTTGCCTGCCGGCTGGCACTTGAAAACGGAATAGCTATGCACATAGGCGGCGGATTTCATCATGCATTTGAGGACCACGGCGAGGGATTCTGCTATGTAAACGATGTCGCAATAGGCATTAAGAAAATGCTTGCAGACAAGCGCATTGAGCGGGCCGCGGTTATTGACTGCGACCTTCACCAGGGAAACGGAACAGCGCA
>DFBN01000039.1:0-15063 GCA_002366635.1 Caldifarciminota bacterium UBA3079 | reverse complement strand
CTCAGCACGGCTGTTCCGAAGATTCTCAATGCGCACAAGCCTGAGCTTGTAATCTTCGTGGCCGGCGCAGACCCTTTCCGTTACGACCAGCTCGGTGCATTAAGACTCACCAAGCGCGGATTGGCCCTGCGTGACCGTATCGTAATAGAAAGTTGCCACAAACGAGGGATTCCAGTAGTCCCAGTTATGGCTGGAGGCTATGCACTGGACATAAATGACACTGTTGATATTCATGTTAATACTGCCCGTGAGTGTCTTCGTGCGCTTGGGGAATTGAAACCGGCCGTTGCCACCACACAAGGAAGCAGCGCCGACCAAGCAGAAAAAAAGTAACATTTGGGCGCAGTGACTCATTTGAAGACCGCGCCCAGTGTGTGCCTGCTTACATCTTCACAACCGGTCGATTATAGCCGTTTCTTTCACCGAGAAGCAATTTCACTCGCTCGGGCAGGATATAAAGTGACGCTCATCGGACTGGGCAAAAATGCAGCCGGGAAATTACCACCCAACCTCAAGGTGATTGGAATTCCGGGAAAGAGACGATTCCGGAAGCTGACGATGCTTTGGAAACTGGCCAGATTGGCCTTTGAACAGCGAACCCAAATTTATCACTGCTTTGACCCATGGGCCTTGGCAATCGGGCTGGGGATTAAAACAGGTCGGCCGAGCGTGCGCCTGGTTTACGACTCAACCGAATACTTCCCAGCAGTCTTTCGTGAAAGGAAAGACTTACCGCTGCCGGTACGGCTGGTCGCATATGCCTTCGTGCGATACCTGGAATGGTCGGCCATCCGGTCTGCCGACGGAATTATCGAGACCAATGCTACCAGGGCCCACAGATTCATTGCGCGGGGAAGTAAACCGGTGCTGGTGCCCAATTATCCGCCATTAGATTTGGTCTCAGAAATTCATACTGAGCGGGAGCCGTGGCTTGTCTATACCGGGCTTATATGCCGGCATCGCGGATTCGATGTTTTACTTAAGGCACTTAGCCTGGTTGTCAGAAAACTACCGCAGGTAAAACTGAAGGTAATCGGCAAGTTCGCGCCGCATGAAAACATAGAAACCTGGACTAAAGAATTTCTGAAGAATTCTGGTCTGAAGGACAGCATAGATTTCCTCGGCTGGCTTCCGTCGTACGATGCGATATTTTCTGTGCTGCAGTCCTGTTCGGTCGGAGTCGTGCTGTTTCAGCCGGACTGGTCGAACGATTATGCGAACCTTCCGACAAAGCTTTTTGATTTCATGGCAAGCGGTTTGGCAGTTATCGCCAGTCCTTTCCCGGAAATCAGCGCAGTAGTGAAAAAAACCGGCTGCGGCTGGCTTGTTGACCCGACTAGCCCAGAATCAGTTGCTATTGCCATTGAGGAGGCATTGTCCAATTCAACGGAATGTGCTGCTCGTGGTCGGGCAGGGAAGAAGGGGGTGATTGAACTTTATAACTGGGAAAGTGCCGAAAGAACCTTACTGACATTGTATGGAAGGTTAATTCAATGAGGAGAAGCGCCAGGAATGCATCCTTCCTTTTTTGCGGTGAAATCGGGGCACGGTTTCTGGGTTTCCTCGTCGCTGCGATTCTGGCTCGACGCCTGGGAATAGCCGGCTTCGGACAAATCGGTTTTGCCATGTCGATAATGGCATATGGTGTCATAGTCAGCAAGTTCGGCTTTCTTACAATCGGCATCCGCGAATCGGCCCGGGACAGGAAAGCAATCCCCGGGCTTGTCAATAACATAATTTCACTCCGGATGATACTGAGCATCATTGCAGTAGTTGGGATCTTCATCTTCGCTCTGCTCGTGCGAAAAGAAGCATCGGTGAAATGGCTGCTGGCTGTTTTTTCTCTGTGTGTGATTGCACAGAGCTTTCTTCTGGAATGGGTATTCACCGGAATCGAACGGATGGAATATATTGCAATAGCAAGGGTGTTAACCAATTCTGCATACTTCGGCCTAATTATTGCATTGGTCCGCAGTCCCAAACAAATTATTATGGTCCCGATTGCCCTTATCATAGCGACGCTATTGGGTGCGTCTGTGCTACTGGTACCTTATGTCCGCAGATTCGGCTGGCTCAAGCCGGAATTTAACAGAACAGCCTGGAAACTCCTGGCAGGGAAGGCATGGCCTATAGGGATTGCTTCTGTGCTTTCACAACTCTATATCAATTTCGGTATCGTAGGTCTTGCATTGTTCACAACAGACTACGAAACCGGTATTTATACTGCTGCGTTTCGGCTCGTAATTTTCCTGCTGATGCTGGACCGCATCTTCCAGGCGGTATTCTTCCCGGTAGTCAGCCGCTACTTCAGGGAACACCAGGACAAGCTGCCTGAGCTTATCGGCACTGCGCTAAGAATCATTCTCGCTGGATGTTTACCGGTTAGCACCGGGGTTATGCTGTTAGGAAAACCTGTTGTTCTATTGGTATTCGGGCATAACTATCTTTCGTCTGTCAGCGTTCTTCAGCCACTGGTATGGTTTCTTCCACTCAGCCTGTTGAGCAGTCTTGCCGGGTATTCTTTGCTTGCTGCAGGAAGGGAACGCCGTTTTGCCCGGAATACAGCTATCGGGGTCGCAATTGCCTTACTGCTGACCGTTATCGGTATCGGCCAATGGGGTGCACTGGGTGCTGCCGTAGCAATGTTAATCGGAGAAGCGTGCATTCTTTGCCTGATGGGCTATGATTCCTTGCGTATGGTCAAGCCCAAAATCAACTGGCATTTCGTAATACCTTTACTTGCTTGTATTCCCATGTCGGTCGTTCTGGTATCACTCCGGGACTGGAATTGGGTCATCGCCGCTCTTGTGAGCGGTGTAACATATATCGGACTGCTATTTTTGGGCAAAGGCATAACCTCTGATGATTTGGGATTGGTAAAGTGAAATGATAGGTCTGTTCGGCACTGACCCATACTGGCAGGAGCTTTTGCGCCAGGAAGGGATTAGCTTTACTGTCGGAACTACTGAACTGGAAAAGCTTGATGTCCTGATAATTGACCGGATACCGTCGGCATCAGAATTGGCCCAAGTGAGAAAGTTTGCGGATTCAGGCGGCGGTATTCTTACAGATTCTCTGTGTGCCTCAGCAGTATGGCCGCAGCTCAGGCCGAGAAAGCAAAGGTCGAAATATATTGTTCCTGATTCATCGCCTTTGTTCAGAAATGTCGGCATCGTGGATTTGAATACCGATACGTGGTTATTGCAACAGGCAAATGTCGGGACTACACAAAATGGCATATCTGCGATTTCTGTAGAGAGGATTTCTCGAGGATGGTGCGTGTTACTGCCATTCAGATTGTCTACTGTTCTGGCAGCAACCGGGTCCAAGCCCAGAGTTTTCTATGCACGCACCCGTAAACAGGTATACGAAATAGTCGCTACAGTCGGTAGGGGAGAAGTGCGGAGATTGATTTCCAATGCCTTAAGATTCCTTCTGGCAGAAGTTGGTCTGCCTTATGTCCACATTCATTATTGCAGGCCAGGTCAGAGCGGTGTTTTCGGGTTCCGTGTGGATACGGACTTCGATTCACTCAAAAACATGCAATTTACTCGTAAGATAGCCGACGAAGTTGGAATGCATTTCAGTTGGTATATTAATACCAAAGCCCACGGCCAGCATCTCACCCATATGCGGAATTCCATCCTTCAAGGCCATGATGTCCAAATCCATTGCTATGAGCACGAACTGTTCCCTGATTATGAGAATAACCTCATTCAACTGAAACATGCTGATTCGATTCTCCGCAAGGCCGGATTCAGGCCCATCGGTGCGGCTGCCCCTTATGGAGAATGGAATCCGGAATGGAACAAAGCACTTTCCAAACTTGGCTTTCTGTATTCTTCTGATTTCGCTCTGGTTTACGATGACCTTCCAACCCGCCCGGTCATTGATGGAAAACCGTCTTCTGTTCTTCAGATTCCGGTGCATCCGATATGCTTAGGACGGCTGGCCGCAAGCCGTGCAGACAGCGCCGAGATGATTGACTACTTCAAAAGATACATCGAGTTGCAAACAAGCAGGTTTGAGCCCTGCTTTCTATACGGCCATCCCGCAAACATCGCCCGCTTCCCATCAGTTATCGAAACGGTGCTGAAATACGGGCTTTTGCGCTGTGGTAGCTGGTCAAGTTTGACTGATTACGCACGCTGGTGGCAGGAAAGGGGAAAGGCAGAATTCCGGGTCGGAAAACAATCGGGCAAATTCGTTCTGGAAACAACAAGACAGAAGCCCGAACTCGAGATTATGATAGAATGGCAGGACCGATACAGATGTTTGCCGTTTCGCTCCGGTAGTTTTGACCTGGATAAATTAAGTTGGCAACCGTTGCCGCCAAGGGTCGCCTTTAACCGCAGGACAGTTGCTGCACGGCGTCACGACCGAGGTTTAATTGGCAAAGAAATATTGCGGCAGTTGCGCAAACGGATTCAGATAAAAGGGAGGCATAGCAAATGAAAGTGCTATTTGGGACTTTTTCGGCCGCTACCGTGCTGGGTGGAGGTGTCAAAGTGCAAGTGGATGCCCTGGCACGGGAACTCGAGAGACTCGGTGTAATAGTCGAACGATTCAATCCCTGGAAGGATTACAGACTCTCTGATTTTGACCTTTTTCACTTATTCAGCGCCAATGTAGGAACTTTTCATCTGGGCCGGGCAATGAAAGGTCAGGGTATTAAACTCGTAGTAAGCCCGGTATTCTTCAGCCGACATAGTCCAAGACGGGTGGCAACCATGATTGCGGTTGCAAAGCGGTTTCGCAAAAAGGGTGGATTCTGGACCGAGCACCTGTTCTGTAAGGAACTCTGTAACATGGCGGATTTGGTCCTACCCAATACCAGGACCGAGGCAGACCTGATAATACAGGCATTCTCTATTCCCGGTGACAAGGTATCCATTATCCCCAACGGGGTAGATGAAAGGTTCTATTATGCAAAACCAGATGAATTCATCCGGCAGTATGGTATAAAGAACTTTGTTCTCTATGCTGGTCACATCGGGTTGGGGAGAAAGAATGTCTTGCCTTTCTTGAAAGTAATGAAAGAACTAAACCTGCCGACAGTGCTTATCGGTCGGGTTATTGATAATGAATATGGTAATAGATGCCGTAAGATTATCAGGCAGTCACCGAACATAACCCATATTCCCGTGCTACCACCGAACTCGCCGCTGTTAGGTTCGGCTTATGCTGCTTGCGATACTATCGTTCTGCCTTCATTTTATGAAACCCCTGGCTTGGCAGCACTTGAAGCCGGGCTTGCAGGTGCAAAAGTATGTATTACAAAGTTCGGTGGAACTGTCGAATACTTCGGACAGTATGCAAACTATCTTGACCCGTATTCAGAGAGTTCCATCAAGGAATCTGTAAACGAAGCAGTAACAAAGCCGAAATCACCTGAGCTGCGCGAACATATAAGAACCCATTTCCTGTGGGGAGAGGCAGGAACCAGGCTCCTACAAGCTTACCACCTGCTAACAGCGGGCAATATCTGACAGTCGGCCTTAGTTTACATAATCTTTATTATCAGAACTTAAACTTCTCGGCTAATTGGTGAACGCCAAGCGGGCATTTCCAGTATTTGCCGCCCAATGATTGCACAATCCCGATTATGCAGAATATCACCAGAATAATCGAACCAATCGTCCCGATTACCGGACCAATGAAAATAACGCTCAGGATTAGGCTCACAATCCACAGGCCGACCCAGTATATCGTAATGACGATTCCCTGCTTTACATGAAACTTCGCGAAGCTGTTGTCTTTCATTGTCAGCAGAGGAACCAGCCAGAGTATCCACAGATAAGAAAGCCACGCCATTCCTTTTGCTTTTTCGACATCATCTGTGCCGGCCGGCTGAGTTGCCGGTTGCTCGGGCGTGGGGTTTTCTATTTTCTTTTCCTGTTCCATCTTTTTTTCTCCTTTGTTCCCTTTGTTGGGCAACCAGACTACAATCCGAGCCGCTGGGCGTATGCACTGATTACCGGAACACGCCAGTACCGACCCAAAGCAGCCTGAATAATGCCCGCAATCATTGCGGCTATATAAAGTAGAGAAGCTACAACACCTACTATATTATGAATGAACCAGGCTGTTGCCTTGAAGATAAATCCAAGCAGAATAACATTTCCCATCATTCGGCCGAAAATGAGGTCTACTACCCAAATTGCTATCCATAGTGCTATAAAAACCAAAAGGATAGCAAGGCTCTGCCTGCCGTGGAACTGAGCGAAACGGTCCGACCTTCCCGCCAAAAGAGGCAGGAAGAATAACATCGGCAGGTATCCAATTGCAGCCAGGACTGTATTACCCTGGGAGGAATTTTCCTGCTCTTGTCCGCCGGCTTCCTGTTCCATAATATCTCAGGTTAAGCGATTATATTGTGACAGTTTTCGGTGTCAAGAAACGAAAGCACAAAAACCTATGTCCCGAGACGCCACGATGATATGTAAACTGCCTGCTCTCGTGTAAGCCGGTCGATCTTGATACCCATCGTTCTGAGCTTGAGTTCGGCTATTTTCCGGTCAAGTTCATCAGGCAGCTTATACACCCTTTTTCCGAGCTTGTCTCTGTTGAGCAGGATGTATTCAACAGCCAGGGCCTGGTTGGCAAATGACATATCCATTACCATAGCCGGGTGGCCTTCAGCAGCGGAAAGGTTTACGAGTCTTCCCTCGGCCAATAGTATTACACTTTTCCCGTTATTCAGCGTGTGCTCAACGCAGAAACGGCGCAATTCCCGTTTGGACTTGGTTATATCATTCAGTGCTTTCTTATTGATTTCAGCATCGAAGTGACCTGCATTGCAGATTACCGCGCCGTTTTTCATGGCGAGCATATGCCTGCGGTCAATAACATTCATGTCGCCGGTAACGGTAATAAATACATTACCGTAACGACAGGCGTCCATGAGCCGCATCACCCGATAACCATCCATCCTTGCCTCAAGCGCCCTAATCGGATTGACCTCGGTTACAATAACCTCGGCACCCAAACCTTTTGCCTTGGCTGCCACTCCCCTACCGCACCAGCCGTAGCCGCAGACGACTACTGTAGAACCGGCAAAGAGCCAGTTTGTCGCCCGCAGAATTCCGTCAAGCGCGGATTGCCCGGTGCCATACCGATTGTCAAACATGAACTTCGTGTAAGAATCATTTACTGCGATAATTGGGTAAGCAAGAACTTTGTTTTTCTCCATACTCTTGAGTCGGATAACGCCGGTGGTAGTTTCTTCAGTTCCGCCGATCACCTGTGGCAGCAAATGGCGCTTCTTAGAATGAAGCGTGGAAACAAGGTCCGCACCATCATCGGTTGTTATCTCGGGTTTGTGTGCCAGAACCGCATAAATATGTTGATAGTACTGCTGCCGACCTTCGTCTTTTACTGCAAATACCGGTATACCCTGGTCGTGCACTAGTGAAGCGGCAACATCGTCCTGGGTTGAAAGCGGATTCGAGGCGCAAAGCCACACATTTGCCCCACCCGATTTTAAGGATATCACAAGGTTAGCAGTTTCTGAAGTAACATGCAGACAGCAACCGATGCGGATACCACGGAGGGGCTTTTCGCGGCTGAATCTTTCCTTTATGCTTTCCAATACGGGCATGAACTTCGCGGCCCATTCAATACGGGTGCGTCCGTTCCTGCTAAGTTTCATATCTTTAACATCGTGTTCTACCATTCGTTCCTCCTTATTTCAGGGCTCTTCGCAGCCGGTTCACCATATCCAGCTTTTCCCAGGTAAAGTACTCAATTATCTTACCGGTCTCAGCATCCTTTACCTTGGCAGGGATGCGGCCAAAATGTCCACAGCATGCTGTAGGCAAGTATATCGGCTTGCGCAGTTTCAGGCGTCGAATCATGTCCTTTGGCTTTAACGGGAAAACCTCACGCACCAAGCGCACGAGCTTTCGTTCATCAATCAGACCGGTGCCGAATGTATCAACTGATAATTCAGTCGGGTCTGCCCGACCGATTACATAGGCCAGTCTTACTTCAATCCGTTCGCAGAGCCCGGCAGCGACGCAGTTCTTGGCGATGTAGCGGGCCGTATAGGTAGCCGAACGGTCGACCTTTGTCGGGTCCTTACCCGAGAATGCACCGCCACCATGGCGTACCCAGCCTCCATAAGTATCCGCAACTATTTTCCTGCCGGTCATTCCCGTATCAGACTCAGGCCCTCCGACCACAAACTTGCCGGTCTGGTTAACGAAGAACTTGGTCCGGCGGTCAAGAAACTGAGACGGAATCGCTTCTCTGATTACAGTATCGATGATTTCCTGACGGGCAGCTTTTGTTATTCTGCGACCGGTGTGGTCCAAAATGCGCTCGTCGTGTTGGGCCGCAATTACTGCACTGTCCACCCGAACCGGAATGCCATTTTCGTATTCCACTGTAACCTGGGATTTACCGTCCGGCCGCAGATAGGGCAGAATGCCTTTCTTGCGCACTTCTGCCAGGCGGACGACCATCCGGTGGGCAAGAACGATCGGCAGGGGCATGAATTCTTCAGTCTCCCGCGTAGCGTATCCGAACATCACACCCTGGTCTCCTGCCCCGCCGCTGTCAACGCCCTGTGCAATATCAGGTGACTGTTTACGAATGGTATCGACGATTGCGCAACTGTTCGCATTTATTCCGGACTGGGCATCGGTATACCCTATTTTACGCAAAACACCATGCACTACCTTAGGCAAATTGACCCAGCATCTGGTTGACATTTCGCCTCCGACAAGCACTATTCCGATAGTCGTATAGGTTTCGCATGCAACCCGTCCTTGCGGGTCATGACGCATCACTTCATCCAGCACCGCATCAGAAATCTGGTCGCATATCTTATCAGGATGACCCTCGGTCACAGATTCCGAGGTAAATCGCCTTCGCATCAAGCAAGCCTCCTTTACTGAAAACTTCTCTTCAATGTATCGTCTGGCAATCTGATAACAGAACCTTCCAGACGATACCAGTGCCGACTTTCACCATAGCAATCATAGGACAAATTATGTTCTGGTCAACTTAAGAACCCCTGCCAGAATTGGCACCAACTTTGCAGCGGTATCCTTTGTATTGGTATATTCGAACCAATGGGCGCCTTTCAGGGAACGGCACCATGTGAGCTGACGCCGTGCATAAGCCCGGGTTTTCGCTTTGGCAATCTGGGCCGCCTTTTCCAGACTTATCTTCTTATCCAGAAATGCCAACAGTTCGGCATACCCGTAAGCGTTTGCTACATAGGTATCATTTCCGAATCCGGCGTCTTTAAGCCTGCGCACTTCATCGAGTAATCCGGCTTTCATCATTGTATCGAATCTGGCATTGAGTTGAGCCCGGAGCAAACTGCGCGGCATAGTCAGAACAGCATAAACCGGTAAGAACTCCGATTGCTTCCTGCTTTCCCGTGCAAGCTCGGTCATTGTTTTACCGGTTAATTCATGAATCTCCAATGCCCTCATGATTCGCTGCCGGTCATGAGGATGAAGGTGCAATGCCCTTTCCGGGTCCAGCCCTTTGAGTTTCTGGTAGAGCTCAACAGTAGATTGGGATTCCAAGCGCTGGCGGAGTTCCTTACTCGGCTTCGGGGTTTCAAAGAAAGGTTGAAACAATGCCCGAATATAAAGCCCGGACCCGCCGACAACAATGAGTCTTTTCCTTTCTCTCAGGAGCCGGCGCATCACTGCGGTTGCGTCGCGGCTGTAATCCGCAGCCGAATATATGCGGTTTGGTTCAACCATATCAATCATGTGAATTCTGACACCTGAGCGTAACTTCTCGTCAGGTTTTGCAGTCCCGATATCGAGCCAGGTATAAACCTGACGGGAATCTGCCGAAATCAACTCAGTGCCAAACCGGCGGGCCAGGGCTATCGCCACTTCGGTTTTGCCAACACCGGTCGGCCCGGTGAGCACAAAGATTTTCATGTCCTGCCGAACTTCCTTCCCAGTTCTTCAAGTGTCACTTTGATTATCGTCGGTCTGCCGTGCGGACAGAAATGCGGTTCATCGCAGGCGAAAAGCCGGTTGATAAGTGATTCCATTTCCGGCTGGGACAGACGCTGTCCGAATTTTATTGCGGCTTTACATGAAATGAGCTTTGCCAACTCGACTTCTGGAACCGCATTGCCTGAACTGACATCGGCCAATTCGGCAAAGAATTCCTTGATTTCGCCTTTGCCCATATAGGCACCGGCAGGGACTGTTTCAACGACTACGGTCCTCCCGCTGAATACCTTGGTTTCCATCCCCATCCTTGCCAGTCCTTTGCCTGATTGCTCGTAGGCGGCAAACTGTTCAGGGCTCAATTCCAAGGTAATCGGGAACAAAAGTCCCTGTGGGGAAACATGACGCCGCTGTCGGGTAATTTCCTCAAACAGAATCCGTTCATGGGCCGCATGCTGGTCTACTATTACATATCCGGAAATAACCTGTGCCAGAATATAGCTGTTATGCAACTGCCAGAATCCTTGTGCACTGGCATCCATGCCGGTTTCAAGACTGCGCTGATAAAGAAACTCGTCCACCCCGGTCTGCTCGTCATGCCTTGTCCCCAGAACCTGACGCACCGCTTCGGATATAAAGTCGAACAGGAACCTTTCGTCTGCAAACCGCACTTCCTGTTTGGTAGGATGAATATTCACATCAAGCTTTGCTGGGTCGGTTTCGATGAATATGATGAAGTTCGGTCTCCGGTCCCTGAGCACTGGGCCATATCCGTCACAAATCGCCCTCACAACAGTCCGGTTGCGCACCGGCCTCCGGTTAATATAGACCGCTTCCACTTCGTAGAAGTTCTTTGTCTGGCTCGGCTCGGCCAGAAAACCCGAAAGCGACAATAACGGGTTATCCACTTTCAACCGGACAAAGCTCTCGATGGTCTGACGGTCATAAAGCCCTTTGAGTCTTTTCTTCATGCCTTCGCATTTAGGCAGACAGAACAAAGTCCGGCCATTGGAAATCAGCTCGAAGACGATTTCCGGATAAGCGGCAGCATAACCCTTTACCGTTTCTACTACCAGTTTCAATTCATAGTTGTCCGATTTCAGAAAGCTCCTTCGTGCCGGCAGATTGAAGAAAAGCGTGCGCGCCGTGACAGTAGTTCCCCGAGGATATGCTGTTTCAGCAATTTCTCTGATATCGCCGCCATCGACTTCAAGCCTGGTGCCGGGCTCGGCATCATTGACATTTGTCTCAATCGTAAGCCTTGAAACCGCGGCAATCGAAGCAAGCGCCTCGCCCCGAAATCCGTAACTTCGTAGCGACTTAAGGTCTTCGATGCCGTCGAGTTTACTGGTTGCGTGTCTTGCAACTGCAAGCCGCACATCATCGCGTTCCATTCCAGACCCGTTGTCATTCACCTTTATCAGGTTTTTACCTCCGGCTTTTACTTCAATCTTAATCTCGGTTGCGCCGGCATCCAGTGAATTTTCAATCAGTTCCTTAACCGCAGCGGTCGGCCTTGTAATTACCTCGCCAGCGGCAATCCTGCGAACCGTTTCCTCTGGCAAAAGCTTTATCGGGTTCATTGCCTGAACTGGCTCAAATCCACCTTTTTCCCGTCCGATGCAGCAATTATGTTCACCCCGGTTCTTTCACTCATATCACGGGCAACGACCCATGGTCGGGCACGAATCATCGTCATTCCGAAATGGGTGATAACAGCAAGCTTCGGATGCATCCTGCGAGCCAGTTCCTCGGCTTCAGGCGCATGAAGATGGTCAAGATTTGAAGGTTTGAAACGAACGACATTCATTATTACTACATCGGCCTGATAAAAGTCTGCAAGCTCTGGGAAATATCCCGTGTCAGCAATATAAGAAATAACAAGTCCCGGGACCTCAAATCTGAACCCATAAACTTCTCCCCGATGGTGATGCCGGACCGGACAGGAAAACCGGACATTTCCCAACCGGTATGTTCCTTTTTCCTCAAGTGTTACTACCTGCTCAAGGAAAGGCCGCAGATAATGCAGCACCACCGGGTCATCACCCTCCAGGGCATCAGCAGGTGCAAACAAACTGCCCCTGGGTTCGGTCCCGCCCATTGTCATTGCCTCAATCATATTATTCACATCACCGCAATGGTCCAGGTGCCGGTGCGAGAGCAGAATCCCTCCAAGCTTTGTCGGATTAAGCTTGTGCCTGCTTGATGTCATTCTGACCAGGGCACCAGGGCCAGGGTCAACAAGGAACTCGGTTCGGTCGAGACAGAACCATATCCCGCCAGAAGCACGAATCTGTTTTGCTACTACAATCCGCGCTCCACCTGACCCGAGAAACACGATTCGGTCGCCTTGTTCTGAACTTTGCTTTACTCGGGCAGCCATGAACTAGGAGCATACCAGCCAACTGAAAACTGTCAATAAACCTGACAACGCCTTATTTCTTACCCAGTGCTTCCAGCATGTCACGGGTCATTGCATCAAGGTCATAGCCAGGCTGCCAGCCCCATTCTTTACGGGCCGGACTGTCATCAACCGAACAAGGCCATGAATCTGCTATCTTTTGTCTGAAATCAGGCTCAAATGTGCATTCGAAATCCGGGATATACTTCCTGATGCTGTCTGCCAGTTCCTGGGCACTGAAGCTCATCGCCCCGACATTGAAGTCGCAGTGATGCTTCAGTTGAGAAAGGTCGGCTTCAGCCAAATCAATAGCCGCTTTGATGCAATCGGGCATATACATCATCGGCAGGCGGGTATCGGCCCGCACGAAGCAGTTATACCGCCGGTGTTTTATCGCCTCGTAGTAAATCGCAACCGCATAATCAGTTGTCCCGCCACCAGGCATGGTCTTATGTGAAATGATTCCAGGGTAACGCAACCCGCGCACATCCAGGCCGAATCGATAGAAATAGTAATTCCCGAGAAGCTCGCCGGCGACTTTGGTGACACCGTATATCGTCCTCGGTCTCAGGACTGTTTCATTAGGTGTATTGTCGCGCGGAGTCTCAAGCCCGAATACCGCAATCGAACTCGGCACGATAACGCGGACCATGTCAAGTTTCCCGGCCAGTTCCAGCACATTATACAGGCCGTTGATATTCACATTCCAGGCAAGCTGAGGATTCTTTTCGCCAACAGCAGAAAGAATCGTGGCCAAATGGAAAATGGTGTCAATCCGGTGCTTCTTTGCCACCGCTTCGATAGTTTCACTCCGGGTAACATCAATAAAGTAGAAAGGCCCGGAATTCCTGAGCTCATCACTGGGCCGGGTTTTTCTTCCGGTGGCAATTACATTCTCGGCACCGTAACGCTTGCGTAGCGCCATTGTCAACTCCGAACCAATCTGACCGACTGCACCGGTAACGAGAATTCGCTTCATCTTCTTTCCTGCCATCTTGAATGCTCCTTTTTAATCTGACTGGATTGTTCCTGGCTCAATATACTCTGTTCGGGCATCCGGTCAAAGGAAAATAATTCATTTATACCCGGACAGGCTGGACAATTATTCAGTCATGGTTATACTTCCTGAACTTATGGTGAGTGTAGCTCAACTGGTTAGAGCACCTGACTGTGGCTCAGGATGTTGGGGGTTCAAGTCCCCTCACTCACCTGTGTGTGATTGCGGTTCAGTAATGAGTCATTCGCTCAAAGCGCCCGTAGCTCAACCGGAAAGAGCGCCGGGCTTCGAACCCGTAGGTTGCGCGTTCAAGTCGCGCCGGGCGCGGTTTATGAACTTATGCCCCGCTAGCTCAACCAGGCAGAGCAACGGATTCTTAATCCGTGGGTTACAGGTTCAATTCCTGTGCGGGGTACTCTCATGACAACAGCATTCATCTGTCTGCTTCTCCTCGGTGGTGCAAGTTACCATCGCACACCCGACAAAGCCCGGGTCGTGAAAATACCGACAGACCATACCTGGGTATTCTTTACCGACAAAGGCATCGACAATAGCAAAGAATACAGCACGGCAATCCGACTCTTGAGCAAAAAGGCCTCGCCGATTCAGGTCAAGCGCCGTTCCCGCGAACCGGTAAAAGGGTTTGATTTCGATGACCTGCCGGTAAAGGAATCATATGTCAGGCAGATTGAAGCGCTCGGCGGTCGTGTCCGCACTGTTTCCAACTGGCTCAACGCCGCAAGCTTTGAGCTTCCACCGGGTATTATCAAATCGGTTTATGCCCTGCCGTTTGTCTATGACCTGAAGCCGGTAACCAGACGCACATTCACAGAATCGAATCCGCCAATCCCGCTTCATCAGGAGAACATCCCCGCGCGCGCTGTTGACACGGCCGAAGCCCATCGTTTTTACGGCCCTTCATACGACCAGGTCCAGATGATGGGGATTCCCGGACTGTTCTTTCAGGGGTTCTTCGGTTCCAATGTCAAACTGGCAATTTTCGATACCGGTTTGAAGCTGAAGAATGTCGCGGTCAAGAATCTCAGAATCTACAAGCAGCACGACTTTCTTTCGGGTGACAACTTCTATACTGCTGACAATGCCTGGACCCCGCAGCCGGTAGACAAACTCCGCTATTTCGGACTAATCAAAGACCCGGCACTCATTTACTCGCAAAGCACCGGCTCAGGCACTGTCCTGCTGGCATTTGTAGCAGACAGCTTTTCTTATGTCTATAGTTCACCCCGGCGTGCCATTTTTGTCGCCCGCTCGACCGATTTCGGCAGCACCTGGACCGAACCCGTGCCCATCGTATTTTCCCAACCTACACGCCAGCTTTCGGCCCACACATTTGAGAACCTCGGATTCGCCGGTTATGATTCCATAACCTACCTAGTTTATAATGACCTTTCATTCGGATATAGCGGAAGCCCGGGCTCGGGTATCTATCTCGGTTATTTCCTGGGCACACACTGGCATACCATTGATCCTATCGGTCCGGGACGCTTTCCCGACATCAGGATAACCGATGATACGCTTTATATCTGCTATATTGAAAACGATTCGACCGTCGTATTCAAAAAAGCAGAAATAACCCTGTCCGAACCGACCCCGCACTGGACTACCAGAACCGCACTCAGCACAACCGAACTATTGAGCCGGCTCGAACTCGTATCGGCATCGGGCGAAATCATAATCATCGCATCGGCCCGAAAATCCGGCCGGATAGTTCAGTT
>DFBN01000120.1 GCA_002366635.1 Caldifarciminota bacterium UBA3079 | reverse complement strand
CGACCGTCGCGCGGGCGTTTTGACGGCTCACAATAAACGACTTTCCACGGTTTCGAGTCGAGCACCCGGATGAATGTCGCGGGATTGAATGTGCCGGCACCGACTTCTGAATTGTAAGGCGCAAGGACCGCACATCCCTGTTCTGCCCAGTAAGTCTGGAGCTTGTTGATGATTTCCTGCATTGATAACTGAGGCATCAGAGTTCGAGCTGGTCAGATATACCTTGCATTGCATTGAGGCAGACAGTAATGAACTCTTCCAGAGAAAGACCAAGGCCGGTGCCGGTTTTTATCTGTTCCCGATTTGCACCGGCAGCAAACTTCTTTTCTTTGAAACGGCGCAGGATAAAACCGGTATCGAGTCCGGCCAGGCTTTTCTTCGGATGCATCAATGCGGCGGCGACAATCAGACCGGTTAAAGGATCGGCAGCATAAAGCGCTTTATCCAGGGTTGATTCGAGCGGCGCATGACCGGCATGTGCCAGAACCGCATGAATGATTTCCGCATCGATTCCTCGAGATTCGAGTAATTTGGTACTGACAATACCGTGGCGCGCCGGGTCGTTTTTGGTCTGTTCATAATCAAGGTCGTGAATCAGCCCGGCCAGTCCCCATTGCTCTTCATTTTCATCGAGCCTACGGGCCAAGGCGCGCAGACATGCCTCAGTTGCCAGCATGTGCTTTACCAGATTCCGGTTCTTGACCATTGACTGGACAAGTATCCAAGCCTCATTACGGTTCATACAGATTTACGGGATTATATGAACAGTGTCGGTGATGTCAATCAGGCGATTTCCTTCATATCCAACCGGTGTCGGGCAACTCAATATCGCAATTTTTTCATCCTCCCTACTTTTACATTTTGCCGTTTCCTTGTTTAGAGTCAACAGCCGTTTGTAACCCACCGGTTTGCCATCGATGAAGATTCTTGTAGGACCAAGTATGAGGTGCCTTTTGCAACTAATAACAGGAGAGAATATACCTCCAGTGCGATTTTGAAGTTGCAACCACAGATAAGTTGACAAACTATTATCCTACAGTATCCTCTCTGTTTGCAAAACATATGTTTCAGGCATCTTGGCCGATAATAGGTATATAATTGAGGAGTCGAGGATGAAAATAATTCTTGTTTATCCAAAGTATCCAGATACCTTTTGGAGTTTCAAACATGCCCTTAAGTTTATCTTCAAAAAGGCAACCAGCCCGCCCCTCGGGTTATTGACCGTTGCGGCAATGCTTCCGAAGAAGTGGGAAAAGAAGCTTGTGGATATGAATGTAACTACACTGAAGGACAAAGACCTCAAATGGGCCGATTTCGTGTTTATCAGCGCTATGTCTATCCAGAAGAAATCAGCAAAAGAAGTAATCAGCAGGTGCAAGAAATTAGGTGTCAAAACTGTAGCTGGTGGGCCCCTTTTCACAGCCGGACACGAGGAATTCAAGGATGTAGACCATCTTGTGCTTAATGAAGGCGAAATTACGCTCCCTAAATTCCTGGAAGACCTGGAAAACGGAGGTGCTAAGCGTATTTACACTTCTGACCAATGGGCTGACATCGAAAAGACCCCGGTTCCAGTCTGGGAACTGGTCAATATGAAAAAATATGCCACGATGAATGTCCAGTATTCAAGGGGTTGTCCTTACAATTGTGAATTCTGTGACATCACGGTGCTTTATGGCCACAAGGTGCGGACGAAAAGCAAAACCCAGATAATAGCCGAACTGGAAAGTCTTTATTCTCAAGGCTGGCGAGGTTCGGTATTCTTTGTTGACGACAACTTCATAGGAAACAAGAGGAAACTGAAAAGCGAAATCCTGCCAGCGATAATCGACTGGATGGGAAAAAGAAAATACCCTTTCTCCTTCAATACAGAAGCATCCATTGACCTTTCCGACGACGAAGAGCTTATGCGGTTGATGGCCAGGGCAGGATTTAATACCGTGTTTGTCGGTATTGAAACCCCGAGTGAAGAGGGCCTGGCTGAATGCGCAAAGTTTCAGAATAAGAACCGCGATTTGGTGGCCTGCGTCAGGAAAATCCAGAGGTTTGGTTTACAGGTGCAAGGCGGGTTTATTGTCGGGTTTGACAGCGACCCGCTTTCAATTTTTGATAGGCAAATAAAATTCATTCAGAAAAGCGGGATTGTTACTGCAATGGTTGGCTTATTGAATGCGCCCAGAGGCACAAGGCTTTACCACCGTCTTAAAAAAGAGAATAGACTGCTGGCGGATATTTCCGGGGATAACACCGACTGTTCACTGAACTTCGTTCCCAAAATGGACCGCGATACGCTTATCAAAGGTTATAAGAAAATACTCTCCACAATTTATTCCCCGCCTTATTATTATGAACGAGTCAGGAAATTCCTCAGAGAATATAAGCCTTCAAAACCGGGAAAGCTCCAGTTTCATGTCAGCCATCTGGCCACGCTCTCAAAGTCAAATCTGTTCCTGGGCCTGATAGGGAAAGAAAGGATTCATTACTGGAAACTTTTTTTCTGGTCTTTGTTCAGGCATCCACAAGTGTTCCCTTTGGCGGTGACCCTGGCGATTTACGGGTTCCATTTTCGAAAGATTCTAGAAGAATATATACCCCGCATCTGAAAAAACCTGATTCGGTACTTTAAGAGGGAACCGGCTTCGGTGAAGGTCGGTTTCTTGACAGAGGCATCGGGTTTAAGGATACTGGTATAAGCTATGAAGAAGTCCATCCTGACCGCAATCGCTTTCGGACTTGGTGCCTTTGTGATACTTGTTTCCTGTGACCGGCTTTTCCCGGGCTCAGGTGATTTTGAGCCGTCTGGGACCGCTTTTCTTTACAACCGTAATATAGAATTATTGTCAATTACAGGGAAAGACCGGGGTTTCCCAAAATCTGGCACGTTCCCTCTGAATATAACCGCTCAGTCCAAAAGTTCCGGCCAAGAATCCGATATCTTGCCAGCCGGGTTGCTCTTCAGGTCAACCAGGAACCAGGTGCAGCATATGCTTTTACTCAAAGACCGTGCCATTACGGTTAATACCAGCAGCACTCAGCTTGAGCTTGGGACATTCTGTTGTAATAAATATCGGGAGATTCCCCGCAGTCCGGACACCTTCGAAATCGGGCCGGTCACCGATGATACCGGGCTTATAGAGATTATTGACTTGGTGCGTGAGCGGGACATTTCAGGCACTTCCAATCTGTGGATGATTCAGCACGCGGTTTGGATGGTAACCGATTCCACCGGCTTGACCCAGGCATACCGGGATTCTATCGAAGCACTGCCCCAGATACAACAGAATTACCCGACATTTTAGAATGAACGCCCATGTTGACAAATCGGATGTTGAAGCTTATTCTATCTCGGTCGGCCAAATGGCCGATTCCAAGGTAATCGTGCTATGGATACGATGAAGTCTTTTCTCAAAGAAGTCCTTGGTGGACTTGCGGTCGATTATGCGGATATAAGGGTTGAAGAGACCGAGGGGTCTGGGGTTATTTATCGTGGCCGGAGTCTGGACGATGTCAGGCGTTCATTCGAAAGGGGTGGCTGTTTCCGTATTTTCCACCGCGGCAATTGGGGCGTAGCTACATTCAACAATATCGACGAAAACCTGAAAGGACTGGCGAAAGAAGTAGCCTCGGAGATTGAATTGCTTCCACCGCGCAATGAAACCCTGGTTGCACTTGGCCCTTTTGAAGACACGGTGCGTATTCGACCGGAGGATGACCCACGCCGGATCTCGCTTACGGAGAAGCGTAGCCTCCTCCGGCATTACAATGATATCATTCTCGGCAACAAAGGAATCGCTACTACGGTTTCGGTTTATCAGGATTCATATAAACATGTTGTTTTCTATTCCACCGATGACCGCTCGCTTGACCAGGAAACCGTGTATACCGGCTTTGCCTGTCGTGCTGTGGCCAGAGACGGCAACAATATCCAGGACTATTCGGATTCATTCGGCAAAACCCAGGGATTCGATTCACTGAAGCACCGCGAACCGATGTGCGAGCGTATCGCCAAGGTTGCGATTGATTTGCTCAAAGCAGAACCGGTGCCGGCCGGTAAATACACTGTCGTTATTGACCCTTTGCTTGCCGGGGTTTTTGCGCATGAAGCGTTCGGCCATCTGAGTGAGGCCGACCACATCGCGGACAACGAAAGGCTCAAGGAAATGATGAAGACAGGAACCCGCTTCGGTGTTGATGAGTTGACGATTGTGGACGATGCAACGATGCCTAACGAGCGTGGAAGTTATCGGTACGACGATGAAGGTGCGGCTTCAGAGCGCACCGAGCTTGTCCGGCATGGGATTCTTGTCGGGCACCTGCACAACCGGCAGACCGCACAGCAGATGAATGAGTTACCTACGGGTAACAGCCGGGCAATTTCATACCGTTTCCCTCCGATTGTTCGGATGAGCAATACATTTATTGAATCCCGTTCTACCCGGCTTCACGATATGATGGATTCACTTGAGAGCGGGCTCTATGTCGTCGGCAGTCGCGGGGGGATGACAGAGTTGGAATCTTTCACCTTTTCTTCCCAGTATGCGTATCTGGTTGAACACGGTCGCAAAACCAGGATGGTGCGGAATGTAACGCTTTCGGGTAATGTTTTTGAAACACTCAAGAACATTGAGGCAATCGGTGATGATTTAACCATATTCGGAGGTATTGGTGGCTGCGGTAAAGGCGGCCAGGCACCTTTACCGGTCGGTCTCGGCGCACCGCATGTTAAGATTCGCAATGTTTTGATAGGCGGGAAATGACAATGGAACAGAAAATTCTTGCCTTGGCAAACCGGCGTGCGGACGCAGCCGAGGTATTCGGTGAAGAGGCAGACCGCACCGTAGTTGAGTTTCGTGGCGGAAAACTGCATTCCCAGGAGACTAGACTGACACGGGGCTATGGGCTTCGGGTTATCAAAGACGGGAAAATCGGTTTCTGCTCGAGCACCGACCCGGACAGGATAAACGAATTGACCGATGCCGCACTCGATACTTCGGTTCTGGGCAAGCCGGCCCAGTTTGAATTTCCTGAAGCTGAGAAAGGCCCTGAAGTGAAGGTGTTTGATAATCGGGTGATGCTGGTTTCAGTGAGGCGGATGGTAAACTGGGGAAAGAACCTCATTGACATCATGCACGCCCGGGTTCCTGATGTTAAACTTGATTTGACTTTTACCCGGACATACCGGGAAATAAAGGTCAAGAACAGCAGTGGGCTTGATGTCGGTTTTGAGCGGGCCGAGTTCGACCTTTGGATAACCGGATTGCTGGTTGACGGCGGTCTGGTCTGGATTCCTGATTATGTAAACCTTTCCAATGGCCATCCGCTTCAGTTCGAGCCTCTGGCCGATAGGCTGGAACGGCAGGCAAAGGTAGCTAAGCAGAAGGCAAAACTCACCAGCGGCACCTATCCAGTAATTGTGATGCCGACAGCTTTGCCCAGTATGCTGGTGGCGCTTAAGTTCGGAGTGAATGGCAAGCAGCGGGAAAAGGGCACTTCACCTTTAATCGGCAAGGAAGACGAGAAGATTCTGGATGAAAATCTGACTATTCTTGACAACCCGCTGCATAGCTTCGGGCTAGCTTCGTCGCCGTTCGACGGTGAAGGTGTCGCCAGGCATCGGAATGTGCTTTTTGACAAAGGGGTGTTTAAGGGCTTTCTTTTTGACCTTGCGACCGCGGCCGCATGCAAATGTGAATGCACGGCATCGGCCCGACGGGGTTATTCCAGACCGCCAGTCCCTGGCATTACCAACTTCGAGATTACATCGGGCAAGAACGATTTTGAAAAGCTGGTTCAGGAAACAAAAGAAGGACTTCTTGTTTATGAATTCTTGGGCGGCGGGCAGTCGAATATCATGGCTGGTGATATAAATCTGAATGTTACTTCGGGATTCAAAATAGAAGGGGGCGAGATTGTCGGGCGGGTAAAGGATGTTATGGTTACCGGAAACCTTTACAAAATGCTTGAGAAAGTAGAAGTAGGTTCAGCCCAGCAGGATTTAGGCAACTACTTCCTGCCTTTTGTCAGGTTTCCGGCGCTGAAGGTTGCCACCAAGGAATAATTACGCACTGCGAATAAAGGATTACGCGTTTGCATTGAGTAAGTCGAGGAAGGAGTAATAATGGCAGATAAGAACCGTTCACTTCTGCGCTATCGGGTAGCACCAAGCAGGTTGCGCTGGAACTGCCCATTGAGGTGTTTGAATTTCAAGACAACCAATGAAATCAAACTCACCGAGGCCGTGCGCACGGAAAGTAAATGCGATATCGTAGGCCAGCGCCGCGCTATCGATGCGCTGGCCCTGGGCCTGGAAATAGAAACTACCGGGTATAATATTTTTGTAACCGGACCTGTCGGAACCGGCCGGACCACAACGGTGAAACAGATGCTGGAGCGTTTTGCCACTGAGCAGCGCAAGCTCGACGACAAATGTTATGTGAACAATTTCAAGGACCCGGACCAGCCGCTGTTGCTCCGTTTTCCTGCAGGTCAGGGGCATAATTTCAGACGGGAAATGAACCAGTTCATCAAATACCTGGTCAAGAATATCCCGATGCAGTTCGAGAGTGATACCTATCAGCACAGCCGGGCCGAAATTGTTGACCTCTTCAAGGAAAGGGGCAGCGCACAAGTGCGTGAATTCGAGAAGAAAGTTGCAAAAGAAGGATTTGCGCTTGTGCAGGCAGCACCGTTTACAAAACCGGACCTGGCGCCGATTATCGAGAAGCAGCCGGTCAAGGTCGAAACTTTGCCGGCTTTGGCTGAAGAAGGCAAAATCACCAAGGAACAGGCCGAAGAAATCAAAACGAAGCATCGCGAGCTGACCGATGAGCTGACCGCTATTTTCAAAAAGGTAAGGGAGTATGAGCGGAAGGCACGCGAAGCATTACTGGATTTGGACAAGAACATCGTCAGGCCGGTGCTGGAAGCGCGGCTTTCGGATATTGCCGAGCGTCACGGCGACGGGAAGGTGCGGGACTACTTGAAAGAAGTGCAGGATTCGGTTCTCTCCAATATTGACCTGTTCCGGCAACGTCCCAAGGAAAAGCAGCAGACCCAGACATCTGTTGACCCTTATCTTGAATACCGGGTGAATGTGTTGGTGGATAACTCACGCACAAAAGGTGCGCCTCTGGTTTTTGAGACCAACCCGAATTACAAAAATCTTTTCGGAGGAATTGAGCGCGTCGTCGACAGAACCGGTCAATGGCGGACCGATTTCACAAAGATAAAAGCCGGTTCAGTATTGCGGGCAGACCATGGATTTTTGGTTCTCAATGCGCTTGATGTTCTGCTTGAATCCGGGGTCTGGGCGGCATTGAAGCGCACACTGCGGAACCGCCGGCTTGAGATTGCTGCTTATGACCCGTTCTTTTCGATATTCAGTGCGTCGGCTTTGAAACCGGAACGGATAGCGATAAATCTCAAGGTAATAATGATTGGAGACCCTTATGTATACAGCCTGCTTGCTGCCCATGATGAGGATTTCAGAAAAGTATTCAAGGTGCGTGCCGATTTCGACTGGGTGATGGATTTGAACGACGAATCTATAAAACAGTACTGCCGGGTCGTAAAGGCCCTTTGTGATAAAGAAAAGCTTATTCCATTCAACAGGACCGGGGTCCAGCGCGTTGTCGAATACGGCGTGCGATTGGCAGGCAGGCGCAACAAGCTTTCAACCCGTTTCAATATCGTCGGCGATATTCTGAAAGAAGCAAGCTTCTGGGCCAAGAAGGCCAATGCCAAGGCGGTATCGACCGAGCATGTGGAGAAAGCGATTGAGAAACGTCGCGATCGGGTCAGGTTGTATGAAGATAAATTGCAGGAGATGATAAATCAGGGGACTATCTTCATTGATGTAACCGGTAAGGCAAAAGGCCAGGTAAATGGCCTGGCGGTTTATGACACCGGCGAATACTCTTTTGGCAAACCCACAAGGATTACCGTAAAAACCGGAGTCGGTTCTGCAGGAATCATCAATATTGAGCGCGAAGCCCAGCTTTCCGGACCTACACATGACAAAGGCGTTTATATTCTTGCCGGATACTTGCGCAACAAATACGCCCAGGACCAGCCGTTGGTGCTTTCCGCTTCCATTACATTTGAACAATCATATTCCGGTGTTGACGGTGACAGCGCATCTTCAACCGAGATATATGCTTTGCTCTCAGACCTTTCAGGGCTTGGGATAAGGCAGGACATCGCAGTAACCGGCTCGGTGAACCAGCAAGGTCAGATTCAGCCGATTGGCGGGGTCAACCAGAAAATAGAAGGGTTTTACTACACCTGCAAAGCGAAAGGTCTTACCGGCGCACAAGGAGTAATGATACCGCGTTCAAACCTTGATGACCTGATGCTGCGTTCCGAAGTCGTCGATGCGGTGAAGAAGAAGCGATTCCACATTTATGCGGTTGACACGATTGACAAGGGAATTGAGCTTCTCACCGGCGTGAAAGCGGGAAAGCTCAGTAAGAAAGGCTATCCTGCCGATTCGGTCAACGGACTCGTGAAAAAGCGGCTCCTGGAACTGGCCGATATTTACAAGAGCTTTCAGGCCGAAAAAGAAAAACCCACCGGCAAAAAGGCCCAAAAGAATAGACCGGGGTTAACTGATTAGACACAGCCGATTTTTCTAGCCAACGCCTTTTCAGAGCTTTTCAACTCGACCAAAAAGGCCCGGTCAATCTCGCCGCATCCTTGACATTCGTAGCACAGCCGCTATCTTTCGCCATCGGGAATCATCATGAATCCTATTGCCTCATATCTGCCCTTTCTGCGAGAAAGCCAAATGGCTGACAACCAGCTCTACTTCAGCGACGGTCAGCTATCGG